>DALYDA010000007.1:20858-34523 GCA_031973435.1 Minisyncoccota bacterium
GGTCATAGGTGCACCACTATTTAGATGTTGTGTGTCCGCTTTTACTGCATTGGATAATGTCCGTAGCCTCCCGTATAGGCCTGTTCCTTCTATGCCCTTCATGGTATTTTTCCCGAGTATACAGCTTATTTTAGGAATTGGGAAGAGAATTTCTTCTATTGAAAATACGCCATTCCTGTGCTAATATGTTCTCTATGGAAGTTGGTTCAAATGACAAACTAGAAGAGATATTGGAGCTTACGAAAGAGAATAATCGTATCCTTCATTCTCTTCGGGGTGCTCAGAGAAGAGCTTCTGCTTTTAGACTTCTGTACTGGCTAGTTATAATAGGTCTTGGTTTTGGTGCATTTTACTACATCCAACCATATCTAGAACAAATTATGAGCGTGTACAGTGGGGCACAAGACAGTATTGCAAATATCCAGAATGCTTCTGCAAGTATTGGTAATGGTGATTGGAAATCTATTTTGGATAGCTACAAAAGTGCTACAGAATAAAAAATTAATTTATAAATAATTCTGCCTAAAGTGCTCGGGTAGCTCAGTTGGTAGAGCGCCCGCCTGAAGAGCGGTAGGTCACCAGTTCGACCCTGGTCCCGAGCACTTTGAGCAGAATTATTTTCTCCATGAGCATTGCTTTCCATCTGGAAGCGGTACCTGCCTGCCGGCAGGCAGGGGTCACCAGTTCGACCCTGGTCCCGAGTACAATAACCTAAACAAAAAAATCCCATAACGGGATTTTTTTGTTTTATAACGACTTAACTTTTATATTTGTTTGTTTTCCTCGATCGATCTTTGGAAGGCGGATTGTGAGTAGTCCGTGTTTTTCTATAGCTTCTGCTCGATCTGGTTCTATCTCTTGTGGAAGTATGATAGTTCTTGAGAATGCTCCCCAGTAAAGTTCACGAGTAAAATAATCTTGCTCTGGTATTGCTTTGTTTTCTTCACGTCGTCCTTTTATAGTAACAGTATCTCGTGCGATAGATATACCTAGATCCTCAGGTCGTACACCTGCAACCATAGTCTGGATTATTATCTCACCTGGAGTTTGGTATACATCTACAGTGAGTTGTCCTTCTGGTTCTTCTTCTTCAAACCAGTCTTCTTTTTCTCCTCGATCTTCTTTTACAGCAAGGTTTCGAGTTGGTGCTTGCTCATTTTGCATGCGACCCTTCGGAGCATCGATAGGATTGTTTTCGTTATCGAAATCTTCTTCGTCATCCTCGAAGCGTATGCTTCCAGTGATTCTCTCGAAAAGTGATTTTTTCTTATTGAACATATGGTTTTACTGTAAAAGGTTTGTGAAGTTTGTAATATATAGCATTTGAAATACGGCGTAGCTTTTCGAAGAAAAGCATGATGATAACCGCGATGGCCCACAAGAGTCCATACATTTTCCAAAATTGATCTCCTGATGTATCCATTATAATTAAGTTAAAGACACTATGCAATACAATAGCCACACCCAAGCCAGATATTGTGTAAAAAAACTTTTTTATTTTTCCACCACCAAACGCAAGTCCAAGTGCGATACCGATAGAAGCACTCGTTACTGTGTGTAAAACAGAGGCTCCGAGGAATCTGAGACTTCCAGTGAGTAGACTAACAGTCGCTTCACTGTTTGTGATCGGATCAAAAAGGAAAAGTGTGTTTTCGAGCGCAGAAAATCCGAGCGCAACCGTAATAAAGTAAACAGGGTAGTCTACGGGCTCGTCTATTCTTTTTGTTGGCATGACAACTACTGCTACAACGAGGAACTTGATTATCTCTTCTATGGATCCTGCTATTGCAACAAGAGTGTTTGAGTCACCAAAGTAATTATATGCAAGCCTCTGGAGTGGTAACACAAGTGCTACACAGAACATTCCTGCTAGAAAGGTAAGTATAAGAAGGCCTCTGGGTTCTGGTCTGTCATTGTCTTCACGCAACCAAAACCACAACCAAACTAGCGTTGGAAGTATTCCACTTGCGATAGCGATGAGAGCTAATCTTGGGTCGACGTCCATGATGAAACCATGAGAAGTTTATCTTTTCCTAAAGTCGACCAAATCTCTTCTGTTATAAATGGCATAAATGGATGAAGTAGTGTAAGTAAAGTTTCAAGTTCTTTTCGAAGAAGTAGTTTTGCTGAATCAGCATTTTTATTCTCCAAGATTTTCTTTTTTGATCTTTCAAGTATAACATCAGCAAATGTATGCCAGAAGTAGTGATACACTTTTTCAGATACAATATAAAACTTCATCTCGTCCATCTCTTTTGTTATTTCTTTTATGAAGTTATTTAGTTCATCGATAGAAAGTTGGTCCTCCTCATCTAGTTTTGCGTTCTCATCGAAGTCGCCAGCTTTCTCTAATACAAAGCGAGTTGCGTTCCAGATCTTGTTTGCAAATTTGGATTGTCCTCCTATTTTGTTCCAGTCTATGCGACTATCTGTTCCTGGGGCTGTTCCTAGTATGAGAGCCATACGTCCAGCGTCTGCGCCATTTTTCTCGGCTACTTCTAGTGGGTCGATACCGTTTCCGAGACTTTTACTCATCTTTCGTCCTTGAGCATCTCGAACTATCCCGTGTAGATACACAGTGTCGAATGGAACTTGATTTAGTGCATATGTGCTCATCATGATCATTCTCGCAACCCAGAAGAAAAGTATTTCGTACGCTGTATCGAGAACATTTGTCGGGTGGTAAGTCTCCATATCCTTTGTCTTTTCAGGCCAGCCTAGTGTTGAAAAAGTCCATGTTCCAGACGAGAACCATGTGTCGAGTGTGTCAGAGTCCTGAGCCCATCCTTCACCTTCAGGTGCCTCCACTCCGCAGTATATTTCTTCGCCTTTGTACCAAACAGGTATACGGTGTCCGTACCATATCTGCCGTGATATACACCAGTCGCGGAGATTTTCTATCCAGTGAAAATATGTTTTGTCGAAATATTCTGGGACTATTTTTACTCCACCGTCTGACACTGCGTCATGCATGAGTTGCTTTAGACTTTTACCTCGCCCTTTTATTTCCTTGTTTACGTCTATGAACCACTGAAGTTTTGGAAGAGGTTCTACTATACCTCCAGTTCTTTCTGCTGTAGATACGTTTTGATTTACTTCCTCCTCTTTCTCCAAAAGATTGTTTTCCTTCAACCATTCTACTACCACCTCACGTGCTTCAGTTGTTTTCTTGCCTAGAAGATTTTCACCTCCAACTGACATTTTTGCGTACTCGTTTATCACTTGAGGACGAGGTAGGTCGTGCCGGTCTGCAATCTCCCAGTCGATGATGGAGTGAGCAGGTGTAACACCTAGTGCTCCTGTACCAAATTCTTTTTCTACACTCTCATCAGCAACTATTTTTATGTGTATTGGTACACCACAAAATTCCAAATCGTATTCTTTGCCTATAAACTGTGTATAGCGTTCATCTGTAGGATGTACTGCTACGGCAACATCACCAACTTTTGTTTCAGGTCGAGTAGTTGATATAGAGATAGGAAAGTCGGCAGAGTATTTGAAAGTGTAGAGCTTCGATTTTCTTTCTTCGTAAACTATCTCATCATCTGCGATGGTAGTTTGTCCTTTTGGATCCCAGTTTACTATTCTATGTCCGCGATAGATGAGTCCATCGTCATACATCATTTTAAACATCGTGTTTACTGCGACATTTCTTTTTTCATCCAGTGTAAATGCTTCTCGTGACCAGTCACAAGAAGCTCCCATGACGCGAGTTTGAGATTGGATAGTAGATCTACTGTCTGCAACAAACGCGTCTATTCTTTTTAATAGTTCTTCTCGTCCGAGATCGTGACGGCTAAGTCCTTCTTTTTTGGATATTTCTTTTTCTACTTTTGATTGAGTTGCGATAGATGCATGGTCTGTTCCTGGAAGCCAAAGAGTTTTGTACCCTCGCATGCGTTTGTAGCGTGTGATGATGTCTTGGATCGTTAGACCCATTGCGTGTCCGATGTGTAGTATCCCTGTAGCATTTGGTGGAGGCATCATGATAGTGAAAGACTCTGCATCAGCATTTGTATACCCAGCCTCTATCATCTTGTCAGGATTAAAATACCCACTTTTCTCCCAAAGTGAATATATTCTTGCCTCTGTTTCTTTGTGGTTGTATGGCTTTGTCAGTTTCTCCGGGATCTCATTCATATAGGAGAAATATAACATTTTCGGGCTTATTTTTCTAGGGTATTTTATTTGACAAAACTTTGTAAATTATGTAGTATTTGTAAAAAAATAAGAAAAATGTCTAAAAAATACTATTCCTTAAGTGAACATATTGTTAGAGGTTATTCAGTAAGTTTGACTGACCTTGCAGTGAATAAGGTTCCTTACGGATACAATGAAGGGCCAATGGCTCTTATAAGTATGCAAGATATAAAAACTCTTTTGAGTGCATATGTATCTTTTTTTCAGGAAAAAAATATTATCGACGACAAGAAAATTGCATTGCCTCTCTTGCGTGAACTCGCGTATTACAGAAGGGAAGAATTTTCTAACAGTGCAATGTCTCGTAGATTATTTCATATAATAATGAAACGTGCGATAAAGCATGTTGAAAATTTTACGGATTATGATATTGCCAAAAAGATTACGGATACTATGACGGTAGAATTTTTTGAAAATGAAAGATCTGTGAATTCGTTCTATGAAGAAACTCATAACGTGAGTAATTGTTTATACAATGGTCTTTATAATTCAGAACAAATCGTATAGATTCCCCCAAAAGGGAATTTTTTTGTGGTTCTTGTGTTCAGTCTATCCCTGTGCTATTTTGTATTAAAAGCAAACAAAATGGATAATTTATATGCAGTATTTGAAATGTCTTCAGTGTCCAAGCCAGGTAAGACAGAGTCTATAATAGGGGTTGTAAAAGTAAGCAATGTTGATGTTGACTATTTTTCTATAAATGTAGAAAACCAAACATATACATATGCAGATTTAGCAACAAGACCTGATCCTGAGTTAATGACTACAAAAATTGGGACTAAAAGTAATCTCTGTGAAAAAGTTTATAGAGATGATTACAACAACAAACTATTGATCGTATTTGATTCAACCCAAATCTTGCAAGTAAAAGAAGCAATGGAAGTAATTTCTGATTTTTCATATAAAAAAGGAAAAGCTGATCACGAGTGGGATGGTGGTGTGGGTATATCTCAAATGTACGAAGGCAACACATAAATCTAAAAGCGGATTATACCGCTTTTTTTAATTCTCTTTTTCTTGTTACAATACGCACATGAAAAAAGAAGGGAACAACTGGAGTTTTATAAGACGAATGAAAAGTTTTGCGAACGCTATTCGTGGGGTAGGGATAATACTCCGAACTCAGCCCAACATCTGGATACAAATATTGGCAGGTATTGTCGTTGTGCTTATGGGTATCGCTTACCATATAACAAGCACGGAGTGGATCGCGCTCACATTTGCTATAGGCTTCGTTATAGTCTCCGAGGGCTTTAACAGTGCTCTTGAGGTAGATATAGACCTCACATCACCTGAATATCATCCTTTTGCTCGTGACACCAAAGACATCGCCGCTGGGGCAGTACTTTTGGCTTCTCTCACCGCAACGGCAGTAGGACTCATCATTTTTGTGCCAAAAATTCTTGTTTGACTGAACCTTCTAAATATGATATAATACTATAGTGCTTCATTGGATGAAGTACGTGGTGATGACACATCATGCAGGTGCAAGGTCGTTGAGACCAAATTCGTCCGTCTTTGTTTATTGTGGCGTTTACAATTAACAAAAATACAGTCTCTACTGGAGGGACTTTAAATTGTTCTATGAAATTTAGATTTTTCATTGTTGTGCTATTACTTGTGTTTGTTTTGTACAGACACATACTCCATTACCTTAACCAAAGTATGGGAGGGCTCTCATTTGGGTACATGGTAATTGCCATATTGATTTTACTTTTGCTTGGGTTTGCCGTTTCCTTTGCTTTTTATGGAAAAGAGGTCTTTCGCTCTGAGAAGAGTGATAGAGAAAAAAAGAAAAAAACTCATCCAAAGAAAAGTATCCGGGATTACCTTGCTGAAACAACTTTCACTTTCGATCCGGAAGATGAAAATCTTCTGATTTCAAAAGGGAATCCAAAGCTTATGATCAGGCTAATTACCGGGGATTCCAGGGATTCTATTTCCTTTGGATTCAATTTTCCTCACAAGTACTGGGAGGATGCCGAGGGAAATTTCAAAGATGCAATTCCTGAGTGTGAAAAGCTTTTCTCAAATCATGGAACCCACAAAATAACTTTTGTAAAAGGTCCCGGAGCAAAGTGGGAACTTTTCGGCCAGAAGTTAGTTGAGTTTATCTTCACCCACTATGAGGATAAATATCCAACTAAAATTGAAGGATGAAAGGAATCGGGTTTCGATAACTTATCCTAATTCCAAGTTACCGTCTGCAACAAGTTTTATACTTGTTGCAGATTTTTTGTTTCTCATGAAGTGAAGAGCTCCTGCGATACCTATCATGAGTGCGTTGTCACCTGTCATGTCAGATCTAGGAAATTCCACAGGTATATTTATTTTATTCTTTTGAAGTCTAGAAATTAGTTCGTTTCGCAGATATGTGTTTGCAGATACTCCTCCGCCAACAATAAGTCTTTTTGGTTTGTACTTTTTTATGGCATTGAAAGTTTTTTCAACTAGACATTCTATTGCAGCGTCTTCAAATGCACGCGCAACTTTTTGCTTGTCGACTTCATCTTTTATCGGATTTTCTTCGACATAATATCGAACTGCAGTTTTGAGTCCTGAGTAAGAGAAATCGAAGTCTTTGCTGTGGATCATTGGTCTTGGAAATTTGATCTCATCAGACAAACCACTTTCTCTATGTGCACGCGCAAGTCGTGACACTTCCGGTCCTCCTGGATAGGGAAGTCCGAGCACCCGAGCTACTTTATCGAAAGCTTCTCCGACTGCGTCGTCCCTTGTTCTTCCTACTATTTTGTATTTACCGAGCCCTTTTACGAGAACTATTTCTGTATGACCACCAGAAACGAGCAAAGACACCAAAGGGAATTTCAAGTTAGGTATTCTAAGTTCGAAGTCATTTTTTTCTTTTTGTGGCAAAAATGAAACAATATGTCCTTCCATATGGTTTGTTGGTATTACTGGAATATTCCAGAGTTCTCCAAGTGCTTTTGCGAAACATATTCCGACCCAAAGGGTAGGTTCGAGTCCAGGCCCGTTCGTAACTGCTATTGCATCAAACGATGGATTCTCGAAGGGCGATATTTCTTTTTCGAACATTTCAAAAAGGGCGTCTTCTCTCTCCAGGATTTTTTTGATATCAACAAGATCCTTTTTCTCACCAGGCTTCAAAACAATTTTCGCCTTATCTAATGCATCTAGAAAAACTGGGACAATATTTTTTGCATGCTCACGTTTTGCCATAGCAGGGAAGACCCCGCCGTATTTTGCGTGAAGTTCTACTTGTGTTGCTATGATGTTAGATAAAATAGAAAATTGGTAGGGACCAAAAAAACTTTTCTTAACCTCGATAATAGCGACCGCTGTTTCATCACAGGATGTTTCTATGCTCAGTATTCTGATTTTTTGGCTAAGTACCATGTATTTGTAGTTTACTGTTTATTTGTGAGATTTTTATTCTTCTTTACAAAATTAGCAATTGCCTTTTCAATCCTATCTTTCACTTCATCAACATTTCCAATACCGCTTACTATTGCAATATTTCCTTTTTCCTTCCAGTATTTTACAGTTTCCCCAACTTCCTTTTTGTGCCATGCTATACGTGTTTTTACAAAGTTTTTTGAATCAAGCATCTTGTAAAGATATTGCTGTTTTTTGTCAGACATTCTTTCGATAGACCTCTTGTATACTTCTTTGTCGGGTAAAGTAAGGTAGATCACTCTGCATTCCTGATTTGTTTTTTTCAACAGCTTATATAAAAAATCTGCTTCAGACCTTAGTCTTGGTCCTCCAAGAAACAAGATATCCTTCTTCCCGCCAACTTTTTCAATCTGCTCTTTTATAAAGCTTTTTATTTCATTTGCTGGGGCTGGTCCACCTTTTCCCGTTGTCTTCTCAAATGACTTTTTCTTTACTGACTTTCTACTGAACTTTCCAGTGTCTATGACCGACAGGGAGTACTTGCTTGAAAGATGCTTTGCTTGAGTGCTTTTTCCGGAAGTGATTTGTCCGAGAAGTATTATGTTGAATCCGAGTTTTTCCTTTTTCATGTGCGCGGTGAGGGATTCGAACCCCCGACATCGTCAACGTCAATGACGCGCTCTACCAACTGAGCTAACCGCGCATGTATAGTGCATGCAAAATATACTATGGATTTTGTTTATTTTCAATATAGGAATATAATTTAAAAAAACATTCAAATGGAAAAATATCTGTTTATACGCCCATTTTTCAAGTGTACTGACGGAAGTATATATTTTTATATGTCCGAGGATGAAATCGTTATACCCCAGATCGCAACACTTCATCCTGTAAAGTGTTTTCTGATAACAGATATGTTCTGGAATCAGTATCCAAAGTATAGAGGATGTTCTGTTTTAGAAAAAAATATAAGAATTCTTCTAAAGCAAGAATCAAATAATCTGCTCACGATTGTGTTTATGGAATATAAATACGCATCGAAGTTGGTACGAAGAGCTAACATACAAAGCCCTATCATACCTATAACCTCAGTCGCAATATCAATAGATCCTAATCCTACATATTTTGATTCGATTGATTTCTATGACCAGTTTCTATTTCTTTCTGAGAATACTCAAGAATATGCCCAAGAGATTAAGAGTGGAAATATGAAAATATCTCCTTGGGAGTTTAAAAAAGAAACAAATCCAGAAATATTTGGTAAAGAAAATCTTTTTATTGAGATTCAACCTTATATTAAGGGGTGGACCAGCAAGGAGGTTATCAATCGTATGAACTAGTCATACGATTTTTTATTTTAAATGCTCCTAAGATTAACGTAGAAATTCATTTCAAGTCAGATATTGACAAATTGACATATTTACTATATAATATAAAAAAAGTAATTATGAGCGAAACACAATTAAAAAAGAGGTATAAAATATATACAATATTTTTAAGCCTCACAATCTCGGTTCTTTGTGTGATTTTTGTACTTTCAATAATTGGGGTACAAAAATATATACAAGTAATATTTTGTTTGATGGTTGCATTCAATGTATTAATTTGGTCCTGGAAAGTTTTCATAAAGAAAACCCGACTATATTACAAAAAGCACAATATTGTCTTAATGGACCATGACATTAACCAATTTATTAAATATCTGCTTGGTCCAAAAATGGGCCAAAAAGTAGTTGAAAGTTGGATAATGCAAAGAAAAGATAGTTAAACAAAATAAATGAGATCTTGAAAACAAGGTCTCATTTTATTTTTTAAGCAGAGTGCTTTTTCCATTTGGACCAAAAAATTCTCGTCCCTTGACATCTCTACATATTTATCACAAAATTATAAAAAAAAGATATGAAAAAGGAATATTGCAGAGACTACAAATTATGGAGAGAAGATTGGGAAAAACGGTATGATCGGTACATACTCAGACAAGCTTTTAAAGCCACTGTGTGTATTTCAGTACTTATTATTTTAGGTTGGCTCTTTGCGTGCTCAATTAGTAGACATTGGTTGCTTTAGCGGCCAATGTTTTTATTTTTGGCATTCAGAAACCCTTTTCGAAAAATTGCGGTGTTTGTTGGACAAAGTTCGAAACTATTTCGAGCAAAATCCAAATGATTAAAACTAATAAAATGGACTCGGCAGGGCGAAACAATTTGTCTGGGGTTTCGGATTCGCCCTGCCTCGGCTGATTTCCCGCCCGCAGGAGGGGTCTGGGGAGGAATGCGGGCGGGTTTCGGAGTTGCTTCTTTTTTGAAATTCGCCGAAACTAATCTTTCTTGAAAGCAATATTTTTTTCTGACATACCGAATGCTTTTGACCACTGCGGATATATTGCTTTCAAATTTTTTGTCAAAAATTCTTCACCGTTTGGATCAGAAAGAATTCCTTTCATATAATCTTCAACCGAAGCACCTGCTGGAAGTTTTGATAAAGCTTCTTTCATAACTGGATATTTTGCAGCCATAGACTCAAGTGTTTTAGGATTTTTCAATCCAGCAGTTATTGAACGGAAACACGATTCAACTACTTTGCTTTGCATATCACTAAATGAAGCATATTTTTTATTTGACTCTGTTGGGTCTGGCGACATTCCTTTCGTTTCTGAAGTCACCCTAACACCAGATATTTCTTGTCCTTGACTGTCCGTAAGTGGTTGTGCGAGCAAAACTCCTTCCTTATTAAATTTTTGACGATTTTGCTCCGCATATTTTTGCAAAATCGGTAGAGCTTTTTCCATTCCTTTTTCTCCGAGATACAAAACGATACGGTCTTTTTGATTCATAATTTGCCCGATTTCCTGTGGGCTTACTTTTGAAACATCCGCTGTCTTGATTTGAAAACCAAGTTTTTGTAATTCTGGGTCTTGGCTTAATTGCTCAATAACGCCTTGGTAAGTCGGCAATATATCTCCACCCTCGCAATTAAAATATACACGATATTTTGTTGATTCACGCTCTGGTTGTTTTAATTCGCCTTTCTGTTTATCAAAATAATTTGATTCATAATAGAGCCAACCATTTTCGTAAAAATATGGCGTTGTATATCTTTCTTTATCAGCAAAAGTTCCGTCTGGCTGTTTTGCTTTTACGGTTTCTTGGCCATATCCTAACTCTTGTTTATGGTCTTGCTCAAATTTTGGTCCTGCCGCAATCCATTCCTGATTACTTGGATCTTGCAACCAAGCATCAATTTTTTTCTGTCTAGCTTCACGGAAACTTGCCATGTCTGGTGTTCCGTCTGGATTTACTTTGTAATCAACACCCCTTTCTAAACTTAAATTTTTGCCAGTTAAATGGTCATAAAAATTTCCACCAAACTTTGTCCAATTTTTTGTAACTTCCAAAATTTGTTTCGCTTTTTCATCGTCAAACAAACTTTCCTGTTTTATAGGATTTTCTTCTTTATTTTCTGGTTGTTCCGTAACCTGTTCTTGAGATTTTTCTTGGGGTTCTGGTGGCAATGTTTCTTGTCCTAAAGATTGTCGTATCTCGACAATTTTTTGTTGATCTTGTGCGGTCGATTTCTTTCGTGCGACTTGTCCTTCTAACTGTTGGAATAATCCTTCGATTCTTTTTCTATCTGTAAAACCGTGACTGTCGCCCGCACCAAAACGAAATATACTTTTCCCGTCTTCATCAGAAATTCCCCCGATGTCTTCAACGGCACCATAATCTTTATTTTTCCAAAAAATCATTAGCTGATCAGGGTTACCGCTAAAAACAAATTTCCCTGATTTATCATAAACTTTTACCACGCCTGAATCTGAAACAGTATCGAGAGAACTTTTTATTTGTTGTTCAACTTCTGGATTTTCTGGTTGTTCTATTTTTGGTTGCTGTTTTTCAGCCCAAGATTTTTCTCGCTCGGCTTTGTATTCTTCTGGTGTTTCATCAACACGCATAGCACGACCGCTCATGTGCATTTCTTTTTCAACATCTTTTATTTCCTCTTGTGTTGGTTGTGGTTGATCTTCAAATTTCATAATTTTAATTTATTAAATCATCAACGCTCACTCCAAAAGCTTTCGCAACTTTTTTGAGCGTGACTAATGTTGGATTCTGGTTTTCACCAGATTCCATTTTGATAAGCGTATTGTTAGCGACATCCGCCAATCTCGCCAATTTTTCTTGCGAAAGCCCTTTGGCTTCTCGCAATTTTTTTATGTTGTTTGCTAAGTTTTGGTTATTTGACATATAATCAATAAAAGATTAACATTATAGTGGAGTATCCATTTATCTGTTACTACTATGATGTTACACCAAAATTTCAAACAAATCAATATCAAGAATTTTTCTGTTTCGGCGAATTTCAAAAAAGAAGCAACTCCGAAACCCGCCCGCATTCCTCCCCAGACCCCTCCTGCGGGCGGGAAATCAGCCGAGGCAGGGCGAATCCGAAACCCCAGACAAATTGTTTCGCCCTGCCGAGTCCATTTTATTAGTTTTAATCATTTGGATTTTGCTCGAAATAGTTTCGAACTTTGTCCAACAAACACCGCCAAAATTGAAAATCGGAATCGGAAGCCGAAATGGGGTCGGCACGAAGTGCCGACACAAATGTATTCCCCCCAAAAAATCCTGAATCTGAAAGGATTCGCCACGCTCCGCGTGGCTCCTCGTTTGCCAATACAATTATGAATAATCAAACCAAAAAGTTTTTCATTTATACTCGCAAGTCTACGGACGACAAAGACAGACAAGTCCGCAGTATTTCTGACCAACTAGCGGAATTGAAAAGTTTAGCGTTGAAAGAACAACTGGAAGTGGTGGATGTCTTTGTCGAAAAGCAGACCGTCAAAATACCAGGTCGTCCCGTGTTTAATTAAATGATGCTCCGAATGGAAGCGGGCGAAGCTACTGGTATTTTGGCGTGGCATCCCGATAGACTTGCGAGAAATAGTGTTGATGGAGGAAAAATTATTTATCTTGTTGATATTGGTGTCATTTCAGAAATGAAATTACAAATTCATTTTTAATTTTATTTGATATTGTTTGAACCCCTTATTTTCCCATAATTTTAAAGCATTTTCATTTCTTGCATCAACAGACATTTCAACAAATTTAACATTATTTTTCCTAAACCAATCTAATCTATATTCTAATAATTTAGAACCGATTCCAAAATTACGATATTGCTCACAAACAAAATTACTTACCATGTTACCTATTTTAGGAGCGTCGGTGTCCGGAATAAAGACAATATAGCAAGATGATAAAGCGATAGGTTGTCCATCTTTGTTGTATACAATAATATATAACTTGTCTTGTTGTTTTAGTTGATCAGAGTAATAATCACGAGGGTCTTCATATTTTTCATATATTCCATAATAATCATCAAGGTTTTTATGGAACTCTAACATCTTTTCTGATAGCCTTAATACAGCTTCAAAATCATCTTCTGATGCCTTCTTAAATCTAAAAACTTGAGATTTTAAAACAATCGTCTCATCTAATTCATATTGTAGAATTTCTTTCATATTGAAAGTATATCATTTTTATGTTGATTTACTATATTTATAAAGAAAAATTAAACCCAAATCGTGAGGATTAAAATCATTTTTGTATAGAGTATTTTTCCGTTGTGGAGAGTGTGGTTGCTTCATAACTACCGAAACACAAAAAGATCATAACTACTTGCGATGTACTAAACGGAAAAATCCTTGCTCACAAAAATATACTCGTGAGGAAATCATCACTTCTCAAATAAAGGAAGAAATCAAAAAAGCTTCTTTGCCACTCGATTGGGCAAATTGGATGATTGCCGAAAACGACAAAGATCGGCAATCAGAAAACCAATCGAGTGAGATTTTTTCTCAAAAAACGAAAGATGAAATTTCTCTTTTAGATTCAAAAGTTGAAAAGTTGATGAACCTATATTTAGAAAATGTTTTGTCTTTGGAAGAATATCGTGATTCTAAAAATAAGTTAGTTAATCAAAAACAACTTTTAAAAGAGAAATTATCGTCTTTTGAGAAAAAATCTAATAATCGGTTCGAACTTACCGAAAAGTTTTTGAAATACAATATGGAATTGGCAA
>DALYDA010000008.1:0-1783 GCA_031973435.1 Minisyncoccota bacterium
TCTTCTAGAGACGGACCCATGAACTGCATACCTATAGGCATACCCTTTTTGTCTTTTCCAAATGGTACTGATATCGCAGGAAGTCCGGCTATGTTTGCAGGCACTGTAAATAGGTCCAACATCTTCATCGCAATTGGATCATCCATTCTCTCCCCTATGGCAAATGGAGTGAAAGGTGAGGTTGGAGTAAATATCGCATCTACTCCGTTTACTCCCTTTAAAAGAATCTTATTTAATTCTTCTGTGATTGCATTTCTGACATCAACTGCTTTTCTATAGTATGAATCGTAGTATCCATGAGAAAGAATATATGTTCCAAGAATAATTCTTCGTCTTACTTCTTTTCCGAAACCTTCTCCTTTTGTTTTTGAGTACACACTTTCTATGTCATTTGCTGGAACTGAGAGCCCGTATCGGATACCATCATATCGAGCCAAGTTCGATGACACTTCTGCTGGCTGGAGCACGTAGTACACTGCCAGAGAATATTTGGTCATAGGCAACTCTACATCGACGAGCTCAAACCCTCTCATCTCTAAGACTTCACATGCTCTATCGTATTCTGCCATTATTGACGGATCTATACCCTCTCCAGATAGCCATGATCTTGGGATACCTATTTTCTTTGGAACTCGTACTTCATCTTTTCGTATTTGATTTGGGATTGAAGTTGCATCATTTGGATCATAAGAAGAAATAGAGTGGAAAAGTATCTGTGCATCGTCTACGGTTTTTGCGAGTGGCCCTATCTGATCAAGAGATGAAGACATCGCCATGAGTCCATAGCGAGACACAAGTCCGTATGTTGGTTTCATCCCAACCAGCCCACAAAATGATGCCGGTTCTCGGATGGAACCTCCTGTATCAGATCCGAGTGATACCAATGCACCATTCATTGCAACTGCAGCTGCTGAGCCTCCCGAAGAGCCTCCAGGGACAAGCTTTGGGTCTAGTGGGTTCCTTGTCACTCCATACGCAGATGTTTCTGTAGAGCTACCCATGGCAGAGTCATCCATGTTTGTTCTTCCGACAAGCACTGCACCTTTGTGCTTTAGTTTAGAAATAACAGTTGCGTCATATGTACATCTGTAATGTTCGAGTATTTTCGAAGCAGAGCTCGCTATCTTTCCATCTACCAACATGTTGTCTTTTACTGCTATCGGTATCCCTGTCATCAAATCTGCCTTCCCTTCTTTTATTCTTCTATCAGCATCATCTGCTTGTGAAAGTACATCATCATAGACTTCTATGTATGCAAAAAAGTCTCCGTTTACCTCACGGATCTTTTGTAAATATGTTTCTGCGAGTTCTCGTGCAGTGAAATCTCCACGAACTAGCGCCTCGTGTGTGTCTCTAATATTTAGATTATCTAGATCTATGTTCATACTTCTATAAAACTTTCTTAACTTTTACATATCCCTTTTCTGTATCAGGAGCCTCTCGTAGTATTGCGTCCGTATATCCCCCACTTTCATTTGAAACGACATCTTCGCGCCCAATATTTTTCAATAGTGAAAAAGGTGTGTCCGAAGAAACAACAACTGACTTTAGTTGGTCAACGTATTCCAAAACAGGATCAATATCCTTGGCAATAGAGGCCATTTCCTCCTCAGTCATATTTATCCTTGCGAGATCCGCAAGCTTTTTTATGTCGCTTAATTCCATTTCTAGATTATAGCGTATTTTTAAGGAAAATTAATAATTTGACAATTTCGTACTTTCTGGTAGATTTAAGAAAAATTAAATTATGAAATATCCAAATTTCGACCTACGACAAGTATGG
>DALYDA010000008.1:1883-18292 GCA_031973435.1 Minisyncoccota bacterium
ATTTAAGAAAAATTAAATTATGAAATATCCAAATTTCGACCTACGACAAGTATGGAAAGAAAAACTGTACTCGTTGGCAGGAAATATAACAAACCAGCTTAAGATGACCTGTATGCTAAAAGCTGACTCAGACATAAACCTTGCAAAAGACCCGAAAGATTGGTTGGAGAGCATTAAGCCTGATACATTGGTTATCGATTACGATAAAAAAACTGTGTCCATATTGCTAAACAAAAGACACCCTACTAAATGTGAGCTATGGTTTGAGGACGGAAACGAAGCGGGCTTGAAAAGTAACAATGTAATGAACTTCCCGACCAAGTTGCTTACAAGTACCAAATTTATATTCTGTGTAGGTGTATGGCTTGATCTCGAGGAGTATAACGCAAGAAATATGCCCCCATATTTCAAAGAGTTCGACCAAAAAATATTCTGACCCGCTGACCACGGGTTTTTATTTTACCTATTTGACAAAGGCTAGAGGTGTGATAAGGTAAAGAAAAATTTAAAGCAATGATACTGGAAATTACTGTTTACAAAAGAGTACAACACGTTACTATGAATACTCTCATGGTAGGATCTGTTTCTGACAACACGGCGATAGTAGAAAAAGAAGTATCTTCTGGAGGTGTTGAGGGTTTGGTAAATGAAATTACTGAATTAATAAAGGAATATAGGTCTTTTATAACTAAAGTGGAGATCGTTTTCGTAAAAGTTGGTATTGAAAAGGTTGGAACAATTTTTTCTACTGATCCTGTCGAGAACTTCGCAATAAAAGGAATGGATGAAGAGGAGAAAGAGGAATTTTTAGAAGTTTATTTTAAAAAAATGAAACCTGATTAATCAGGTTTTTTTATTTATTATTTTCCCTGTTTGACAAAAGTTTGGGGTGTGATAATGTAAAGAAAAAATTACGATATGACAAAAGAAAATATGAAAGTACGTGTCTACAAACAAAAACTAGACTCACCTGATTTCATATATATCGCATTTGAGATTGGAGAGAAAATTCCTTCAGAAAAATTCGGTGTATATGAAAAAACATTAATAGGGCTTGCTACTAGTTTAGTAAAAGGATTCCCCAGAATCGGTACCGACTATACAAAATTACAGTTATCATTTATACCAACTGGTATTCAAGAGATAGAATTGTCGAATGTAATGACGAAAGTTAGGGCAGAGATAGGACTTGAGGACAAAGAGAAGGAGGAACTTTTGGATCACCTTCTTAAGATTACATCCAAAGAATAATGAAAGAATAGTACCAGGTAAATCCTGGTATTTTTATTTTCCCATTTTTATGAATTCCGCTTCACTTATCACCTTCACTCCAAGTTTCTTCGCATCATTTAACTTTGAACCCGCACTCTCCCCTGCAAGTACATAATTAGTCCCTTTTGAAACAGAACTTGCAACCTTCCCACCGTTATCAATAATTATTTTCTTTGCTTCTTCGCGAGAAAGTGTTGGCAGTGTTCCTGTTAGAACAAAAGTAAGTCCAGTAAACTTTCCAGTTGCCTTTTTGTATTCCTTTGGCTTCACGCCATTATCGATAAGTTTTTGTACAAACTTCTGGTGATATCCGTCAGAGAGATATTCCAAGATACTTTCTGTTACGGCTGGACCGATATTTTCTATATGATCTAGGTCAGACTCTTTTGCATTCAAGAATTTCTTTAGTGTGCCGAAGTGTCCCGCAATATCTCGAGCCGTTTCTTCTCCCACATGTATTATTCCAAGAGACACAATAAACTTATCGAGTGTCGGATTCCTTCTTTCTTTTATATTACCTACAATATTGCTTGCACTTTTGTCTCCGAATCTCTCAAGTCCTGACAAGTCTGCTTCGGTTAGAGTGAACAAGTCAGCAGCGTCAGTTATCAGGCCTTCGTCCTGAAGTCGTTCTATTATCTTTGGACCAATAGTATATATATCAAATGCGTTTACGAAGTGAACAAGGCCACGAGTGCTTTTTGCCTCACAACGTTTGTTCGTACAATAGTATGCAACACTCTTTCCTCCTTGACCTTCCTTTTTCTCTACTTCCCCTTCACAAACTGGACAAGTACTTGGCATTCTAAAAATCTTTTCTTTTCCAGCACGAAGTCCTTTCAAAACTTCTACTACTTCAGGAATAACGTCCCCTGCTTTTTGGATTACAACGGTGTCACCTATTTTCAAGTCGAGTCTCTCTATCTGGTCCATGTTGTGAAGCGTTGCCTTGGATACAGTAGATCCAGAAACAAGAGTAGACTCGAAATGTGCAAGTGGAGTAAGAACTCCAGTGCGTCCCACTTGGACAGTTATGTCGAGAACTTTTGTCGTAGCCTTTTCTGCTGGATATTTGAATGCGCACATGTAGCGAGGTGCCTTGCCCACAACCCCTAATCTCTTTTGAAGAGATGTTTTGTTTATCGAGATTACAACTCCGTCGGTTCCAAAAGGCAGACTTTCACGGATCTTTGAAATACTTTCTACAAACTTCTCTACCTCAGAAATATCTTTGCATTTCTTCTCGTGCTCACTCACAGGAAAACCAAGAGAGAGGAGAAGCCTGTGTTCGTCGGAGTGAAGTTCTATTTTTTTGTTGTAGTCGTCTGAAAGTTGTGCGATGTCGTAGGCAAAGAAACTCAAGTTTCTTTCTTTTGCAATACTTGGATCAAGCTGACGCATACTTCCTGCCGCAGCATTACGAGTGTTGGCAAACTTCGGTTTTCCATCACGTTCATTTTGCTTGTTCAAATCCAACAAAGTATCTTTGGACATAACTATCTCTCCGCGAACTTCGATAACTTTCGGAGAATTCTCTGGCAGAACAACAGGAATATCAGAAATCATCTTTATGTTTTCAGTTATATTCTCCCCGATGAAACCATCTCCCCTAGTTGCTCCATAAACAAGTTTTCCGTTCTCATAAAACAAAGAAACAGCAAGTCCGTCGAACTTTAGCTCTGCAAAATATGTGAGCGTTTCACCTTTTATTATTTTCTTTGCTCGCTCTTCCCAATCTTCGAGTTCTCTGATAGAGAAAACATCTTGGAGGGATAGCATCCGTTCTTTGTGGGTTATCTTTTCAAATTTATCTAGCGGTGCTCCTGCAACGCGGTTTATAGGGTCGTCAGTTAGGCGAAGGTCTGGGAATTTGCCCTCTATCGAGCGCAATTCACGAGTTAGGGAATCGTAGATATCGTCAGTTATTTCTGGATCATTTAGAACATGGTAACGATAGCGAAGATTTGTGATCTCCTTTCGTAGGGCAGATATTCTATTTTGTGCCTCGTTCTTTTGCATAATATATAGCCAAAAACTTTATACATTTGAGTATAACATACAGACATGGAGGTCAGATTTGCTGTTTTTAGAGTATAAATACTGCGTTTGGATACTTTATCCTAAGGGCTCTTTCTACAGAGCGAGGACTGGTGCCACGGTCTTCACACCTTGTGTTGTAACCAAAAGATTCTATCTTTGTGAAGTATTCTCCATCTTCCAAAAATGCTTTGTTCACACGTACATCTGAACACCAATCTTCACCATTTAACAAAAAACTATATTGAAGTGTTCCGTCTTCCTCTATATCTCCGTCTATCCCTCGGCAACTTACAGATGAAAGTGGAGCTATGCCTACAACCTCTGGAAAAGCGTTGTATTTTCTGTCGTAATATAGCCCGCACTCTATACCAGTGTCAGCGGAGAAGAATGCCAAGTTAGAGTCTGTACTACTTCGTGTAAGCAAGGTCTCTTTGTATGTAGTGCCTGTTATCCCTACTATCATAAGCATGATTGTACTTGCGATAAGAACAGTAAAGAGTGCAACGAAACCAGAAGAGGAATTTTTTCTATTTAGTTTTGAATTATTTTTCATTTTTTTCATATACTTATTCTTCTTACAAAACTGGTGCTGCATCTAGCCAGTTCATAAGTGAGCCAGTCGATGTAATGGTGTATTTCTTTGTTCCCTCTCTCCATAACACACTCGACTCTACTAAAACCTCATCATTGCCCCCATCCGTTATAGGTATTATCTTTATCACTCTTATAAACTTTGTGTCTTGTGCCCCTGTTGCTCCGTATGTATAAACTCCATTTAATACTTTTATATTCTGACATGGACCATCTGGAGTCATTGAACAAGAGTTCACAATCCCAGGATACAAAGCATCCATTGTGCAACCTTCTTCACATCCACTTGTTGCAGAAATAAAACCATCCCAACCACCAGAATCTGGAGAGATGATATAGCTATCACGGAAATTGTGAGCAAGCTCTATCCCTTCTCCAGCTAGATACCCTGCATTCATTTTGTCTTTCAAGTATCGCAAATTTACAATCCCAGAAGAAGAGACGACTATCATTCCAACAATAGCAATACTCATGATGAGTACCGCAACCATCATCTCTACGAGCGTAAAACCTTTGGAATTATATTTTTTTATATTTGATGTTTTCATGTTTTATTTTTTATCCTACCCTCATACTCATACTTCCCCTTTCTATCCTCCGATCTCATAATCCAATTGTCTCTGAGAAACAGTAGTCTGGAAACTAAACGGTGTCTCAGTTTCTTTGTACATCACCTTACCTGATATAGACATGACCACCATCGGTTGCATGGCATCGTCCCCTGTCCCAAATATTCTAAAACCTGACTGATATGGATCTATGATCACAGTTTCGGGCGTTAGTGGGTAGTATATATCTCCTCCCTTATCACTTTTGTATATCATAGCGTCATCACCTTTTCTTACAATACGGTAAGATATCTGGTCGCTCGGTGTTGTTGTGTCTCCCTCAAATGGTTCTATCGTGACCCCCCAGTTCCCATCACCTGTATCACATGAGTCTGGATTTGTTTCTGTATCAGCGTCTGACATAGGAGCCGAGAAACTAGGTGGATATACACCTGCCTCTGGGTATGAAAAGCCTTCTTCACAGCGTATCGTCGATCCGAGTCTAATATTTCTAGACATATCTTCTATTATGTAACCCATAGTATCCATTGATGAACGAATCTGGTTTGTTCTTCGGTATTCTTTGTTTGAAGTTAGAAGTGCACCAATAGCCAAGATCATAATCGAAGTGAAAATAGCAACCGAAACCATAACTTCGATGAGTGTAAACCCTTTAGTATTATATTTTTTTGTATTTACTGTTTTCATGATTTATTTTATCCACTCGTGACACTACGCTCACCCTATTCAACAGATATCTGCCCTGTATTCCAAATATGGATAGTATGCTTCGCGATATCTGGGTCTGTCGAACCTATAGTTATCTTCGCACCAAAGCACGGAAGTTCTTCGGGTTCAGGGTTGTTTACAATACAAACAAACTCAGGTGTAGGGAAAGGTCTCTTGAATAGTATATGCAGTTCGTCTAGCCCACAATCTTCCTCACCTCCTGCTCCTATAACTGCACAGACGTTTGTTATACCCATGCTTGTGTCAGAGATAGTGAGGCGCTCTAGACATTCACCACTTGGGCAGATTCCTGTTATTCCACCAAGTGGCGGATTGTATACCCCATCTTCAGGATCGAAGTCTGCAAATCTGTCGAATCTGTTTGGGTGCAAGCTTGAGAAAAATATTCCATAAGCGGGAGGATTGACTGTGTCGTACGATGCACCTGGAACAAATACTCCACTTAGCACACCTGAAGTCGCTTCAGACTGAGTTGTGCGAACGAAAAGCGCTATATCTTGCGCGAGATTTTGTACTTTTATATTTGTATCAAAATTTCTGTAGTTGAAAAGCACTACTCCAGCTACAACAGAAAATATCGAGACTACTACGATAAGCTCGATAAATGTCATCCCTTTTCTATATATCGTTTTAGTACTATTTTTCATTAGTAGAAAGTAAGGAGTGAGATAATATCTGTTATGTCTATACTGAAAAGTAGTGTAATTATTGTTCCCGCAATTAGAAATGGTGCGAACGGTATTTCTGTTGCTAGTGTTACCTTTGCTTTTCTTAGTATTGTAAAAAATAAAACAAATATTGCTCCGATCCAGAAAGACAGAAGCACTCCGGCTATCGCTCCGTATAATCCTAGGAAAAATCCTATTCCAAATATTATCTTTATGTCTCCGAATCCCATGAGTCGCCCCTTTGAGAAAAGCCAAATGAGGAAAAACGGTAGAGCTACTATAGGTCCTGCCAAGATATCCCCTACAAGTGTGACGTCTCTAGTCAGAAACATTCCGAAAAATGAAATCGCGATGAAAGTATACACAAGTGAGTTTGGAACTATTTTGTGCTTCGTATCGTATATTCCTATTACGATAAGTATGGACGCAATAGTACAAAAATATGCCAATGCTAGGAATAGCAAAAATGGGTCGTATATAAACATGTCCCCAATAGAAAGGAAAATCCCAGCATATATAACTCCTGTTATAAACTCTACTAGCGGATATTGGAAAGATAATCTACTCTTACAACCTCTACATTTCCCTCTTTGAAAAAGGAATGAGAACAGTGGGATGAGTTCGTGAGAGTGAAGTGTCTTGTTGCAGTTCATACACTTTGATCTTCCGGAAAGTGCAGTTTTGCCTGTGTTCCATCTGAGTGCAACAACATTCAAAAAACTTCCCATAATGGTTCCAAATATAAACATGAGAATTGTTATAAATGTTGTCATAGATGTTTATTGAACTAAGTCGTAACACTTGGAACCAATATCAGTTGCTTTACAGCTTTGTGTATCACCTGCTCCTCTTATGGTGAAACTTGCAACAGGAGTATTCCCGCAATTATTATAATTACCTGCTGTAAGTCCTGCTGTATTTGAAGTCATGTCTTTGTCAGTATCTAAAACTCTATTATTTGCTTCCAGTGTTACCCCAAGGTGGTATGCGCCACACGCTGAGCCCAATGTATTTAACCCGAAGTAACTCATGTTATCTGGAAATTTTGATATATATGTTGGAACAAGGACACAAGATCCACTATTGCATGTTTTTGGATAACTTCCATTTGCACTATAGTAAATCGCAAGCGCATCAACCATAGACTTCATCTCAGTAATTCTTTTTGTATCTCGTCCTTTTGCACGAGCTGAGTTTACGGAAGCCATAATTATAGCTGCGAGTAGTCCGATTATTATAATCACAACCAAAAGCTCTAGTAATGTGAACCCCTTTGAATATTTGTTGTTTTGCTTTTTCATATAAATATTGAAGTTATTAAACTCCTAAGATTATACCATTTTTACCGATATCATTTTAATATCCACAGGAGGTTGAATACGGGCCATGTTCCCAAGCGAAAAGGAGAAAAATAAAAAACTCCGTAAAAACGGAGTCGTAAAACACAACTATCCCATTATTCAACTACAAACTGAATCGTCTTTGTTCCTTGATCGCTACTCAAAGTAACCAAATATATTCCAGAAGGCCAACCCTGAACGGATATTGCTTCATTTTGGTAGACGGAATTCTGGTAGACTATCTGCCCAACCATATTTACAACAGCGACAGTACAAACTGACTCGTCTGTTTGTACATAGAATACTTCAGAGGTAGGATTCGGATAAACAAATACCTCGTTCATATCTGATAGGCCTACTTTACATGGCACTGACACAGAAATTGCAGTGGATAGCTTTGAACATCCAGTCGAAACTTTTGTTACCTGGCAACGATAACTTCCTGCGAGAGTTGCAGTGTAGTTTATACTCGTGGCACCAGCAATCGGAGTTGCTCCTTTATACCACTGATAACTAAGCCCAGCTCCTGCATTTGCGGTTAGCACCACAGAACCTCCAGAACAAAATGTCGTAGGTCCACCAGCAATAATACCTGCGACCGGATTCTTTTGTACTACTACAACAATCTCATTTGAATTTGTGCTTCCACAATCTCCAGTTGTTGTGGCAGTATAAGCACCTTTCTGAGTTACCGTATACATCGAAGATGTTGCACCGAGAATGTCGATACCGTCTTTCTTCCACTGAACAGTCGCTCCTGAATACGTAGCATTCAGATTAACACTTCCGCCTTGGCAAAAAGTCGTCGGTCCAGAAGCACTGATTGCAATTGTTTCAGGATCACAAGGAACTTCACATGAGAGGTTAACAATCCAGTAGTCATAATTACCTTGTGTCGTCTCTGTTTTATCACCAGATAATCCAGAATTACTTGAACCCGCTATTGCATAGCCGCCATCAAACGTCTCAACGATCGATAATGGCTCATCCCAAGAACTTCCGCCAATTGTATTGTCCCACTCAACCACACCACCATTGTCTAATTTAACAAGCCAATAATCATAACTACCTCCTTGATTATTTTCCGTTTTGTCACCTGATATGTTTGACACACTATATCCTACTCCTGCGAAACCTTCGTCTGTAGTTTGGATCAGACTCCACAATACATCATCGCCTGTTCCACCGATCGTGTTATCCCATTCAATCTCTCCAGTAGAACTAAGCTTAACTATCCAATAATCAGGAAGCCCGATAATATTTTCGGACTTATCACCGGAGATGTTCGATTCTGAGCTTCCGCCAAGAATGTACGCCCCATCGCTAGTCTGTTTAATGCTTGTTAGATAATCAGTACCACTTCCTCCCAATGTGTTTTGCCATTCTATATTACCAATAGGATCAAGTTTAAGTACCCAATAATCATCAATCCCAAAACAATTTTCTGTCTTATCTCCTGAAATATTAGAATAACTAGATCCTGCAATGATATACCCACCGTCTGTAGTTTCTTCCAGAGATCTCAGCTCGTCTGATGCACTTCCACCAATTGTATTGTCCCACATTACATTTCCCAGTGAGTCCAATTTCACAATCCAATAATCAGGGCCGGTTCCTATTCGATTCTCTGTCTTGTCACCAGAAATATTAGAATCTGAGTATCCTCCTACGAGATAGCCACCGTCAAATGTTTCTCGAACTACGGTACCATATTCACCAAAATCTCCACCAATTGTATTTTGCCAAATGATATTACCGAGATTATCCAACCTTAAAATCCAATAATCAGAGGCATCAGAATTCTCTGTCTTGTCACCAGAGATACTAGAAGGACTTGTGCCTCCAACTATGTACCCTCCATCAATTGTCTGCGCTATTGATGTAGCAATGTCATTAGCATTACCACCCAGAGTATTCTGCCACTCTATATTACTGAGACTGTCTAATTTAATTACCCAATAATCGGACTGCAAGGTTTCTCCGATAGTATTTTCTGTTTTATCTCCTGAAATATTTGAGTAACTAGAACCTGCAAGTATATATCCACCATCTAATGTTCCATCCATTGAATAGACACGGTCGGAACCACTTCCCCCAATTGTATTTTGCCAAGCAATAGGTGGGTCGTAGCAAGGTGTTTCGGCATATAAACTTGGTCTATGCTGATCAATAAAATCTGATGCGTCAAGAATCCCGTCTAATTGCATTTCATAATAAGCTTGAGCAACTTTTTCCATTGTCATGCTGTATTGGTATGCATCTGATTTTTCAGGATATCTCCCACCAGGTCCATTTGGCCAAAGACCAAGATCCTTATTGAAATGACTTCTCATCTCAAAATGCAAATGTGACCCAAAAGAAGTGACATTACCTATACGAGCAATAATTGTTCCTCGAGAATACTCTTGTCCGATTGTGAGGCCAAAGTCAGATTCATTCAGACATACTGTTCCGTCCACGTTTGTGGCAGATGTCACGTGTCCATAAAGACTATACGTTGAGTCTCCTGTCGGCATAATATGGAGAAATACGAGACACCACCCAGATTTTGTAACATCGACAGACAACCTTCGAATATCCCAGAAAGTTCCATGTGCAGTTAATCCTATTGGAAAACCAATATCATCCCCTGCTGCTCCAAAGTTTTCGTCTCCACTGCCTGGATGTATTCCACCTGGTGACCAATCACCAACATCACTATCGTTATGCCATCCAATTATTGTATTCGAGCCACGATTTGGTGTTGCACTTATCCAATCTGGATACATTTGATTGATTTCGATATCCGTGTATCCAGGCACTGTATATGTATCCGGATTGATCTGTTCAGGGATTGCGTACTCGTTTCCAAGTGAGTCATACCCGTGATCTCCGATGGGATAATCGAACCCATCAATTACGGTTTGAGAAAAGCCAGCGAATGCACTTAGCACTCCAGCCAGCAAAGGTGTACATTTTTTCATAATTACTATTTTTTTGTTAAATAATTTGTATATATTATGAACTATTTTATTCTGAAAGTTAACAATTGGAGGGCATTATAAACTTTCAATACAGAAACTTGAGTATTTATAAATTTAAAAAGTTTATATACCATAAAAACAAAGAAAACCCCTTTCGGGGTTTTCTTTGTTTTAAGTTAAAAATTATGGACAAACAACTGTTGTAGCAGATATTGCATCTGTTATAACCTTTGAAGCTCCTGCTGAGTCAACACACCAATGATCAGTACCTGAGCCTGTTCCAAATACATCTGTTTGTTTAAGTTGGCCTGATGCTGCCCATGCTGATGCTGCACCTGTAGCTGGCTTACCACAAACTCCTGCAACTCCTGAAGCTGTTTGTACAGCAGACATAGCTGAAGCTATTGTTGCGTTTTGTGTTGCACCGTTTGCAGCACAAACTGTATCGTAATCTCCGTTTGTATCGTACTCAAGTTCTGCTTGTGCTCTCATGTTTGCTAGGTTAGCTTTGATAGCTGCGTCAGCTCCCTTTGCACGTGCTGTGTTTAGTGAAGCTAGAACAACTGATGCTAGGATACCGATGATTGCAATAACAACCAACAGTTCTATAAGTGTGAAACCTTTTTTATAAAAATTCTTCATATTATTTTCTTTCAAATTTCTCTTTAATTATTTGCCCCCACCTATGTGGGAACGCGACCTAATAAACTTTGTAATAGAGATATTATACCATAGTGGAGTTTTTCAAGTGCAAAATCCCCTCTGTGGATAAAGATAAGACTGAAAAATCAATTAGCAACCCCCACCAACCCATGCAGATCTTTCAGATACAGGAATTTCACTTTCTGGAATATAAACATCTGGTCTTTCATAACAATCCCCTCTTTTTCTGTACCATTTTGTATCACTATCTCCGATTATCCCACCCTGATTCTCAAGAATTGCAGTATTTGGATCGATTCCAGTAAGGAGAGTCCCGTAGTTATAAAGTCCATCTGTATCTGCTCCAAATTCGATATTGTAGTTTAAACTAACTTTGAATGTTTTTATATAAAAACTATTTGGATCAGCATTTGGTAGTTTTGACTCATAGTATACACCGAGATAATCCTTTCCATGGTTATACCAGGTATTATTATTATTGGATTTGATAACTGAAAAAGTACTTGCATCTACACCTATGATAATTTTCCCTTCCCTGTACACATACACTCCATCCTTTGTAAACGGAGGTTCCATTACTACAAAGGTTGCAGGATCAGCACCATCTATTTTGTTTTGAAGGTAAAAAACACTATTTTTGTCTTTTGAGTATAATTCGTTGATAGGCACAAAAGTATCAGGATCTGCTCCAACAATTGGTCCAACATATACTCCCATGTCCCAGTCGTAGTATCCATATACTTCTGACCCACGTTTAAAATATTGATTGTTATACTTTTTGAAATAACCGTTGTCGACCTCTGCCACCACTTTGCCTTTTTCATAGTAAAAATTATGATCTATCGCTGGGGCAACTTCGTATGCCAAATCATTTACTATTTCAAATGTTGATGCATCTGCTCCAACCATTTCTACCTCTTTGTAATAAACCTTGTCCCCTTTTATTGAATACCCAAACAACAAATCTTTGCTTGTAACTTGGATCTCTTCACTTCGGCTTTCAGTTTGAAGTTCTGTTTCTGTATTTACGGAATCGTCTTGCCATGCCTGATATATAGGATAAAAATGATAAGTGACAAAAATAGTTATTGCACCCAAGAGTAGAACCAAAAATCTTTTTCTTATTTTCATAAAATTTCTACGCAATACCTCCTGCGATGTTGTAAATCGGAACGAGAACTGAAGTAAGGAGAATACCAACACCGAGACCGAGTACCACGATCATGATAGGTTCGATGAGTCCAACTAGAGTGTCTACTGCGTCGTCTACTTCTCTTTTGTAGAACCGTGCCATAGTTTTAAGTATTGCGCCTATTGAACCTGTCTCTTCTCCCACCTTTACCATCTGAGTCATTATCGGAGAAATATATGGTTCTTTTTCAAATGAAGACGACAGAGTACCTCCAGCCTTTACTGACTCAACAGTATTTTTCATTATGTTTTCATAAACTCTGTTTCCTACCACTTCTCCTGTTACTTCTATCGCTCGAACTATTGGGATGCCAGAAGAGAGCATAGTCTCTAGGTTGTCTGCGATACGAGCCAAATACAGTTTTTGGAATAGTGGACCTAGGAGTGGGACAGAAAGCTTCACATTGTCGAGGTATCTTTTTCCACTTTGTGTATGAGAAAGTCTAACCAACCACAAGACCCCAACAACAACGAGAACCAGAAGATATATTCCGTAGTTTACGAAGAAGTCAGACGCGGCGATAACTATCTTTGTGTAGAGCGGGATATCCTGACCACTCTCTATGATGATCTGTGAAAGTTTCGGAACAACAACAACGAACATGAGTACCATCACAACGATAAAAGTGAATATAACAAATGCTGGATAGATGAGTGCGTTTCTTGTCTTTGTAGAAAGTGCGTATTGTCTTTCGAGATAGTCGGCAAGGTATGTAAATGTATCTATCAATTTTCCAGACTCCTCACCAGCCTTTACCATGTTTACATAGAAGTTTGAAAATATAGTTGGATGTTTCGCAAGTGCTCCAGAGATGGAGTACCCAGCCTGCAAGTCGTCTGTGATCTGATTTAGAGTCTTGCGGAGAAGCGCATTTCTAGTTGTACTTGCAAGAAGATTGAAAGCCTTTAGTGCAGAAACCTGTGCTTCGAAAAGTGTCGCGATTTGTCTCGACATGACCACGATATCTTTCGAAGGAACATGGTCGTAGATACTAGTTTGCAAAAGTGTTTTTTCATCTTCACCTTTTATAGAAGAGACGATAAGAGCTCTTCGTTGAAGTGCGGCAATAGCAAGATCTTTGTTGACTGCCTCAACAACTCCTTCTTTGCTTGCACCTGTTTGGTCTATGGCTTTATATTTAAAATTCATATTACATCAATTGCTCTAGAGCTTTTGGATTTGTCGAATAAAGGTATGCGTTCTCCATAGTGATCTCTCCGCGTCGAACCAAGTCGAGCAAACATCTGTTCATATCTACCATCCCTTCCCCGTATCCTGTTTCGATAACAACATCTATCTCGTGTGTTCTTTTCTCTCGTATCAAGTTCGCAACTGCGTTGTTGTTTATCAAAAATTCGTATGCTGGGATCATACCGCCTGTTACTCTAGGGATAAGTCTTTGTGAGAAAATACCTAGAAGAGAAGATGAGAGTTGAGTTCTTATCTGGTCTTGTTGTGCTGGTGGGAACGAGTCGATGATACGGTCTATTGTTTGGGAAGCATTGTTAGTGTGGAGCGTTGAAAGTACCAAGTGACCAGTCTCAGCCGCAGTAACAGCAGCAGACATAGTTTCGTATGTTCTCATCTCACCGATCATTATAACGTTTACATCTTCACGGAAAACAGATTTGAGTGCAGTGTCGAAACCTTTTGTGTCTATACCAACTTCTCTTTGGTCTATAGTTGAACGGTTGGATTCGAATACATACTCTATAGGATCCTCGATAGTAACGATGTGTTCACTTCTTTCGTTGTTTATCAGGTTTATCATAGAAGCAAGTGTTGTAGATTTACCTTGCCCAACTGGTCCTACCACCAAGAAGAAACCTTGTTTCTTTCTCGCGTAGTCTTCTATTATCACAGGAAGTTTCAATTCTTCTATTGTCTTCACCTTTGGTATCAAACGGAGTGCTATACCAATAGAACCCTTCTGAAAAAATGCATTACCTCGAAGTCGTGCAGTGTTACCCTTGTGCTCGTACGAGAAATCCATCTCTTGTTTTGTTAAGAAGTCTGTATATCTATCTTTACCCATCAAAACTTCAGCAAAAGCTTTGAGATCTTCTCGATCTAGAGTCTTTTTGTTTACGAGCTGTATCATCTGCCCAGAAACTCGTATAGTAGGAAATCTGCCTACAGTAAGGTGTAGATCAGAACCATTTTCTTGTATTACGAGCTCAATGAGCTCTTCTGTTTCTTTTTTGTAATCCATTTTGTAAAAGTTATTTTCTAAATAAGAATTTTATACATAAAGTATAGCACGCAAAACAACCATCTTCGAATTATATTCCAGCAAGTTTTGAAATATGAGCTACCACTTCGGACGGAGTCAGATTTGCCTTTATGATGTAGTCAGAAACACCCAGTGCCTTGCCTTTTGATATGTCACTCTCCTGTCCTTGGTTGGAAAGCACGATGAATTTTGCATTTGGAGCAAGATTGTCATTCTTTATCTTTTCGATAAGTTCGAATCCATCCATAACTGGCATAACTACATCAAGTGCGATAAAGTCAGGCGAAAAACCTTCAGAAAGTTTCTTTATCGCTTGTTCTGGACCGAGAGCAGTTTCTAGGACAAAATCTGTATTTTTGAACTTCATTGCGTACATGTCTAGGAGGAAGTTATCGTCGTCTACTAGTAGTAGTTTAAATTTTTTTGTTTCTTGATCCATAAGTTTATTATATCAATATATTGTGATTTCTAGGAAATATTGGATGCGAAATTGTACATCTCTTGATATGGGATCTTTCCTTCTGCACTTTTCATTATTGCATCTTCATACATCGACAACATGCCTTGCTTTCGAGCAACTTTGTATATTTCTGGCTCTACTGGGTTTTTCAAAATAATATTTTCCATCTCTTTATCTACTTCAAACATCTCAAATACAGCAAGTCTGCCTCTTATACCAGACGGACATTCAGAAGTCGGAATAGCCTCATGCACAAATTCTTTCAAAGGAAGTTCTTTTTTCTTTTCTTCAGGAAGATCTGAGAATTGTTTTTCAAACATGGTTTTCATTCCTTCGTCTATTGGTATCTGCTTAGCTCCACCCGGGCAAATCTTTCTAGCGAGACGTTGTGCAATAGAAAGTATGAGTGTTGGGGCAATGAGGTATGGATCTATTCCCATATCTACGAGTCTCGGAACAACACCAACTGCAGAGTTTGTGTGGAGCGTCGAAAGTACCAAGTGACCAGTAAGAGCAGCCTGTATCGCAAGTTGCGCTGTCTCTTTGTCTCGGATCTCTCCAACGAATATGATATCTGGGTCTTGTCGTAGTATAGAACGAAGTCCTGCGGCAAAAGTGTAGCCAATCTCTGGCATAACCTGCGATTGACTGACTCCATCTATGCGATATTCTACTGGGTCTTCGAGAGAAACTACGTTTGACCTTTCTCTATCGAGTTCGTTTAGCATAGAGTACATAGTTGTAGTTTTACCGGAACCTGTTGGACCTGTTATGAGTATTAGCCCATAAGGTTTTGCGAGAGCAGATTTCAACATTTTTAAATTGCGATCTGAAAGCCCTAGTTCTTCAAGTTTTGGAACACCTCTTTCTGAGTCGAGAATACGCATAACGACTTTCTCACCATTTGAAGTCGGGAAAGTAGAGACACGAAAATCGATCTTTCTTCCTTCTATTTTTGTAGAGAAACTTCCGTCTTGTGGCTTTCTCTTTTCATCCAATCTAAGTTTTGAAAGTATCTTTATACGAGCAACCACTCCAGCGTATACGTTTAGTGGCAAAGTAAGTGAAGTGTGCAAAATACCGTCCACACGGAAACGAACAGAAACTTTTTCTCCTGTATTTTCTATGTGAATGTCAGACGCACTTCCCTCTACAGCATGCTTGATGATAACAGCAACGATTTTTATTATCGGAGCGTCCTCAACTATCTTTTCTTCTTCTTCAAGTTTGAGTTCTTTTTTGCCTTTGTCGACTATCACGTCAGATGTGTCTGTGTCTTTTATTTCTGTGTCGAGTTCTGAAAGTGCTGTGTCCACCTCTCCCGCAAGACCTTTGTATTGTTCTTGAAGTTTCAAAAATGCTCCTGGTGTTATGATAAACATCCGGAAAGGAATATTCATCTTAGTTGAGATGAACTGAAGAGCATCCATCGCCTCCATGTTGGAAGGGTCTACGATACCCACTTCTAGGATATTGTCTTTTATTCCGATAGGGATAACTCGATAATGACTGACTGAATCTTCAGAAATGTATTTTGTGAGGTCAGGTGAGACACTTTTTGGATTTACTTCTTTTCTTGGTATTCCGAAAATCTCACTCTTTACATCTGCGACAACTCCCTCATCCACACCAAAAGAAGACAGAGCCTGGTCAACATCTCCGCCGAACTTTTCATTTGCGATTCTCATT
>DALYDA010000008.1:18302-27654 GCA_031973435.1 Minisyncoccota bacterium
GAATGTCGCGTTTGACAAGGTCTTCGAGAATATTCATATATTTAGTTTACAGTACCAGATGGAGGTGGGACTGGTGTCTGTGTGTTAGGTGTTGGTGTGGTGAAAGAAGTACTAGAAGTAGCAGTGCCTGTTGTAGTTGCATCCACATCAGTTCCGATAGGAGCAAAAGGATTTGATCTACCGACGTTGCCCTCAGGTATGAGTGTGATCGTGAAATCTTCTAGACTTCTAAATTTCTGATCAGAGAAAAGTGTTTCGTCTAGTTGTATAGTTCGAAGATTTAGAAGTGTTACAAGGAACTCTTCTCCTATGTCATCCTCCCCTGTTACAGGCGACACTACGTCTCCAGAAGAAGATATGAGTGAGCCAGTTTGTTTATCATTCTTACCTGAAAAGATAGTTACAAGAACTATTATCAAAACTATTATTCCAACTAGTATCAATACTTTTTTAATCATATATTTATCTCTTTAACCAATATGTTTTAACTGTAAAGTCATACTTATAGCTTCCAGAAGAAAGTCCTGTTGTGGTGACATCAGAAAGTGAAGAGAATCCTACATCTGTGATATCTACTACTCTTAGGCTCTGTTCTATATCACGCAAGAATGATAGAAACTTTGTATAATCTCCTTCTGTAGAAAACTGAAGCTCAAACTCTCCGTACTCTTTGTTTGACATGAGCGCATTTGATTTTGTCTCAGTTTTTAGAGATCCAGTTGACTCATCATCAGCATCGAAAGTGTCATACTTCACTTGCTTTAGTATCATTCCGTATTTTGCGGCAATCTTCTCTATTTCGATAATAAGACGGATATTGTCTACATTGTCTGGAAGCAGTTTCTCTACTCTATCTATATCGTCTGGATCAAAACTGTTGTACTTCATCGCTAACTCATCTCGAGTCTCTTGAAGTGACCGAGCGTTATCCAAAGCAAGATTGTAAGAAGATGCTTCTGCTTTGAGTTCTTTTATATCTTTATATGTTGGATCAGTAAACACCACAAAAGATATGACAGAAAGGATTATTAGGATGGAAGGGATAAGGAATCTCATATATTTATTGTGTTATGCCCGAAGTTACTGTACTTGTAGTTGTCGTGCTTTCACTGTCTATGTCATAAGAAACGAAGGCAGGATCTACTTCGAAGTTTAGATCGAAAACAACATTCCCTTTTGTATCCAATGAAAGGTTTGAAAAAATAGGATCGATAAATGCAGGTTGCTTCTTCAATTCTTCAGCTTGTAGTGCGATAGCGGTATAACTCTTTGCCTTTCCTTTCAATGTAACCTCTATGATGTTTTTGTTATCTGTCCCCACACCAAAGTCAAAATCTGTAAACTGAACTGATTTTAGTGTTATAGCCGAAAGACCAGTCATTATAGGTGTAACAGAAATGTGTCTATCCAATATCTCTTGTGACGCTGTGATTCTGCGGTCCAGTGTTTCTAGTTCATATATAAGTGTCGGCTCAAATGCAGCTTGTGCTCGCTCAAGATCATTTGCCATTTTTTGTATACTGTCTGCTAGAGATAGTTTGTAGAAGTAAAACACAACTCCGACCGACAGTGATGCGAAAAATATAATAGTAGCGATAACGTTTAGTATAGATATCGGTTTCTCACGAGAAACACGGTCCTGTGCTAAAGGTTTTTTAGGAATGAACGAAGTTTGAAAATCTTTTTCAATTGGTGGCATGATTTTTAGAATATCTCCTTTTACTAATTGAAATTATAGCACGTATATAGATTATTTTTGTAATACCTAGAATGTGAATAATCCACAACAGTGATTATTCTCCTAGTGCTCGAAGGGCTAACCCCAAAGAAACTGAAAACTCCGGACCTGCCTCATCCAAAACTGGGACCAAAAATGCTGGTGCTTCAACTTTTGAAAAAGAATTGCCCAAGATTATTTCTGACCTGAATATAGTTTTTGAATAGTCAGCAAGTCCTTTTATGAGCGCCCCTCCTCCAACCAAGATTATCTTTGAAATCGGACGATTGTATTTCCTCTCGTATGAAACGATAACTGTGTTTGTTTCAGAGAATATATAGTCTATAGATAGTCTCGCGATGTCAGAAACAGTCTTCTCTTCCCCGATACCGAGTAGTCCGATATCACGCTTCATGTCTTCTGCTTTTGAAAAAGGGATACTCATCGAAGAAGATATAGAGTTTGTGATATCGTATGAACCTCTGTTTACTATATGAAAACGTTTTACTATTCCGAACTCTACAATAGAGAGCTTTGTTTTCATCGCACCCATGTCTATAAGGAGAGTTGCAGATAGGTCATGTGCAAAAGTAGACCTTACGCTCCCAAATACTTCTATCTCAAAAAATTGTGGAGTGAGACTTGTAGCGACTGCGATCTCTTTGTACTTTGAGATAGTTTCGTTGTGTATAGCAGCGACAAGTATTTCCATTTTTTGTGGAGGTGTAGTTCCATCTTGTGAATCACCAAGTTCCGCTTCTCTTTGTGGAATTGGCCACCAGTCGAGAGATACTTCACTTATTGAAACTGGAATATACTTTCTAGCTTCAGTCGCAACAATAGAAGGAAGTTGTTTCTCATCAAGTCCTATAGGTAGTTCAAGGATAAAGATAAGTGAAGAAGCAGATGGGATAGACACCGCAACTTTTGTCGACGAAACACCTGACTCTTTCATCAGATCAGCGAGTGCAACAGAAAGTGTCTTTGTGTCTAAGTTTGTAAGTCTGCCAACATCTGTATTTGCGTATGGACCAAGCGAAAGTGTTCCATAAGTTTCGAGTATCGCCTTTCCTTTCTTTTTCTTTATCTGAACTACTTTAATAGAAGATGCGCCTATGTCTATCCCAACCACACTTGCGTCTGTATCACGGCTAAAAACCGTCTTCGAGAGTGTCAGGAGTTTTGTGAACGGATTATTCATACTATATATATGATACGATTGTAACATATATAGTATATATGTGTTTATGAATTCTTTCTATACATACATATTGGACACCCTATTCCCTAGACGTTGCATCTCCTGCAAAAAAGAGGGTTTTTCTATTTGCCAAGACTGTATTTCGAAGATCAAACGAGCGGAAAGACTCCCGGGTGAAACACTGGCCGTATTTGCATACAGAGATCCAGTTATGAGAAAGATCATCTGGAATCTAAAATACAAAGGTAAGTCAAACATCGCCGAAGACCTAGCAGGAATACTTTCGGACACTATCCTTGGTGAGCTTGAGGACCTACTCATATATGATGGTGCAAATACTACTTCGCTAGTTCCCCTCCCTATGTCGAAGAAAAGATTGAAAGCTCGAGGCAAGAATCATACTCTCACTCTCGCTCATGCAATCTCAAACAGAACAAACATCGAAGTTTATGACTGTCTATACAAAAATAAAGATACGGTTCGCCAGGCACTAATAAAAAACAGAGCGAAGAGACTTCTAAATGTAAAAAATTCTATGGAACTAAAAAGTGGTTTCTCTGTAAAAGGAAAAAATATTGTTCTCGTCGACGACATAGTCACAACAGGTGCAACTATAGAGGAAGCAAAAAGAGTTCTCAAGAAATCCGGCGCCCGAAAAGTCATCGCGCTAGTCGTCGCGCATTAGTTTAGGATACTTATTTTATGACGACCCCAGAAACAAGTCTCTCTCCATGCTGGCGGGCACCGATACCACCAAACTCTACATAGTTATCACTAAATGATGACTTTGGTATATCTACTATCAAATTTTCTATTTCTACAAAACTTGTATTTTCTATCAAATTCTCTAAACGTTTTTTAAGTATTGATTCATTCAAACCTACACTTGCCATAGCCGATTTTGTTACTGTGATTGATATTTTTGCTTCAGGAGACTGCTTTTTTAGTAAACTATATTTTTTAAATATAGTTATAATATTACTAATTAGAATATCAGAAGATTTTGATCCGTATATCTGATCCATTACAAAAGACATTTCTTTTTTATTTTCAGAACTGCTTATAGGTGCAAAAAACACTATCTCGTCGGAAACACTTCCTTTATCTTTCCCTGCTTGGTTAAACATGAAAAATTTGTTGTAGTCAGCAAATGCTAAATTTGTATCATTATTTGCTTCTTTTCTCATACATCCCAGACATTGTCGCATGTTTTCAATAATCAAATTTAGATCCTTTGTCATATGACTTACTATCATTGTGTCTTCGTCTTTTGAATTGACGATTTTCTCTATGTCGTTGAACCTGTCCTTTAGTAAAGGGTAATTATCTAGATGTGACCCTTTCTTCATTTTATCGAAATATTGTTTTATTTTATCAAGTGTTCCTTCAAGTTCCTTCATTTTTTCTTTTATTCCATCTAGATATGCTCGAACTTCCATAGTGTCTTCTATCGTCAACTTTTTTTCGTCCTTTACGATTATACTTTCAAGATAATTTATATCCTTTGACAAAGCAATCGCTCCAGACTCCATTTTGAATTCTTCACCGATTCGGTTAAATATTTCGATTATTTTATCGTTGGGCACCAATCTACTTTGCAATTCATCGATATTTTTTTCTACATTTTCTTCTTCCATCTTACTTATCATGTTTATTATCAAACCAAGTGGCGCTATAGTGTCCTGTATTCGCTTTACCTCATTTGTGTTCCATGAAGTAACCCCGAAAATCTGAGCTATTCTAGACTGTAGTGCCTTTTCAGATTCTGACATTTCTACTTTTTTGCCCGATGCTTCGCTGTATGTTTTTGCCAATACTGCACCGATGGACTTACCGTCTTTTACCACTACATCCCCTTCTGTTTTTCTCTTCTCATCAAGTAGAAGTGTCATTGTGTCTTTTTCCTGTTTGCTCTGGTATGTATCTAGATCTGTAAGTTCTTCTATGTTTCTTTTTATATTCCCAAGTTTCATATCAACAGTTTGGATATTTCCAACCATATTACTTATCACATCGTCTTGGAGTATCTTTTGAAATTCGGGCATTTTATCCTTAGTTACTCCGACTATTTCCGACAAAAGACCATAACCATCTTCTTTTTCTTTCAGAAGTGGTTCCACTGACTTGAATTGCTTTTCAGACAGATATTCTTCTGCATGAATATTTTCTCCTTGTCTGAACTCGTCCCACTTTCCATTTAGTTCGAGCCCTAGGTATAGAGAAATAAGGGCCTCTTTTTCTTGGTCCCGTTCATTTACATTCCCCATGTATCTAATCGCGTTTTGTATTGAGCGAAATTGTTCTTTGTTGAATTCTTCTGGCAATTTGATAAGACCAAACCGCTCCTTAAATCCTTTCTTTACGCTTTCCATCAAACGGATTTTTTCCTCTTCAAACACTTTTTGTTTTTCGTCTGGATTTTCTTTTATTTTTACAGCCATGTCTTTTAGCGCCTTCCGTATTTCTACCAAAGTTTTTGGTTTGTATGTTGTTTTATCATTTTCTATTTCCTGCACGACAATCAATTCTGCTTGGTAGAAAGGAAATATATCTTTTGTAAAAGACTTAAACTCCTTGTTCGACAATTGCTCAAAAACAGGAGAAAAAGCACTAAAAAGACTTGGCGCTGCCTCGATAATATCTGCGGAAAGGTTATAAAATTCACTACGGTCATCTTGAGAAACCTTTTCACTTTCAAATTTCTTTTCTTGTTTATCAAATATTTTTTTGACTTCATTCGTAGTTCGTAATACTGTTTTTGGATCACCAACAAAAGTCTCTACTTTATAAATTAGATTTCCTAGTGCTTCTACATGCTTTAGTGTTCCTGCTCCACCAGTGTGTTCGATAAAATTACTTATAAAAGAAATATTTGGTGGTAAAACATCCCTCTTGTCTTTTAGATACTCTTTCCATTCTTTTTGCATGCCACCCAATGCCACATCTTTGTATGAACTTGCAAAAAGATCTACCAACTCTTGTTTACTATTTTTATAGGGTATCCAATTTGCTTCTTCGACTGCATTTATATACGCCATCACTGCTGGTCCCCAGTTTTTATCATTGAAGCCATCTGCTATGGACATGGAGGTCATTTCCAAAATCTCAAAAAACTCTTTTTGCTGTTCCTCTGTATATGAAAACATCTGATCTATCTTTTGTTCGTCAGACTTTTTCCCGAAACCTACAAACTCAAGATGTGGAACCATTTTTTTTACAAGATTTACCCTATTTTCAAATTGCTCATCAGTAATACCTTTCAATCTGTCGTAGAAAAATGGCCACATAGATTCTGTCATTTGTTTTTCAGGAATTTGGATAAGAATATTTTTTATTCTTTCAAATTCACCATTTTCGGCCGAGATTTTGCCGAGCAACTCCCTGTTATTTAAAAGGAAGTCTATTGCATAAGACACTTTATTTGGAGAACTTCCAGTATCCACCAATATACCGATCTGGTTGTTGGCAAATTTAGATATTTTTTCCTGGAGTTCCTCGTCCGCTATCTTTTGTACACTTCTAAGTTCACTCCAAGCTTTATTTTCAAGATCACCCTCAACTATCTCCGTCCCATGATTTTCTAGACATCGAGCATTTGCCTTTTGTAGGTTTATTTCAGGAAAAAGTTTCTTAAAATTATATTTTTGCTTGTCGGTACTTATGAAATCTCCGTTCTCTATCCTTTTTTCTATAGTGGCGAGGATTTTTTGTTTTGATAATCCAAAATATTGACACATTTCATCAACATGATTTTTGTCTTCATGTTGATAATCATGATTGAATGGTAGCTGGACAAGAATACCCTCTATAGACTTGATAACATCTTTATCTGTGACTATTTCTAGTTTGTGAGTTTCAGGATAATATTTATTTATAAAATCCCTCATTCGCTCTACACTGTAAAAATTTCTTATAACATAACCACTTGTCAGAGCTTCCTTTACGGCCTCCTTGCGTGCTGTCTTGTCAGAAACCTCCCAATTTACATTAAAAGTACTATCTATGAGATCTAGGATGCTCATGTCCCCCCGTTCTATATTATTAAGTGATACTTCTTTGAGTTTCTGCTGTATCATTGGAGAATCTGGCATTTCTTTTATCTCAAACTCTTTTTTGATGTGAGTTATGTTGTGTTGATTTATTCTATTTATTTCAGCCAAAACACCTAGAGCAAGTCCCTCGGCAACATCCTCATTAGTCAATCCCAATCTTTTAGCAAGAGGATCTACTTGCTCTCGTTTTAATGATGTGTTTTGTTGATATCTATACCCGATAGAGGCAATTGCACCCTGTCTTACTTGCTCTGAGGTACAGACACTCTTGATAAACTTCAGGTTTTTTTCAAATTCCCAATCACTGTCCAACCCCCTCCCAAGTACGTATGGAAGTTTTTCATTGTTCCCAATTTTTTCGAAGAGTTTTTCCCAGTCTTCTTTTGTAAGAGATTTTTGTGCTGACACTAAATGGAAAAATATATGCTGTTTATCTGTGTCATTCTGGAAATCCTTTTGGAGTGACTTCATCACCCTTGACCTTCTTTTTTGGTCTATCTCATCTTCTTTTATTTCAGACTTATCAATGGAATAAAAAGTCATAACGTCAGACATGTCCTTGGGGTAATCTGTGTATGACTGACTTTCGATTATCTTTTCTTTTACTACCAGCTTAACTTCATCTGATTTTATATAGTTCTCAAATTTTGGATGATTTTTTGTTAGTTCCTTTATTTCTTCAAGATCAAAAAGTGCCTCCCTGCCAATGGTAGTTAAATTTTGTTTTGCGCTCAACACTAGAGAGTCGTCGATATCCTCTTCGGATATTTCGTAAAATTCTTTGTATCCAGATATCCTATTCTCTCTTTGCTCCTTGGTGTTTTGGAAATCCTTAGTTAGATTTTGCTGAATTCCAGAAAGTGCTGCCTTTCTGACCTCTGGTAATTTTGGAGTAAGTCCTAGGACATCAAAATCTCCATAAGTTAAATCTATTTCCTTTTGTATTTTTTTCTTTGATTCTTCGTTTGCTGCCTCACTCCACGCAATCTGATATTTATTTGAAAACTGCTCACCGCGAGTTATGGCATTTATCCAATTTTTTTTTCTAAATTCATCAAAATCCTTTTGGGCAAAAAAACTTTCCTCAATCCCAAAATATTCCATATAGTCTGTCCATGTTCCTGAACCCAAACCGTCTTTTTTTACAATACTTTTATAAAAAACTTCCTTTGCGAGTTCTCGCACAAAATCACTTTTTAGTATTTCAACATTTATATCAGTTCTACCCTCATCTATAATATTAATAGGTGATGTATTTGGCTCTTTTAATCTCTCTACGTATTCCCTTATTTTTTTTCTTTCAGATGGCGAAACGTCTAAAGACCCCAAAAAAGTATCCACTTTGTTTTTCCACTCCAAGATAGAAACTTCTACTGTTTCAAGATTGTCATCTTTTTTTACTACTGGTGGGTCTTCGGTGATCATTGAAAGAAATCAATAAATGACACATGTGAGTGCCTAAAATTTATACTAATATACTAGCACGGATTTAGTAGAAGTTTCATGGTTTTTATGCTAAAGTTTCCGGGTAATAAAGGTTTTTAAATAGAATTTAAGATAAATACTGGAGACGTGTCTGAGTGGTTTAAGGTACCTCCTTGCTAAGGAGGCGGGCCGTTAAAAGCCCCGAGAGTTCGAATCTCTCCGTCTCCGCCAGTAGTTTTGGAATAGAGCGCCAAAATTCCCTTATTTTGCTCTACATTTCAAAACCGGAAAGTGATAAAATGAGTGAACCCTAAAGGGATTCGAACTATGAAGGAATTTCCCACAAACAACGAAGGTGTAAAGAATAAATACGAGTCTTTGAAAGAAGGCTTGTTCAATGGGTCAATTTCTCTTGAGGAAGTGAGGGATAAACTCATGGAGTGGGATCAATCAACTCCATCACGAGATGCTTCAGATGAAAATTTGGCGTTTTTACGCGACTCGCAAATTGTTGAATACGTAGCTCAACATCCTGAAGCACAGGAGGGGTATCATAATTTTCTAAGCTTTACAGAATTTCATGTTGGTCAAAGAGTTGCCTCAAACAATCCAACCGAAGCCATTGGACACTTTAAAAAATCACTTGAAAGTGCACGGATAGATCAATCGGACGAAAGTTGGAAATTTCCGAAGAACTTATTGCAAAAGCGGAGTCGTCCAGAAATGCACAAATTCTGCGAAACTTTAATGCTGGATTGAAAGAACGAGGCAATCCTTCATACATAGAGGATTACAGTAAATAAACTTATGAATAAATCTAACCGCACAAAAAAGAATATTGGTATCTCGCCAGAGCGCCTTACGGAACTCCGTCGCGCAACCCTTATAGCTTCTACCGGCGCATCCACTCGTCTCGCAGGATTAAAGCTCTCCAACAAGGAAGTTGAGAAAGTGGCT
>DALYDA010000009.1:0-26625 GCA_031973435.1 Minisyncoccota bacterium
TTACTAATAATTATCTGACATTTGTAACAAAAAGATAAAAACAATGCAACACCCTTGCCCTCTATTTGTTGTGGATAAGGTTTTTTCTGGAAGATAAGTGGGTTATTGCGGCGGCAACTGCATCCATTTCATCATCCGACTTTATGTTTCGTGCTCCGGATAAGATCAAGGGAACCATTTTTATTATATTTTCTTTTGTTGCTCTGCCGTTCCCAGTAACCGCCAGTTTTATGGTTGTAGGAGAGTATTCGGTTGTTTCAATACCAAAAGAAGACAGGGTTTCGAGGATAACCCCCCTAACTTCAGATACTTTTCCTGCAGTTTTCTTGTTGTTACTAAAAAAAAGTGCCTCAATGCTTGCCTCGTTTGGGGAGTGTTCTTCTAGTATTTTTAAGAGTTCGTTCCTGACGAGAGTAAGACGCTCATTGTGGGGTAATTTTTTGTCCGTGGTAAAACATTCTGAAAAAACCAACTCCTCTTTTTTTGAAGTTTCCTTTTTTACGATTGCGAGTCCTAGTCTATCGTATCCAGGGTCGATACCAAGTACCAATATTTTTTCACTGTTTAACATTTTTTAGTTTTCGAAAGACTTTGTTTCTTTTGGTTCAATAAAGTCAAAACCGAGGTGTTCATACGCTTTTTTTGTTGCAGTTCTTCCTCTCTGTGTTCTTTCTATAAGACCTCTTTGGAGAAGATAGGGCTCAACCACATCTTCTATTGTTGCTTCCTCTTCACTAAGTGACGCAGATATTGTTCCGAGCCCGACAGGACCACCTCCGAACTTCTCTATAATAGAACTCAAAACATTTCTATCTAGTTCAGATAGCCCGAGCTCGTCTATCCCAAGAAGTGAAAGTGCAAGGAATATTGTTTTTTTATCCAAACTTTTTTTGTGTACCTGAGCATAGTCGCGGCATCTTTTCAAAAAGTAGTTTGCTGTTCTCGGCGTAAACCTACTTCTTTTTGCTATTTCTTCGAGTGCGTCAGGGTCTATCTCGACTCCGAGTATTTTTGAAGAACGTTCTATTATTTTTACTATTTCTTTTTCATTATAAAATTCTAGGCGGAAGGTTCCTCCAGAAAAACGAGAACGAAGAGGGGCAGAAAGGAGAGCGACTCTTGTTGTTGCGCCTATAAGAGTAAAAGAGGGAAGTTCTAGTTGGATAGATCTGGCCGAAGGACCCTTTCCTATAATAATATCTAAAACCCCGCTTTCCATTGCAGGATACAGCACTTCTTCGATCATCTTGTTTAGTCTGTGTATCTCATCAATAAACAAAATATCTCCAGACGATAGGTTTGTAAGTATGGACGCTAGATCTCCAACTTTCTCGATGGCTGGGCCAGATGTTGTCTTGATATTTCTTCCTGTCTCTTTTGCAATGAGATGAGCAAGGGTTGTTTTGCCAAGTCCTGGTGGGCCATAGAAAAGTATGTGCTCAGCTGGGTGATCACGCTCTTTTGCAGCCTGGAGAAGGATTTTTAAGTTTTCCTTTATCTGTTCTTGTCCTATGTAGTCTTCCCACTTTTCAGGTCGGAGGATATTGTCTAGGTGTCCATTTTCACTCATAGGTCAATTGTAACACAGCCATCAGTGCATAAAAAAACACATATAATTATATGTGTTTTTTTATGAGTGAAAAAATCATTAATCTCTAAACAATCCTTGGAAAACTTAAGTCTTTCAAGTAATACAGTCGCAAAGGATGGCCCCAGTAGGACTCGTGAGAGTAACCAAAACGTCCTTTTTGAAAATATAGAGGCGTGGCCCGATTGCTTAGAGATTAGTGACCTCTTCAAAGTACCAACACAGTATATATTGGGGGACAAGCCTTGCCAAATACATAAAAGTGTTTCTTTGTGGATAGTCTGTGGATAAGCACAAAATACTGTGGATATCTGACTACCCCTAACGAATTATTTCTATTATAGCAGATTGCTTTTGTAATGTCAAGTCTTGTCTTGTCGTTTCTAGTCTTCGTCCAGATCTACAACACTCCGTACTTCTTCTATTGTTGTGAGGCCAGCGATTATTTTTAGGACCCCGTCTTCCTTCATGTCGAGTATTCCTTGCTTGTCTGCAATTTGTTTTATCTCTCTTTCACTAGGGCTTCCGGGAATTATTTTTTCGATCTCAGGATCACTTGCGATGATTGCTTCAAATATTCCAATACGTCCTTTGTATCCTGTATTGTTACAGCTTTCACATCCCACACTTTCATACAAGGTGATAGGTGTGTCTGGTCCTACTTTGTAATCTGATAGATCTTTTCCCTCAGCAACTGCATCGCTTATTATTTTCTTCATTATCAAAATATCAGCCTCTATGTTTTCTGTTCTTATTTTTCTGCAAACAGGACAAATCTTTCTAACGAGTCTTTGTGCTATAGAGAGTGCAAGTGACGACGGAATAGTTTTTGGGCTGACACCGAGATCTATAAGCCTTGGTATTACACCAGAGGCGTTGTTGGTGTGAAGTGTAGAGAAAACCAAGTGTCCGGTCAGAGCAGACTCGACTGCTATTTTTGCTGTTTCAGAGTCTCGGATTTCTCCGACCATTATCACATCTGGGTCTTGTCGAAGTGAACTACGGAGCCCTTCGAGAAATGTATATCCCTTTGAAGGATCAGTTTGGGTTTGTGTTATTCCTGGTAGGTGATATTCGATAGGGTCTTCGATGGTTATAATCTTTATATCAGCAGAGTATATTCTTTGGAGAAATGCATATAAAGTTGTTGTCTTTCCTGATCCAGTTGGTCCTGTTAGTAGGATGAGTCCATTTGGTTTTTGTATTGTCTTTGATATCACCTCAAAAAGTTTTTTATCAATTCCCATTTCTTCAAGCTTCACTCTTATGGATCTTGGGTCAAGGAGACGCATAACTATAGACTCCCCGTATGCGCCAGGGATGACCGAGGTACGTATATTGATCTCTGTTCCACTAAAGAAAATACTAAATCTCCCGTCTTGAGCGATAGACTTGAGAGTGAGTTTTAGTCCAGAAAGAAGTTTTACTCTCGAAGAAAGTAACTTGAATATGTCTGAGGAAAAAAACAAAACATCGTTTAGTGCACCGTCTAGTCTGTATCTAAGACGAACATTGGTCTCTTCTGGTTCTATGTGTATGTCTGATGCTCCAGTTGCTATAGCTCCTGCGAGGATGACCTCAAGAAGCAGTGATATCTTGTGAACTTTGTCTTTAGACACTTCGTCAATAAGTATTTTTATGTCACCAATGTGATTGATTCTTTGACCAAAGGTTTCGAGTGTTTCTGAGGATATATCAAGACTCCCTGTTTTTACTTCTTTGGAAAAGGAGACTTCACTGTATCTTTGCCATGCTTTTTCGAGTGATGCATGGGATGCCATATACAAATATACTGTTAGGCCTTTTTGCTCTAGATCTTTTACGATTGACGTTACATCTTCGCGTTCTGGTGAAAAAACAGCTAAATAAATATTTTTTCCAAGTATTTTGAAAGGTGCGAGCTCACTTTTTCTTGCAGTTGCTTCCTCTACAAAATGAAGGGCAGAGCCATCGATAGTTGTGTCATGAAGATTTATATACGGGATTTTATATTTTGCATCCGCGAGCACTCTTATGAGATCTTCTTCTTCTCTTTTTTTTAGATCATCGATCCTTTTTAGTTGTATCTCGTCGTCGTTTACTGGCATAGGGATATTTTAACATAACTAAGAGTTTTTTGATTTAAAATAACACCATTTTTTTGTCTCGCCAAAATAAAGTACGGATAAATTTTGCCAAAATTTTTCCACCCGCATCGAACGTACCGTTCGGTGCGGGTGGGGAGTTCGAGTCGTTGCTCCTGCCTGCAGGCAGGCTCACTATTTTTTATTTTAGCGAGACTCGGGGTTTTATTGAAAAAATAAAAAAAAGGGGAGGTAGAAACAAACATTTTTACGCAGGTTTCTTGGTCAAAAAACTCAACTTTTCCTCCTTGACAGAAGTTCTCTTTTGTGATACCATACGTAACAAATGTAAATTTATAACTTATGAAAAAAGTGTTAATCAACCTCGTGATTTTGGTTGCGATAGCTTCCATTTTCACAACAGGCGCTAAGGGTCAGACCGCCAAAAACGACCCCAATGCCATTGGCACATATCAAATGACGCCAACCCAGTCCATGGGACAACTGGACGGAACACAAACATGGCAGGGAAATGTCTCTCGGGACGTTGCTTTAGACGAAGCAGTGGAAACACTGAATCGTTACAACGAACAACTCGACTGGGGTTTCGCTCCAGTAGACAAGGACTATTATGTAGCTTCAATCCTACCTAAGCTTAAAACAGGAAATTTGGAACCAGGTGTAGATGACCCGCTTATTGCTGGGAAATCTGGCACCAACAAGGTTTCGACCAACAACAACCCAGGTTTCACCAAGGACGACTTGTTCTGGTACTGGGATGTAAGATCCTTCAATCATCCATCCGAAACGTATCGTGTGTATTTGCACAAAGTTATCTGTAATAACGGTGTTGAATACTTCCAGAAATTGGAAGAGGTTCCATTGGTTAACACAGTTACCAAAATAGATACAGTTCGGGACAGTATTCCTTACACAGTCTATGTTGATAAGGAAAAACTGGTTGAAGTTCCAGTTGGTACAACTACGGCAGCGATGCCGGATATTGTAAACAACAATTACAACTACAACACAAATTATCCTTCCGGTTCTACTGGTGGATATAGTGAAGGTGGTAATTATTGGAGCCAGCAACCTTCTTATGGGAGTTATGGTGGACAAAGTTGTTATCCTGGATGTTTCCTTTGTAGTTTTCTGGGCTATCTTTGCCCGATTCACTGTGGGAACTCCCACGGCGGATACGGATCAGGTTGCAACTACCAACAAAGTTGCTCATCAACTGGAACAACGGGAGGAACTTCTGTTGTTATCAACGTTACCGTAGTTGTAGAAGAAGATAATGATGAAGAAGAAGGTGATGACGATGATGACGACGGTGGACCTGATCCTCCTGACGATGATGGGCCTAAAGGGCCAAACATTCCAGACGACGATGAAATAAACGGTAGAAATGGGTCTACTGCTACCACAACAGAAGGCGTTAAGCCTCCGATGGGTAGCGATACTCGTGAAATCGTTTCTGATCAAATTTCACAAAACACTAAAACAAAAGTTTTGGACGGTAAGCCACAAATGGGATCTGTTCAAAGTACTGTTAAGGGGGACGTGAAAGGAAATGTTGCCATGGTTGATGCTGATGAGATATTGGTAGTTGTGCAGAACCCAAAAGGTGAAGTACAAAATGGAGAAAACTCCGTGGCCATAGTTTCTGCGTCAGGTGTAAAATCTACCCTGAAAGGCGAGGATGGAATATCTGATAACATTGTTGTTGTAAAACCTTCTGTTTCAAAAGGTAATACTGTAAAAAGTAATACCGGAGAAGCTGTTGCGGTGGCACCCGTTGTTAAAAATGATTCGAAAGGTACTGCCGTAAAAAGCAATTCTGGCGAATCTGTTGCTGTTGATCCGGTTGTCAAATCTAATCCGAAAGGAAACGTGACTGACAACAATGATGCAGTTGCGGTTGTGCCTGTTGTTAAGACTGACCTGAAAGGAAAAGTCGTAAAAAACAACACTGGCGAAAACCAAGACTACAGTCAAAACAACACAGTGCGCAGTGAAGGAGACAAAAAGCCTGTATTCTTGGGTCAAGATGTAGCGGAAAACATTACTAAAGGTGATAAACCCAAGTATGTTCCGAAAGTCGAGGCACCTAAAAATAACGGCGGTTCAAAGAGTGCAATTCATCAAAAACAACAAGGTGGCAAAAAACAAGCAACCAATCAATCTAAGTCAAAAGTGGCTAAGAAAAAAGTTGGTTGAATAAGTCTGGCGGGACAAATTAACTACACTTTTTTCATAAACCTAAAGGTTCTGCAAGCGCAAATTCGTTTGCGAATGCAGAACCCTCTTTTTAAGCTCTAAACAAGAGAGTTGAGGGCTTAAAGAAGGGAATTGTACACAAGCCAACTCTATACAGGCCACAAGTCGAAATCTGTAAGCTGGTATTGACAAAAAACCCAATAAATGTTATTATTCATTCATATCTTGAGAACCAAGATGTGTCAATTTTTATTCACTATAAACAAAAAAATTATGAAAAATCTTATCAAAAAACTAGGCGTTGCGATTCTACTTGGAGTTGTAACTTTTGCTCAAGCAGGAGTATCTTCTGCTGCTTGGACAAATCTAAACACAGATCCACAAGATCTTGAAACAGTCACAGTTCGTAACTCAACAGATGAGGGTACTTGTGATGACTGTGGAGACTGGGGGAATTCTACAACAGCATCTGATGGCGATGTTATTGCAATAGCGATTTATTACCATGTTACAGGCGCATCTTCTGCGGACGACCTACGTTTCAAACTAGATACTCCTTCAGGACAATCTGAAACAGCGTCTTCTGTAACTATCAAAGGTACAGTTGTTGCAGACAACGCAAACGCAGTTTCACAAACAGTAACAGTGTATCTTCCAGATGATGGACGACTTACATATGTTGCAAACTCAGCAAAGTGGTATCCAGACCAAACAGATGAGCCAGAGAACCCACCATTTGACGATTTTGATATGTTCGATGCAAACGGAGGAAGTGTCGGTACTGTCGGAACAGGATGGTCACACCAAGGTTCACTTGTTGTGAGCTATACAGTTGATGTTGAAGGTGCAGACCTTTCAAACCCAGACGTAGAAACAGACGAAGCAACATCAGTTGATGCTGACTCAACAACTCTAAACGGAGACCTTGTTGACCTAGGAGGAGACAGTTCTGCGACAGTTTGGTTCGAATGGGGAACTAGTGAAGGTTCACTAGACAACGACACATCTACCTCAACTCTCTCTGACACAACTACTTTCTCAAAATCTATTACTTCACTAGATGAAGGTGAGACTTACTACTTCCGTGCGGTTGCACAAAATGACGAGGGTACATCATACGGAGTTGTAAAAGATTTCTACATACCAAACAACAACGATGGTGGAAACAATGACACACTAACAGTGTCTACTCTATCTGAGGACAATGTAGATGAAAACTCTGCTGAATTAAATGCTGAAGTTGAAGCAGGAGATCATGATGTAGATACATGTTGGTTTGATTGGGGTACTGATGAAGATGACCTCGACGAAACAGAAAATGTAGATTGTGATATAAACAACGGCGACACAGAAAATTTCTCAGAAACAATCACAGGACTAAACGACAACGAAACATATTATTTCCAAGCTTGTGCAGAAGACACATCTGGAGATGAAGATTGTGGGTCTATACAATCTTTCGATACAGATAATGGTAATACTGACAACGATGACAATGATAATGACAACAATGACTTTGAAGCAGGAGATGCTCCTTCAGTTGTAACAACAGTTGCAACAGGGATAACATCTAGCTCTTCTAAGCTAAACGGTCTTATGACTGACAGTGCAGGAGAAACTACTTATGGATTTTATGAATGGGGAACTTCTACAAGTCTTCCTTTCACAACAGCTGAGCAAACACTCGGAACTACTGACGGAATAACATTCTGGAGTACAGTTTCAGGGCTTGCACCAAACACAACATATTACTTCCGCGCTTGTGTTAAGAACACAAACGGGACAGATTGTGGAGATATCCTTTCATTTAAAACACTTGGATCATCAACAGTCTATACATATGTACCACCAGTTACAACTACTGTAGTAACTTCTGGGGTAGGTTCAACTGGAGCAGGATTTATCCTTCTTACAATACAAGCACCACAAAGTGATGTATGTACAGGAGACACTCTGGAGTTCGATGTAGAATGGGACAATACTTCAGGACGTGATCTTGAAGACGTAGTTCTACAGATCGCACTTCAAAACGGAGTAGACTTCGTTAGAACAAGTAGTGGTGACTACGTAGACGAAGATCACACTATCGTTTATGAGATAGGAGATCTAAACAGAGGTGAATCTGACAACCTTACTTTCGAAGTAAGAATCAACAGTAAGGCTGATACAACAGAACCTCTAGTTTCTACAGCAGTAATGTCATTTACAAACCCTATAACAGAGGCACAAGATGACGTTATAGCTTATGACCTTGTTGACCTTTCTAGATGTGGATCTGCTCTTGGAGCGTTTGCACTATTTGGAGGAGACTTTGGAATATTCTGGATACTACTATTTATAATCCTTATCCTTCTAATCATCCTTCTTGTTAGAACTCTCTACAAGAAACCAAAGACAGAAGTTTATGGAGCATATGTTCCACCAATGCCAAGTGAGACAAATTACTCAAATGGCGCTGGGCAAGCTCCAAACGGACTTCCTAGATAACAAATTTAGCAAAAATACCTCGGTTAAACCCGAGGTATTTTTGTGCTATTGTAACGATGTATGGAAAAAATATTTCATGTCACGGACATAAAAAGCATTGCAAGAGAAATTCTGATCAATATAGAAAGTTATACAAAAGAGAGTAAGTCAGCAACTGTTGTCACGCTGAGTGGAGATCTTGGCGCTGGGAAAACAACACTTGTGTCAGATATTGCCAAACTATTTTCTATAAAAGAAAATGTAGTTTCTCCGACTTATGTAATCATGAAAAAATATCCAGTCTCTTGGAAAGGAATAGAAAATTTCTATCATATAGATGCATATAGAATCGAAAAGGAAGACGAGATACTCATTCTCGGATGGGAAGAAATAGTTTCAAATCCAGCCAATTTGGTGTTTGTGGAGTGGCCAGAAAAAATACAAAATCATATTCCGAAAAATCATATAGAAATAAAACTTTCTCACAAAAGTGAAGAGGAAAGAGAGATAACCCTGACTAAAATTGCGTAGTTTGACATTGGGTAAAATTACTGTAATCTTATGGTAAATAAATCAATCTGGCGGGCTACAGGGGCTTGTATTCCTGAACGAGCGAAAGCTCAAAAGGGGTGGTGAGTATCTTGCCACTTTCGTGATGCATGGGGTCGCGTTGACGACAAGCTTGCAGACGATACATTACATTTCAGTTTCTTCGAACCTCGGCGCAATTCATTCCCTCGGGAAATGAGAGTGTAGTCGGTGTTCACATGAAATCGAGAAGCAACCTGCTATACACTAGTTTTTATACTAGTGTATAGCACCCCCAGAATTCATCATTGAAAACTTAAAACTTATAGATTATGGAAAAAACACCAGTTTACCCAAAGGGGCCTGTTAGGCTTATTGCGGAAATGCTCGGTGTTTATCCAAGTATAATCACCAACGCAAAAGAAAATAACCATTATAAAAGATGGTACAAAAAGAAAAATAGCGGGAAAGGGTACAGACCCATAGACGAACCTTACGAAGATCTTGCTCGTGCACAGTTTCTAATCTATCAAAAACTTTTGATGAAGATTTACAAAAGAGATGATCTGTATAACGAGGCAATCTTTGGAGGTGTTCTTGGTCGGAGTCCAAAGCAAAATGCAATGTATCACGCCATGGGATCTCCAAAGCTTTTCTTTTACCGTTTTGATTTCAAAAGTGCTTTTCCTTCAGTAAAAAGAGAACATGTATTTTCCTTTTGGAAAAAACTTTTATTGGACGAAGTAGATCTATATAGAAAACAATATAGATATTACAAGGAAGTCCTTGCTCCACTTAGAGCAAGAAGCCTGAAAAGAAAACCAAACGGAAGTCGCTCTCGTGAACTCGAGGAGCACCAAAAAAGGTGGAAGAAGTACTATGAACTTCGCTCGGAGGCGAAAAAAACATCAAACTGGACAAACTATCATCAGTACAAAACGAAACTGTTCGCCAGTCCGAAAAACCTCAAGATTTTACGAAAGTACAAAAAGGAGGGGGTGAAGAGTTGGTGGGATGTTTATAATAAATACCCACTAATTCCAAACAGAACATCCAAGTGGTTCAGAAAGTTAGTAACCGATGGAAACAATCTACTTGTAGAAGATATAGTAGACCGGACAGCAAAACTGCTCTCGGAACTAACATCTATGGAGGGCAACAAGGGCATGGCCCAAGGAGCGACAACTTCCATGATGATGCTCAATCTCATAGTTTCTAAAGAGAAAATTCTCCCAAAAATCCGAAAATTTTTTTCGGAGAAGTATCCGACAGTTCCAACGAAAGTAAGTATTTATGTTGACGATATAACCATTTCAACAAACAAAAGACTTTCGCTTGAGGACGAGATGGAAATTGTGAGGATAGTAGAAAACGTTGGGATTTTCAAAATTGCAAAGGAAAAAACTTTGAGATTTGACCGAGTTTCTCATTCTCCTGTAGTTACTGGATATAGGATAGTTACCAAAAATCTTCCGTTCCAAGAAGTAGAGTGGATGATGAAGGACGGCACAAAATCTGAGAGAAAAGCAGTCAAAAACTGTTTGGAGAAAAAGAGACCATGGAAAGTAGATAAAGTTACTGTTCCAAAAGCCAGGCTCAAAAAAGCTAGAGGAATGATAAGGAGGGCCCTTGAGTCACCAGTTGACGACCCGATACACCAACGACTTTTGGGGTATATGAATTGGGTTTTTACTGGAAGGAAGGAATCAGAGCTTCCCGGATATGTAAAAAATATTTGGGATGTGTATAAAAATATTTTTATGCCAAAACCCGAAGTTCCGGAAAAACCAAAATGTTATATTTACGACGATGAAGCAGATGATTGCGGTCCCTTTGATTAACAAAGGGATTTTTTATTTGACAGTCCGTCTTTATAAATGTGGAATCTCCAAAAATCTAGAGTTCTATGAGTCAAAAAGTTTTCCTTTCAGATAGTGTCGACATGCTCGACGTCCAAGGGATACCGTTTTACAAAGTAATCCAAATTATGAAAATAGTTCTATCCTGTGCGAAGGGTAAGACTGACATGGTCGACAGAAAAGACCAAGAAAGAGGATATTTCCATGTATCAAAAATCAAACGGTCTGGGCAAATTGAGCTCCTTCCTGAGTTCACAGTTCCTTTTGGAGACATACCAGAAGGTTGGTCAGAGAAGTATTTTTTTCTTGCGGGGGAAGATAAGCCAAAAAGAATTTATCTGAATCTTATAAATGATCACACAACATCCTACGAGAGTCGTTGTGAAGATACGGAAAAATACCCACCATTTGGTGCGTGGGGTGGTGCTATCCTTGCTGACTACCTTGTTTTTGAAGGAGGAAAGAAAATTGTTCGTTCAAGTTTCGTTTTATCATTTTCAGGAATGCCTGAGCTTATCGACGAGGCCAAGATGGTCTCAGTTGGCGAGACCATCGCTCGTTTGGCAAACGTGAAAATGGTGGAGACAGATGCGCACAAAAGAAATCCTTATTGGAAGGAAATATTTGAGGAATCATGGACAACAATCTTGGTACTAAAGCAAAAAGACCTGTTTTGATACAGGTTTTTTATTTTTTAATATATAAGCACACAGTGCTATACTCCATGTAGCTTATGAAGGAAAAGGAAACTGAGTCCTTAAAAAAGGGCACAAAAAAACCTCTAGAAAGTAAGGCCAAAAAGGAGATTTTGGTGATTTTGGATGCCCATGCTGTCATACACCGCGCATATCACGCTCTTCCCGAGTTCACGACCTCTTCTGGAGAGCCTACAGGGGCACTCTACGGTATATGTACTATGCTTCTGAAGATCATCACAGACTTCAATCCCTCATACATCGTAGCGGCATATGACCGACCAGAGGCAACATTTCGTCATGAAAGTTATGACAACTACAAGGCTGGACGAGCCAAGGCCGACCCAGCGCTCGTTCGACAACTAGAGTCCTCAAAAAAAATATTTGAAGCGTTCCACATACCAGTTATTTCATCGAGTGGTTTCGAGGCAGACGATGTTGTCGGAACAATAGTAGAGGAAACAAAAAAGATAAAAAATCTTGAGGTTATTATTGCGTCTGGGGATATGGATACACTTCAGTTGATCCAAGGAAAACGTGTAAAAGTTTTCACTTTAAAAAAGGGAATCACAGACACTATTGTGTATGACGAAGATGCTGTTATAGAAAGATATGGTTTTTCTCCAGATCAACTTCGTGATTACAAAGGTTTGCGAGGGGACCCATCTGACAACATCATCGGTATCGCAGGTGTAGGAGAAAAAACTGCAACAACCCTCATCCACAAATTCAAAACCATCGAGAACATGTACAAGGAAATGAAAAAATCTGGGTTCGATCCAAAGAGTTGTGGTATTACAAGTAGAATATACGAGATAATCCTAGAAAACGAAGAAGAAGCAAAATTCTCAAAAGAACTCGCGACCATACGAAGAGACGCTCCGATAAATTTCATTCTACCGAGCACAACTTTTAGAGACGGAGTGGATATAGACATGGTTTTGAAAGTGCTAAGAGAATACGAATTTCGGTCACTGACGACTCGAATAGAAAACATGTTTGGTGATAAAGAATCTTTCAAGGTAGTGTCGGAAGATATAGACAAGGAAGAGGAAGTAGAAGGAGATTTCCAGTCTCTGTGTGTTGGATTGTGGCTTCTAAACTCTGAGAAGTCTGGTCCATCAAAGATAGACGTACTCACTTACACTAAAGCAAAAACTTTTAATGATGCAAAAGTAAAAATAGAAGCAGATATAAAGGTAAACAACCTAGACTATGTTTATCACAACATAGAACTTCCTATCATCCCTGTTATAAACGAGATGAAAGATACTGGAATAAAAGTGGATGTAAAGTACCTAGAAACTCTGAGCAAAAAATACCACAAAGAATTAGATATACTGGAAAAGAAAATAACTGAACTTGCTGGAGAGTCATTTAACATAAACTCTCCAAAACAACTTGGCGATATCCTTTTCGATAAACTCGGGCTAAAACCAGAGGGAGGAAAAAGAATGGCAAAAACAGGAGGAGGAGCAAGATCAACCCGGGAAAGTGAGCTCGACAAGCTCCGCGGTGTTCACCCTATAATCGAATTTGTTTTTGAATACAGAGAACTACAAAAATTACTTTCCACATACATAGACGCGCTGCCTACTTTGGTAAAAGAAGACAGTAGGATACACGCGACATGGAACCAAGCCGGCACAACAACAGGGAGGTTCTCTTCACTTGACCCAAACCTTCAGAATATTCCGACAAAAACAGAACTAGGAAAAGCTATCAGAAATGCTTTTGTTTCAGATGAAGGAAAGATGTTTGTTTCGTTCGATTATTCTCAGATAGAACTTCGAGTGCTCGCTGTGCTTTCAGGAGACACATACCTACGAAAAGTTTTTGAAGAAGAAAAAGATGTGCACACTGCTGTTGCGATGAAAGTTTTTGGAGTATCACAAGATGAAGTGACAAGTGAGATGCGAAGACGAGCAAAAATAATAAACTTCGGGATACTCTACGGTATGGGAGTAAATGCTCTAAAGACAAATCTCGGGAGTACTCGCGACGAAGCGCAAGAATTCTACAATAATTACTTCGCACAATTTCCAACAATAAGAGAATATCTCGATGGTATAAAAAACTTTGCAAAGACACATGGTTTTACAGAGACCCTTTTTGGCAGAAGAAGACAATTTCCTGGAATCCGATCTAGGATCCCTTTCATAGTCGCTATGGCAGAGAGGATGGCTATCAATGCACCTATCCAAGGCACAGCAGCAGATCTCATAAAGATATCTATAAAAGAAGTCGACGAATATCTAAAGAAAAACAACATGCACAAAAAAGCAAAGTTGGTTTTGCAGGTACATGACGAACTAGTTTATGAAGTAGACAAAGATATAGCAGAGGACATCTCAAAAGACATAAAAGACATAATGAAAAATGCAGTTCCAGAAGAGTTTGTTTCAAAAACCGGAGGAGTGCCGCTAGACGTCCATGTTTCTGTTGGAAAAAACTGGGGGGAACTAAAATAGTAAATAGCGAAAAGTTCAAAGTTAACAACAATCAAAAATTAGGGTTGGATTTTAGTTTACCAACTCCATTCCTTCGGTTGACAAAGTGGTTGGATAGTTGTAATGTGTCAACAAACAATTCAATACACAGAGTATGGATACAAAAGAGTTTCTTCTCAGTAAAATAATTGATACAAGTATTTCAAACCGACTAAAAAATATCTTACTTGAACTAGATTGCACGTTTTGGTTTGAGGTACTGAAATATCCAAGATTCGACTTACCGAAGCGTAGAAACTGTGGTAAGAAGTCCTGTAACGACGTAAAGGAAATATTGTCTGATTATAATATTGACTTACAACTATGGGATAAAATTTGCGAAAATAGAGATGCCTGGAAATACTTTCTTCCAGAATACGAATCAATCGTAAACATTGTCAGTATCACTGAAACGGTAACATGGAGTGATTTTTCTAAACTTTACTCAGTTTTCGGTTCAGAATATCATGTCGACAATCTTAGTTGTTTCAACTTCGTAATGCTTTCAGGGGAGCATCTAGTCAAAAGAAATACTTTACATAAAATATTGTCTTGGGATGAATACTCTGGAAAAAAGATGCCGGAACTGCGAGACAGAAAAGAATTTGAGAGATTGGTTGGGGAAATGGAGAAACTGGTTTCTCTTCATTACCAAACAGAATGTGCCCAATTCGTCGATAAGATACTTTTAGTTTAAAGGAATATTTTTAGGGCCTTGCCATGCGAGGTCCTTTTATTTACACCAAATCACTTGTGTTTTCCAAGACCCAGACTATTTTTGCTCTAAGTTCGTTAGCTGTGGCATTGTCTTTAGTAAATCTGTATCGTAGTGCTATAATTTACCTATGGAAGAAAAACTCAGTAAAACTGTTCACCACGTACTATCTTATTCTTATACATCATTCTTTTTTGGCCTTATTTTTGGCCTTATTTTGGACTTTTTCTTAAAAATAAGGATTTTTACAGATCCAAATGTTGGTTCACTTGGACTACTTTTTATACTGCTGGGAAGTTTGCTTGCACTGTGGGCACAAAAAACATCTAGGGTGACTGAGACGGTCAGACATAATGGGGAACACACAGCAGAAGATTTCAAAAGGGGACCATACAGATACACGAGGAGTCCTACACATATAGGCCTAACACTACTTTCTTTGGGGGTTGGTATCATCATGAACTCAGCACTTTTGGTGTTCACTAGTTTTTTGGCATCCATGATTTCACATACATTTTTCTTGGGGGCACAAGATAAAATTCTAGAAGAAAAATACGGAGAGCCGTACAAAGAATATAAAAAGTCTGTATCTAGGTGGTTCTAATATATGATCACGATATTTTCTGGAGAAGACTACTTAAAAAGAAAAGAAGCGTACAAATCTTACCTTGATCAAATCAAAGAAAAGGGTGAGGTTTCTTTTGTTGCATGTGAAGAGGAAGAGAGCATACAAGATGCTATAGAAAGATTTGCCGACGGCGGAGGGATGTTTTTCGAAGAGGTTTGTGTCGTCGTTTATGATGGGCTTTCGATTGCAAAAGTGAAAACAAAAGTTTTTGAATCTATAGAAAAATTGAAATCAAGCCAGGCAGAGTACATTTTTATTGAGAACAACTCTCTCACAAAAGAGGAAAATAAATTTTTTAAAGAAAATAACATAGAAGTCTTTGAATATAAGCTAACTGAAAAAAAGGAATTCAACTCATTTTCTCTCACAGACGCGATCTTGGAGAAAGATAAAAAAAAGATTTGGATTGAGATGAACAAGATTAAAGAAAGGGGAGAGGCAGCAGAAGCAACGCACGGACTCGTCTGGTGGCAGATAAAGTCACTCCTCTCAGTATCTCTCGGGCTTTCTCAAGAAGAAATGGGAATGAAGGACTATCCGTATAAAAAGACAAAAAGAGCCTTGTCTCATTTCAAAAAAGAAGAGCTCATTACACTTTCAAGAGATTTTGTTGTACTACCAGTTGTTGCAAGAAGAAAAAGCGCCATGCTCTATGAAGAGATGGAGTCATTTTTCCTAAAAAACTTTTAGACTAGTGGCTGTGGGAGTGAGAATGTGAATGCGAATGGGTGTAACCATCTCGCTTTTTTATTTTTCCAACAAGCATCATTGTAGATATGTATGTTGTTGCGGGAACTGCGAGGATCACGCCAATGGACCCGATAACTATTCGCACTATTTCAGTTGCAAATATTTCTTGGTTCAAAAGTGCACCAAGTGGCAAATCTGTAGATGAGTATATGAGAAGAAGTAGTGGAAGTGCTGCTCCAACATATGCTATTGCAAGTGTGTCTACAAGTGCTCCAATGTGCTCTCTTCCCATGCGTATTACTCTTTTGTAAACTTCTTTTTTTGAAAGGTCTGGATTTGCTAGGTGTATCTCTTCAACAGCGATAGCTTGTGAGATAGATGCATCGTATAGAGTTCCCAAAAGTCCTATGAGAATTCCTCCAAGAAGGAGTCCAGTTGCATCTAGTGCTCCTTTTGTGTTTATCGCTAGGTAGACACTTTCATCTTCAGAGAATCCTGTCAGTGCAGTTGTTTTTACTGCTATTATCGCAAGTATTCCTGTAACTATGATAGTTCCTATCATGCCGATAACTGCAGTCGTTGTTGTTCTATTGAAGCCATGTGTCACATACGAACCAATAACAATGATTACAGAAGATACAAGGATTGAAACAATCACAGGATTGTAACCCTTTATCAAAAGAGGAAGTAGAACAAAAAATATGATAACCAAACTCCCCGCCAAAGACAGAATCCCTCTTCCTCCTTGTATTCCTCCGAAAAACACAGTGATGAGGATAAACAAACCGATCAATATCAGTAGAACGGGTAATCTGTAGTGGTCAGATACCGCAAAAAGTTCTCTTCCATCGCTAGTGTTTGTGTGTGAGAGAATAAACTTATCTCCGACTTCTAGCACGCTGTAGTCATTGTCGAATATAACAATTTTTCCTTTGTTTTCTCCAGAAACAATTTTTACTTCTAGTGTCTGGACTACTACAGGAGTGTCACTTATGGCGAGAAACTTTTCTTTTACACTCAAGATGTCTACTACAACAGCTTTTTCTAGGGTGTGGCTGTCTGAGACAATCTCACTTTCTTGTGCAAGTGCGACAAAGTTGGGAGATAAAAATATGAAAAGAAAAAAACTAAATATTGTTAATATTTTTCTTTGCATAAAATGTACAAATAAGTAACGCTACGAAAGATAAGCACGCCATTAATGGGATAGTCATAAAACCAAATTCATAAACAAATCTTTGTGTGCAAGAAACTGTTGCGTCGCATGGGAGTGGAGATTCCCCAACATATGTGATGATGCTGTGGTATGTAGTTATAACGAGTCCTATGACAGATAGAACGATACTTAGATTAAGTAAGGTTGGTTTACTATTTGTCTTCCAGAAAAACATTAGGAAAATAACAAATTGAGGATATAGAAGTATTCGGGCGTACCAACAAAGTGAGCAAGGCGGGTATCCTATTATATTTGAATAAACTAATGAGAGTAACATTGAGCCGAACGAAACCAATAGTCCTATCCAGACAATATTTTTTGTAACAAGTACTTTTACTTTTTCATGATAAGCACCCTTCGTTTCAATGGCGATGAGTACTACTAGCGCTAACAAGAAAAGTAGAAGGGAAGATACGGAAGCTAGTATATTTACAAAAGATACAAATTCCATAAAATTATTCAGTTATAGGAAGAGGACAACTTGTCGCTGTTGATATTGCTTCTAATCCAATAACACCTACAACTTCATTTCCGTCGGCGAATCTCCATGTTGGATAACCTTCTATTCCAAGTTCAGTACATTGAGGTGTTTGTGATCTTCCGTCTGCTGTTGAGCATTCCACATATGGGAGAAGCTTTGCTGATGATCCAAACATCTTCTTCTGGTTTTGGCAGTTAGGACACCAAAAGGCTCCATAAAACTTCGCCCCGCTTTCTGCTACACAACTTGCAAAAGTGTCGTATACTCCAGGCTGGTTGTCCTTCTTTGAGGCATAGATAAGTAGTCCGATAATCGCGATTATTACTAAGGCTATTATGAGTATTGTTTTCTTATTCATATCTATTTTATAGCACATTTTTTACATGTTCCAAAGAATTCAAGTTTGTGTTCAAAGAATCCTGAGAAATCTTTTGATAATTTGTTTACCCTCTCGGTGTATTTTTCTATGTCGCATATTTCTACTTCCTCAATCTTCTTGCAGCCAGTGCATACGATATGGTGGTGATGGTGATTGTGCTCATCTAGAAATTCAAAATAAGACATTTCTTTACCTATGTTTACTTCTGACACAACTCCAGACTTTTCCAATTCTAGAAGATTTCTGTATATGGTTGAAGTATTGATCCTAGAATTAGAAATTTTACTTTTAATGTCTTGAACTGAAAGAGGTGTTTTGTTTTTCATTAAAATATCCAGTATCTTCACTCGGGCATTCGTGATCCTTCTGCCCTTTAAAGTTAGTATGTCCTTTGGGTCTTTCATATATTTTATATTACACCCAATCTGTTAAAAGGGGAAGAGATGCAAATTGTTTGCAAAAAGAAACTAGAGGTGATATATTATTGCAAATGGTTTGCATATATGTATAATAAAGTAATGACAAATTCATCAGCAAAAATTCACTCAGGGTTAATAATGGTTGGACTAGGTTTTCTGATAGTTCTTTCCTTGGGGTCATTTTTTCATGAAATAAATGAAGCTCGAGATTTCTCGACCATATTTTTATCTATAGTAATATTAGCTCTAGGAATATTTATTGCTCAGAAATTTGCAAAACATCTTGCTTGTGGGTGCGATCATACACACTCCACAGACAAAGTTTTTATTGGTTCTTTGGTAGCAGCGAGTTTCATCCATACATTGTTTGATGGAGGAATATTTCATCTGACAATAAAGGAGGAGGGTATCATCTCTATTTTCTTGGTTGCCTTAACAATCATTCTTCACGAAATACTTCGTATGTCTACGTTGATGAGTGTACTGTCTGACATGGGGTACAGCAAAAAATCTAGATGGGGGTATGTTTTTCTGGTTTCAGTGTCTGGTTTTGCTTTTGGTTTAGCACTTTCATTCTTACTGGATGGGAAAATCGAACAAATGGAGGGTGTTGCTCATTTAGTGATAGGATTTCTGTATTCCATAATCGCGACAGACATCTTTATATTTACCAAGAATAGATATAAAATAAATTACTATCTCGTTACCCTGGGGGCAATTATAGGAATCCTTCTTGAAATAGTTCATTCTCACTAAGAAAGAAAACCTGCAAAAATGCAGGTTTTTTCTTGCAAAAACCATGAAAAAGTGTTATTTTAATGTTCGTTAAGCAAATATCCCTGCCCGCCATTGCCTACGCCTGCCTGCAAACGCCTACGCGTAGCACTGGCGGGCAGGGCTTCAGTCGTTGGCAGGCGGGACCGCATAGAGATACATGTTTTACACATATGTTCTAAAAAGCGAAAAGGATGGCAACTTATATATTGGCTGGACCAATGATTTGAAGAATAGGCTAAAAGAACACAACAATGGAAATGTGTTATCAACAAAAAAGCGAAAACCTTTTCAAATCGTGTATTATGAAGCATGCAGAAGCAAAGAAAAGGCAATAAGAAGAGAAAAGTATTTGAAGAGTGGTTTTGGTAGAAAATTTTTGAAAGATAGAATATAAAATATCCCCTCATAGCTCAGTTGGTAGAGCAGCTCCCTTTTAAGGAGATGGTCGTAGGTTCAACTCCTACTGAGGGGACCATAAGTTTAAAGTTAAAAGTTTCAAGTTGAAAGAAAATTCTAAAATTCTAATTCTCGATGATATACGAAGCGCGGAAAACGTAGGCTCTATTTTTCGTACATCAGATGCGATAGGAATATCGAAAATATATTTACTCGGTATCACTCCAGACCCAATAGATCGTTTTGGTAGGAATCGCAAGGACATAGCAAAGTCTGCTCTTGGAGCAGAAATCACAATCGGGTGGGAACACCGAAATGATAAAATAGAGCTCATAAAAGAACTGAAAGATTCCGGATACAAGATAGTTTCACTTGAACAAACCAAGGATTCTCTCGACTACAAAAAACTTTCTATAAACGAAAACATTGCGCTTGTTGTCGGAAACGAAGTAAATGGAGTGTCAAAAGAAATATTGGAACTATCTGACATAAAAATAGAGATCCCAATGCGAGGCGGCAAGGAATCTCTAAATGTTTCTGTTGCGACAGGAATAGCCCTATTTCGACTATTTGATATCTAGTTTATCTGTATTTCTCCAACTGGGGGAGACAGGAACGGCGCTTCATTCTTTTCAAATTCTTCTGGTCCGTCTAGGTATACCCAAATAAGCCAAATCCCGAAAAGTATCGCTATTATCCATACAAGAAAAGTCATATCACTCATGTCCGCTTTTGGTTTGTCTGCCATAAATATATTTTGTTATCTGAATAATTCTTGGTGCTCACTACAAAAGTGTGCACTTCTACCTTTTACTACCTCCCTCAGTATAACACCAGAACAATTTTTCTTTCTACATGCCTGTCCTTTTTTTCTATAAACATTATGCTTGTGATGGAAGGATCCAGGTTTCCCCTCAATATTTCTATAGTCACTCATAGAGTCTCCACCGAAATCCAGCCCTTTTTGGAGAACTATCTTCATGCTCTTATATAGTAAAGACAATTCTTTTCGTGGAATTTTTCCAGTTATAGATTTGGGACTTATGTTTGAAGACCACAGCATCTCATCTGAATATATGTTCCCGATCCCAGCGATTGTGCCTTGATCAAGCAATGTGTGCTTTATTGCCCAATTCTTTTTAACCAAAAGAACTTTTTTGAACTTTTCGAAACTAAAATTTTTATCCAGTGGTTCGGGTCCGAGTCCTCCGAGTTCGATTTCGATATCCTTACCTTTTTGTATTAATGTAACCTTGGCAAACTTTCGTGAGTCAGACATCACAAGATGTTTCCCATCAGAGAGAGTAAATACCAGATGAACGAATCTGTTGTATGGATCTAGGAGGTGGGTATTTTCTTTTGTATCTTTTGGTTTCCAGGAGTTTGTCTTTTTTGAGTATTCGTATTTTCCATACATTAAGTGTCCTGTCATTTTCATATGGATGTGTATTGTGTCTCGAGATGAGAGTTCTATCAATATGTTTTTTGCTCTTCTTTTCGCGCTAACTATTTTTTTGCCTATAACACTCTTTTCAAACTCCCGGAAAAATTTTTCACTTTTTATTGTTTTTTCAAAATCTTTTCTCGCAACTTTCTTTTTTGGCAGGTCGCTCCAAACAGCCATGATCCTTTTGCCAATCACATGTTTATTCAGCCCATTTACTGTTGTTTGTACTTCGGGAAGCTCTGGCATATAAGAATAGGGTATAGTCAATACTAAAAAGTAGCAAGTTTTGACATTTACCATTACACAGGGTATTCTACTTAAAATTTAAACAAATGAACAACAGTATAAAATATGAGGTTGCAATTTTGACCTCTGATTCACTTTACTCACACAGAGACATTTTTGTTCCACTTGCTCGTTCGCTCGGTTACGAGCCGAATTGGATCATTGTAAGTAAAGAAAAAGAACTCGAAGAATTGATGCAGTCAAAACAAAACCCGAAAGTTTTTCTTGTAGATAATTTCTTTCCAAAGGTGAAAAACGGTGCAGACAAAGTGGCTAAAATGATAAGGGAAAAGTATCCCCGCGCGCTTGTTTTGTGTATATCCCATGTTCCAAGTTCACAGCCGTCTCTTTATGATATGGTCGTAGAACAAGGGGAAAGAAACCAGGAAGATCATTTTTTGGAAATGACCGTTAAGATTGCAGAAAAAATCATAGAAACCGCCTAAATTGCGGTTTTTTATTTTTCACTTAGTATTTTTAGAGCTTCTTTTACCTTTACCCCCGTGTCTTCAGAGTCTGTGGTAACTTTTCGTAGAGCATCTCGTGCTTCCTCTAGTGAGTATCCAAGAGAACGAAGTGCCTCTATTGCATCACTTTCACCACGGAGACTTCCTGCATCCTTTGTATGAGCAGAGAGTTTGTCTCGAAGTTCTATTACTATTTTTTCTGCTGTCTTTCTTCCTATTCCAGAAACTTTCGTTAGGTATGCAGTGTCGCCAGTAGCGATAGCCTTTTTCAAACTATCTACTGTTGTTATATTCATAATCGAAAGCGCAGAGCGCGGACCAATACCAGAAACACCAAGTAGCAACTCGAAGAAATCTAACTCTTCTTCGTTTGGGAAGCCATATAGATCCTGAGCGTCCTCACGAACCACCAAATGTGTCTGAAGAATTTTTGTCTCATTTGTAGATGAAGACGAGAGGACATCATTGGTCGTATAAACCTTGTATCCCAAACCACCTATGTCTATTACGACATACTTGTCTCCGATCTTTACTATTTTTCCTTCAATCCTTGAAATCATATGGAAAGTTTTCCCCAAGCTAGGACATGGAAGCACTCCTGTCGTTATGTCTCAAATGCCTGTTTCTAGAGTAGACCAAGCGAGATATTTGTGATATTATCTCTTTGTTCAGATACCGTGTCTCTGGTTTCATCTGATAAAAGATTTGATAATAAAAACTTTATAAATAACGTATATAATCATGCCAATCACAACATCAGCAAAAAAAGCACTGAGGGGTTCAACAAGAAAGAAAATAACAAACGACAGGAGAACAAAGATGATGAAGGACACTATCAAGAAGGTTACTAAGCTTGCAAAAGAAGACTCAAAGAAAGCAAAGGAAATGATAGCAACTGCATACAAAGCGATAGACAAGGCAGCAAAAAGAGGTGTTATAAAGAAAAATACAGCAGCTCGAAGAAAGTCAAAGATCGCTCGAATCGTAAAAAACGCAAAATAATCTACAAGGCCCCGCATGCGGGGTTTTGTTGTTTTATGTTAAAATTGTAATGTTATTTAACCAAAAGAGCATTAACCAAAGAAAGATAAAGATATGTCACATTTACTTGAATTTTACGGAGAAGAATGTCCACACTGTATGGACATGAAAAAAGTTGTCAAAAAACTCGAAGAGAACGAAGGCTTGAAAATCGAGAGCCTCGAAGTTTGGCACAATGAAGAAAACTTGAAGAAGATGGAAGGACTAGATCAAGACCGATGTGGAGGTGTCCCATACTTTTACAACACCGAGACAAACAAATGGATATGCGGAGAAGCAGAATTACCAGAGCTCACAGATTGGGCACTAGGAAAATAATATATGTCAATATTCGAATCAATTTTTAATAAACCTCAGAGTCCCTCTTTTAAAAAAAAAGAGGAAGGACCTAAATTAACTCATATAGAAAAGTTTAATAAAAGCCTAGAGCAAAAAAAGGATCAGGAAATTGAAAAATTGAAAGAAGTATACGATTCTCTTTTGGAGCACTCTGCAAGCATCGGACTTACTAGATCTGACATGGAGGAGGTGCTTCTTTCTCAAATAGAGAAAAGGGGGATCTCTCCTGACGTAAGCAATAAAGAAAAAGGTTCAGGATTTGAAATCAGAAGAAAAATTGCATTTCTTATAGAAGAAAAGTTTGGTAGTACAAAGTTGGTTGAAAAGATCCAAGAAAAGTTCGGATTAAATTACCACCTCGGATATGCAATCTATCCATATGTAGACTTAGATAGTTATCCAGATATAAAAAGTCTGAGTCCTGAAAAATTGTATTTGTTTTTTCAAAGCGGTCTAGTAAAAAAAGAAGAAAAGTATAGACAAGATTTGTTGGAGAAAGCCCAAGAGGAGGCTACAAAGAAATTTATACTAAAAAATATAAGTCCTGAAATTATAAATTCAACCAAGAAAGAATTAGAAAAGATAGCTTTGTTTATTAAAGAAGAAGAAATAAAAAGTGATATAATAGGTAGAGATAATATTTTCGAAGAAGAAGCAAGTCCGGAAAACAAAGCGATAAACATAGAAATATAAAATGAGCACAGAAACATTGTTAATGTGGGAGATCCCAGAACACAAACACAAAAAAAGAACCATAGACTGGTTCTGGGGGTTGGGTATTGTTGTGGTTGCCGGAACAGTGGCAGCAATACTTCTCGGAAACGGATTTTTCGCAGTGTTCATACTTATCGCTGGAGGTTTGCTTTGGCACTTTGCAGTTACAGAACCAGTCGTCATGCACATAGAGGTAAAGGAGGATGGTGTTTTGGTAAACAAGGACTTCTACAGACTAGACAAAATAAAGGCATTTGATATACATGGTGAGGAAGGAAAAGAAGGACTCCTTATAATGGATATAGACAGGGTTTTCATGCCTATTCTTACACTTCCTATTGACAATAGCGTCTCTCTTGCTATGCTCGAACAGACCCTAGGCTCTTCTATAGAGCGCAGGGACATAGACGAACCCTTCACCCATGCAATCATGGATAAATTGGGGTTCTAGATACACAACAATCGTCATAAAATAAAAACGGTCCCGTCGTTCAATGCCCGCCCGACTGAACGATGTCAGTCGTTCGGGCGGGGATAGGAAAGAAATATGTACTATGTATATGTTTTGAAAAGTAAAACAAAAGATTTTTACTATAAAGGTTTTTGTAGTAATCTAGAAAAACGCCTTCTTCAGCATAACTTAGGTATGACAAAATCAAACAAAGCATATGCACCGTTTGATATTGTCTATTATGAAGTTTGTGATTCTGAGAAAGATGCCTTAGATAAGGAAAAATATTGGAAAAGTGCATCTGGACGAAGATATTTAAAAGAAAAATTAAAATAAGGTCCCGTCGTTCAATGGATAGGACGTAACTTTGCGGAAGTTATGATGTAGGTTCGATTCCTACCGGGATCACAACATAAAAACACTGCCAATGGCAGTTTTTTATGTTGTTGTATCATGGAGGAATCGAACAAGAAAGGGGTCGGGAAAACATTTGTTTTCCCGTGGAGGAAGGCAGACGAAGTCGTTGGAAAACCGTGGGTTTCCAAAGAGTGAGATAGCGAAGCGTCCTACCAGGATCACAAACTCGTGCTAGCATGAAAAAGGATATTATCCTGCTCTTTATAGTGTATTATGATAAAATCATAATATGGAAAAACCTATGGTCAATATGATAAATAATACTGAAACACTAAAAACTTTAGGGTTTAAAAACGAGCAATCTTTCGAGATAAAGAATAAAAAGATATATGAACCAAGACAGGGATTTTATTATAGAGGCATAGGAGAAGATGGATTAAAAGATGCAATAGAATCTGGTTTTTTCAGGTCTCCCACAATGAGAGATATATATAAAGGAATATATAAAACTTCTGAAATATATTGGGCTGATGCAAGTAACTTTGAAGTTGCTAAAAGAGCCAGTATTCGAACAAATGGTAGCATAATGGAAGGTAAGAGTGTTATTGTTGAATATCCTTCTGTCCCAGAAATCATTCCTAAGGATAGAGGCTACAACAATAGAACAATTTTAGATAATTATGCTTCTCAAACAAATCTTCCACTTGCTAATGCTCGTATTTTAATAGGTGATAGTAAAACTGGAATATATAACTACGTAGATTTTAATCAAATAACCCAAACCGACATCGAAAAATTAAAAGAATTTATGTCTAAGTAATATTATTAATAATATTACTGGGCAATGAACCAATTAGTTCTATCGTGAGAAGGATCACAATATATGAATACAAAAAATGTAAAACTTGTAGTTTTTGTACCGACCACCCATGCGCAAATTGTTAGAGATGTACTTGGAAAATTTGGCGCTGGTCAAATAGGAAATTATGACTTTTGTTCATTCTCAACTGTAGGCACTGGTCGTTTCAAAGGAAACGAAAATTCTAATCCTTCAATAGGGAGTGCGGGGGTTTATGAATCTGTTGAAGAAGAAAGAATCGAAGTGGTGGTCCCTTCTAAAATTTTAAAGGAAATCATATTTGAAGTTAAGAAAGCTCATCCATACGAAGAGATGGCATTCGATGTATATCCATTACTCGAAATCTAGTTCGACAAAAAAACACCCTCATTGGGTGTTTTTTTGTCGAACCGTTTGTTTATTAGACTGCTATCCCGTCGATAGCTAGTTCTAGAGTGCTCTTAGCTTCCTCTACAGATGAAGTAAATGTTTCATTTGCAGATTGTACAGAAGCCTTGAAAGCGTCGTGTAGTGCCTTGATATCATCTCTGATTCCAGAGAATCCTTCTACACTAGCGTCCAGTGCGTCCTTCGCGTCTTTCATGTCAGACTTAAATTCGTTTCTAACTTCATTAGCAGGTGTTCCTGCATCACATGAAGCTTGTGCCTCTGATATTGCAGAGTCTACACTAGATTCAAATGTTCCTACAACTGCATCTATTTCATCACTTCTGTCTTCTGACAGTGCTGTTACAGAGTTTGTGTAAGAAACTTGTGCAGACGAAACTGAATCACTTCTTGTCTCATATGCAGCGTTTACAGAAGCCTTAAATGCATTTACTGCAGATATTTCAGCGTCTGTGTCAGCTTTGTCATCTAGGTGAGCATACATCTCAGACTTCTTTGCTTCGAAAGTAGCTTCCTTGTCTGCCATAATTTCAGCCATGGTCGCGAAGTGTGAACTCAATTTCTCACTTCTCTCTGTTGCCTTAACTGCGATCTTATCTTTTCGTGCGTCTATTTTCTCAGTTATTTTTGAACTTTCTGTATCTATTGCAGAACAGAAATCTCCTGCTG
>DALYDA010000010.1:0-24068 GCA_031973435.1 Minisyncoccota bacterium
AGACACACTACTAGCATTTGAAAAGAAGCAAAGCTTTATAGACAAGAAACTAGACTCTGTTGACAGAAAGGTTACAAAGCACGTTCGTGGAGTAGGGCTTGTAAGATTTAACCCGTTTCCAGACCAAGGAGGGACTCAGAGCTTTGCTCTCGCACTTCTCAATGAAGACAGAGACGGAGTTGTTGTATCGAGCTTGTACGCAAGAGAGAGAACGAGTGTCTACGCAAAGCCGATAATCAAATCTACCTCAACATTTGAACTTTCAGAGGAAGAGAAAGAAGCCCTCGACAAAGCAGTAAAATCAATGTAATATAGAGTTTATCGATAACCCCCGTATCGCGAAAACAAAAACGCGATATTTTATATCGCAAAATACCTCATGACTACAAAAGAACCAAAACTTATCACTCGCCCACCAGTAGTAACTGTCATGGGACACGTAGACCACGGGAAGTCTACTCTTTTGGATTACATCAGAAAGTCCAACATCGTAGCTGGTGAAGCTGGAGGAATCACACAACACCTAGGTGCATACGAAGTAATACATAAAGGAAGTGAAGGAGAAAAGAAAATAACTTTTATAGACACCCCTGGACACGAGGCATTTACAAACATGCGCGAAAGAGGAGCAGAAGTAGCTGACATTGCCATCCTAATAGTTTCTGCAGAAGACGGAGTAAAGGCACAAACAAAAGAGGCTCTCTCTACAATACTCGAATCCAAGACCCCCTATGTTGTCGCAATAAATAAAATCGATAGACCTGAAGCAAATGTAGAGAGGGTCAAAAATGAACTTATGGAAAATGGAGTATATCTCGAAGGATACGGAGGAAATATTTCATACGCAGAGATTTCTGCAAAAGTTGGAACAGGAATAGACACACTTTTGGATATCATACTTCTTACAGCAGAACTAGAAGATCTCAAAGGAGATCCGGATATCCAAGCTGAAGGTATTGTTATCGAGACACAAAGAGATGCAAAGAAAGGTGTTAGTGCTGTCATGGTAATAAAAAATGGAACAATTAAAAGAGGCGACATCTTGGTATGTGGTACTGCTTCTGCTCCTACAAGAATGCTTGAAGACACGCTCGGCAAGGCTCTATCAGAAGCAAGTTTTTCCACACCGATACGAATAACTGGATTTGATTCTGAGCCGGTTGTGGGCAGTAGATTTATCTCATGTAGCTCAAAGAAAAGTGCTGAAATATGTATAGCAGAATTTGCAAACACTGATACTAAAAAATCTGACACTACCACAAACACTGGTGCATACATCCCTCTTATCATAAAGACTGACGTAGCCGGAACTGGAGAAGCCATCGTTCATGAACTAAAAAAACTAAACAAAGAAGAAATATTTTTCAAACTAGTATCCATTGGAACTGGAAACATAGGAGAAGCAGATATCAAACTCGCTAGTGCGAACAAAGATACAATAGTTGTAGGATTCAACACAAAAATAGAAACTGTAGCAAAAGACATGGCAGAACCACTAGGTATATCTGTAGCCACTTTTGACATCATTTACAAACTTACAGAATGGCTTGCAGAAGAGATGGAAAAAAGAAGACCTCGACAAGAAGTTCTAGAAACTATAGGAAAGGCAAAAGTTCTGAAACTTTTTAATAAGTCTAAAGACAAGCAAGTTATGGGTGCAAGAGTATTGGAAGGAAAAATAATAGACAACTCTGTAGTTAAAATATGGAGAAGAGAAAACGAGCTGGGGCGCGCGAAAATAGTTGGACTCGAAGAATCTCGTGCAAAGGCAAAGGAAGTAGTTGCTGAGAACGAGTTTGGCCTTATGGTCGAGTCAAAGATCGATGTGGAGCCAGGAGATATCCTAGAGGCATTCATAACTAAAACTATCTAAACATCATGAATACAGACAAAGATACAGCATTACAAGAAGCTATACGCGTACAAAGTGCAAACTGGATTCTTCGAAATGCCAGTAATTCTTCCCTTATAACAGTCTCTAGTGTAGAAGTGTTCAACAAGGGTAAGCGTGCAAGGATACTTGTTACGGTTTTACCTGAACACAAAGAGGAGGCAGTGATAGACTTCTTGAAAAGAAATGTAAACGAGATGCGTGTATATATAGGAAAAAATATCAGAAGTCACTCTGTTCCCTTTCTAGATGTAGATATAGACATAGGTACAAAGAATCTTCAGCGCATAGATGAACTTCTTAGCAGAAAGGACAAATAACAGATTGCAAGAAAGGTTCAAAAGAGATATTGTGAGTTAGTAGTTTTTGGTGCAGTGGCGAAGCTGGTTAACGCGACAGTCTGCAAAACTGTTATGCGCCGGTTCAATCCCGGCCTGCACCTCAAGGGGTTAGACCCGATCGCCCGGGTGATGCCTGCCTGCCGGTAGGCAGGGAATGGTACCCGCCCGAACGACTGTCTCGTTCAGTCGGACGGGGACATAGGCGGGACTTCCACTTTAAACATTGGAGGAGTAGATTGTAAACTAATACACAAAGCCCGGGTGATGGAATGGTAGACATAGGGGACTTAAAATCCCCAGGCAATCAAACGCCGTGTGGGTTCGAGTCCCACCCCGGGCACAATCAAAAAAGATCTAGACTTTAACTTATTTTTTTTGATATTTTAGGGAATCGAACCGGAGGCACCTATTTTTAAGGAGAGTAACGACTATAAAAATAGCGTGTCTCGACTACAAGGAGAGGCGAGTCCCACCCCGGGCACAATCAAAAAGTTTGAAATTTTATTTAATTTTTTTGATCACCATACTCAGGGAAGTAAATTTCATTACAGAATAAATTGAAATATTTCCTAAAAATGTGTACTATGGTTTGGTATCTTTTATATCCCCCTATAGCTCAGTTGGTAGAGCACTCGCCTCTTAAGCGATTGGTCGTAGGTTCAAATCCTACTGGGGGGACTAGGTAGTTGAAAGTTTGAAGTTTAAAGTTTTTAGTGTATAAATATATAACTTCAATTCAGTTACATATGCCGAGGTGGCGAAATTGGTAGACGCACTTGCCTTAGGAGCAAGCGGAGCAATCCATGGAGGTTCAAGTCCTCTCCTCGGCACAACAAAAACTCGAAAGGGTTTTTTATTGTACCCGAGAGGACTAGAACACGAAAAGGGGTCGGGAAAAACTGTAGTTTTCCCCGTGGTGGAGGCAGACGAAGTCGTCGGAACCGCCAGTTTCTGAAGCGACTTAAAAGGAGCAGTGAAATTCCTCTCCTCGGCACAATAGTAAAAAAGACCTATATAACATAGGTCTTTTTTATGCCTATTTCACCTTGACTTTTCTACGTTTTTGGTGTATAATACTAGCAAACAAATTAACAAAGAAATATGAAAAAACTATTCGATTACTTAACTAGTCAGCTAGATAACCCATGGTTTTGGGCTATCGTAGTTTTGGCTTTGATCGTCGTATTGTATACATATACAATCGTACGTAGATACAAGAGACTGAGAAAGCCGTCGGTTTACACACCCTACACAATTCTCATTCCTTCTACAGGAAGAAAGAAAAAGTTTTGGGACCTTTTTAGAAAAAAGGGTTCGCCGTCAACTGGGACTGCAACTCCCCCTACCCCAACTATTCGTGAACAATTAAGAAAACTATTTTCACAGTTTACGAAATGGGTTGGAAAAAAGGGTAAAGCCTTTTACAAAAGAGTAAAGGCACGAAGAAGACTACAAAGAATGAAAAAATTACGCTTCAAGAAAAGTCTGAAGTGTGACGCAAAGTTCTTAAATGGAAACCTAACTGGAAGATTTTTTGTTTTCAAGATGGTGACCTGCGGAATTGTAATCACACCTTTTGTAGTTTTATTTCGTTATTTTGACATGAGTGATGAATTCCATTTACTTTGGATGGTGAACGTTCCTCTAATTCCGTATTTTGTTTCGATATGGATTACATATCTTGGAACATCAATGCGAACACTTGGAGTGGATGAAATCGGTGGTATATCTTTCTATGGTATGCCGATCTGGAATCTCAAAAGAGGTTCCGGTCCAAAACTTGTACTAATTGGATTATTCCAATTTGGAAGAGTAAAGGGTGGTATATACCAAATAGAGCTTCCTGGTGAACCAGAAAATGTCTGGAAGAAAACGGACGCGGAATTCCCTGGTGGATTTGCCCCTAACGGCAAACCTTGGGTAAGGCCTATCCGACTTCCAACAGCATCACCTGAAACAGCAGACTACAGTTTAGGTTTGAGATTTGATGAAAATGGTAACCCTACTGACCCACGGTACACAAAGGAAACTCTCAAAAACGAAATTCTTCACAAGCAACTATTTATTGAAAACAACGGAACTGTTCGTTGGCAAGTTGAGGACGATGAGTATTTTTATTTTGTTAGAAATTTCTTAGGAAGCTTCAAAGGTCTTGTTGTTCAGTTAAGAGACGCTTTCGAAAGTGCTCTGAAAAAATCTTTGTCGCGCAGAACACCAGCGATGGTTATTGCCGACAGGGACAAAATAGATCAAGAGGGCGAGCGTGAGGTTAAAGAAATATTCGAAGGTAAAGAAGGAATCGAAAAAGATCCAGAGGCTCGCTCTGGTGTAAGATTTCTGAACCTACAATATCTACAACCTGACATGTCTCATGCTATTGCAAAAGCACTTACCGAAGCCGCAGAAGCTGGTGCTATAGCTGAAAAAACTATCAAAAACTCAGAAGCAGCAAAAAAGGCTAAAATGAACGAAAACACTGCCAAGGCAGACGAGGTTACTAAAGTTGGTAATGCAAAAAACAAAGTAATCGAACGTGAGTATGAAATACGCACGGGCGACAACAAGGCGAATTCCCTCAAAGTAACCGAGGCTTTGGCTTACCAGGAAAATGACACAGTTGAAGTGTTTGCACCTGGTGGTGATGGAAAAATTCTTGTTAAACATGGTAAAGACTAAGGAGGTAAAAAATGCAATGGTATGAAGGATTGTTGTTTCTCGTTGTATGTATAGGAGCATATTTCCTGTTTAATTACATCAGAAGAAGACTAGACAGAGCCCCTGATCCAGATGACGGGCTTACCCCGTACGAAGAAACTACTGTTGAAGTGCCGGCAGAGACGCCTCGCAGAAGATGGAGACTAACTTGGCCAGCGTGGCTTCGATTCAATTGGAAAATCATTACGTGGGCTTTTGTGTTCGCTTGTCTAATAGTGGGATATATACTATTTCATAATTACCAAGACAACCGGAGATACATAAAGGCCCTAAATCGGAAAAATGAATTGGCAAAAACTGAGATGAGAAAGATGGAGGTTATCGCACAGATACCTCCAAAAAGGTTCGAGCAGGTGGAAGAAATAAAAACCATCTACAAAGAACCAGCATCGAAGTACAAGTCTGGTACCATAGTTCAGAAGACCGTATCGTGTGGCCAAGTAGTTTCTATTGAGACTGCAGGTCAGACATACGATTTGGATGGTGTGTCAGGTAACGCCATGTGCCTACAAGTTTCCAGCAATGGAATAACTTGGAACAAGGTTCCTCATCGCTTCTCTCGCTCCCCACAGACGTTGTTTGTGAAGAATACAGGGACCGGTGATGTGACCTTTAAAGCCACGTTTCGATAGTTTTTCCAATATTTCTAAGTTCTTTTTTACTAGAGCGGTTCATTACGAACCGCTCTTTCTTTTTGTCTGCCAAGGCAATTCTGTCCTTATTTCTCAACCTTTTTACTCTTACTACCCTGCTTGACATTTATTCCCTATTGTGATACAATATATATAAACAAAAACGAAAAGTTATGAAAAAGATCTTTGCAATTTTAACGGCAACATTATTTTTTACATTCACATTCACTTCATGCGACGACTACGGTTCTTGGAATGAGGACTGCGGATGCTATGACGACGGAAGTGGAGATTATGGTCAAGGCGATGGTTATGGAGACCAGATTGACTCATATGCCCCATACGGAGCGTATTCATCAGGACCTCTTGCAGGGTATCCATCCGACCAGATGGATATCGGCTACTATGATGACGGTATGAATTTTTCCACTGCTCATTCAAGTTACGGTGAACACACAGATTTAAAAATCGAATGTGATTACTGGGGCTGGGAGTTTGTGGGAATAAATACCACATGGGAGGAATTTTATGACCTTGATGGGTTTTACGTAGAAGGTTTTTACGAACTTTCTGGGTACTACACCTTCGGTCGTATGGCCAATCCAGACGGAATCCTAGATACAATCTGGATTGCACAAAAGGACCCTATTACAAAGATTTGGAAACAAATTGATGTAAACAGGGACTCCGTAATGGCCCTCCGCACTGGAAACGTATCGATGTAAATTATTTTGCCAAACGAGAAACCCGCGCTTTTAAAGTGCGGGTTTATTGCATCTATATAGTTTGTATTTAAATATACCAAAAATGGTGTTAAGCTTTTAAAAGCTTTGGCAGATGGGATAAATGACAGAGTTGACAATAGGGCACATTGTATGCTATAATACGTTCAAATAAATTTATAAGTTATGAAGATCTTTATAATAATTATTTCACTTTTTGCTTTACTCTCCCCTGTCTTGGTTTCCGCACAGTGTGGAACCTGTCCCGAACAATACGAACTTGGAAAGGGTCCCGGCGAGAAGTACTACGGTGACGTAGTGCTTGGCTATGTGAATTACAGATTGAGCCCAGGAGCCAACGCAAAGGTGCCAGTAATGATATCACTATCAGATGGTTCATCTGTGGGAATATCAGCAGTATCCACATTTTACGGGTACGGACCGCTGTTGGAGGCTACCAAATGCATGAAATCAGACCAGTATATAGAGGTTACCCTTATATGGGAACCAGGATACCATGGGATTATTTCTGGAACATGGGTTCCCGGACACTACAATGTTTCCGGATGGGGAGTGAAGCATATAACTTAAGGCAAAACCAACTAGAGGCTTCGCGGATACGTGAAGCCTTTATTTTTTTTACAAATCAAAAACACCTCGCACATGCGAGGTGTTTTCTTTCTAGTTTACGGTATGTCTATATTGTCTACTCCGAGAGTGTTTGCAATAATGCGCAGTATTGTAAACACCGACACCATTATGAACATCCCGAGTATTCCATACATCATATGATCCTTACCTGTTTTTCTGGCTGTTTCGCTATTGGTTGATAGGAACTCAATAACACCATATAGAAAGTAAACGAGTGCTACAGCAAACATAAGTATGATGAGTGGGTTTATGATGTATTGGTTTACCTTACCAACTATTTCATACACAACAGCGGGAGCACCGCCAGTTGTTCCTCCACCACCTCCGAGAGCCTGTGCATTTGCTACTTTCCCAAGTAATGACATAAATATTTAGAGAGTTGGTATTTCTACTCCTGGTAGATCACCTTCTGTAAGAGTACCTCCACCTTCGATATCAAAAGTGTTTGTTATAACCTTTACTAGACCAAACACAGCCAATATAACGAAGAGTCCTACTATACCTGAGATCATAACACCTCTTCCTTTTTCCTTTGTTCCGTCATCTTTTGCTATAACGAACTGTATAACTCCAACGATAAACCAGATTATCGCGATTGTTATAAGGAATGGAATAAGAGCACTAGCTATAGAAGAAATCTTGTTAAAAATTGAACCTGCGTCTGCTTCACCTGTCTGTGCAAATGCAAAGATAGGAGCTAGAAGCAAAACTGCAAGAAAAGTTGCTTTGATTTTATTCATATTAAAAAATTATTTATAAAGTTAACACTAATTGGGTAAAGACCCTTTGTGCCAACTAATTATACCACAACAGATTTAGTATGTTGTAGTAGGTGCAATAGGTAGCTGTGGAATAGCTGTATCTTGTCCAACAGTGTTAGAGAGTACTGCTACGAGTCCCCAGACAGAGAGCATAACAAATAGTGCTAGCACTCCCCAAAGGATGAATTTACCTCCTTCCTTTCTCTTTGCTTCGTTGTCAGCGTTTATGACATATTTTATAACACCAGAGATAAACAGTATTATCGCGATAGAAAATGCGAGAGGAACGAGAGCCTTCATAATAAAACAGATTATCCAAACCACCAAAGTACCTAAGTCAGTTATAGATGTCGGACAGTTTGCAAAAGATGCCCCAGATGTTCCGTATCCACTAGATGCTCCTACTATGCCCTGTGTGCCTCCACCTCCACCTAGAGTACCCGAACCAAAGGTTGTGATACCAGTAGTCGCAGATGGTCCAATGTATACAGGATTGCCATCCTTGTCAGTCCCCCATTCATCAGCACCTATTATCGATGGGCCAATTTGAGCAAGTGAAGTAGAAACACCTGAAAAAAATACAACTGTAAATACTGCTACGAAAAGATATTTGATGCTTTTGTTAATTTTCATATATTTATTTAACATACTACTCCTGGCTTTAGACAGTCGACAGTACCACCTATAATCTGTGCTATTGTCCAAGCTCCAATAATAATCGCGGCTCCTATAACAGTATAGAGAAGTGCGTCTTTCGCTGCTTTGATCTTGGCTGAATTACCCCGCGCCTGAACAAACAAAAATCCTGTATAGATGATCATGAGTGTTATTATCGGCACTGCGACCACTACCACAATCTCTAGCATCTTTTCGATAAGCACTGGTACTGTATTTATGTCATCTTGAAGTGGGTTGTCCAGTTCAAAATCCAGAGTACATACTTCATCATCACATTTTCCTGTTTCATCAGTTGTGATGTCTCCCCCACCACCAAGTGTCTGCGCAAACAAAGGAGTAACAAGGGAAAAAGCAACAAGTAAAGTTGGGAGTAAAAATAAAATTTTTGACAGTTTTTTCATAATATATTGAAAGTATACTACTCTTATGGTTCTAGGTAAATCAAATCTGCTTCACCATCAGTTCCGTCATCTACCCCAAGTCCAACCATTATAGTGTTTACGATGAGCCATGCAGACAGTGCTATAACAAGCCCCCAAAGCACATTCCAAAATATCTTTTTAGCCTTTGCGGTACTGCCTATATTTGCCCCCGCTGTAAGATACATATACCCCGCATACATGAAACAGATCGCTGCAATAGGCATAGCAATAGTGAAAATAAGAAAATCAATGATTCTTTCTGCTGCCAAAACAAGATATGAGAAATCACAGTCCGGCTGGAGAGTGTCGTCAGCGTTATACCCTCCACATGGCACGAGCCTAGAAGGATCCTCTTGTGCAAAAGTGGTAGTTCCAAATGAAAAAGAAAAAGCTAAAACAAAAGAGAAAGCCAAGAAATATTTAGTAAAGATTTTTGTAAGTATAGTTTTTTTAACTGAATACATAAATATATATTATTTCAATAATCTCCCTATCGCTTCACTTGCCTTACCCACTGATTCACCTACAGACATAAATCCAGCAATAGTGTCGGAAACCATAGATGAGAATATCGTATTTGTAGCATTTGCATCTGGGTCATACCAAGACCGCGCCAAAAGGGCCGACTGATAAAAGGAAGAGAGGTATGGATCCTCGGCAGGAGCAGAGAGAAGATCTCTTCTGATAGGAAGAGTAGAAACATCTTTTGATATAAGCGCGACTGAATCTTTTCCAGAAAGACTCTGTGCAACATAAAGTGATGATGCAAGATTTTTGGAAGACTTGGAGACTGCAACACCGTAGATTTTTCCAAATGTAAGTGGAGTAGTGGCACCTTCGAGCTGAGGAATACGAGTTACGTCAAAATTTAGATTTGGGTTTCGCTCTCTTATGCCGTAGATCTCACTTGAGTATCCTATATACATAGCCAAGTCTCCTGCAATGAAAGCATTGTAGGATGGTGCAAAAGATGATGACCATGAATAGTACTCGCCTGCTGGATTTGCAAACTCAGTATAAAATCGCAAAACACTTTCTGCTGGACGTATCTTTGTTCCAGGTAGGTATCCACCCAAGATAGAAGAATAAGTGTCGTCAGCGTTTTTTCTGACGATAGAGTCACCAGATTGAATCAAAAGTGTCGCTATAATATCTTTTGCATGAGTTACATTTTGATATCCACCAAAAGAGATAGCGCTTTGAGTGAGCACTCCTGTTGCTGTTCTCTTGGACAACAAGCCAGCGTATTTATACATTTCTTCCCATGCTGTTGGTGCAGACACGAGACCAGCTACATTGAAAAGATCTTTGTTCCAATATAAAACAAGTGGATCAATTGTTACAGGATATGCCATAACTCCTTTACTATTTAGAAAGAGGTCTGCCCCATCTACATATATAGACTTATATGCGCGAAGCGGGAAAGATTCGTAAGGGGTGACGTAGAGTTTGTTTGCTTCAGAAAGTAATGTATCGTTTGAAACGAAAAATAGATCTGGCCCAACTCCGGAAGCCAAGGCTTCTGCTAGATCAGCCTCAAAAGTACTAGGATTCCTTTCTACGTAGGAAATCGTGAGATTGTCATAACCAGACTCTATACCGGGAAATGTATCTCGAACAGTTTCTGAAGGTAATGTACCCCAAACAACAACTTTTCCTTGATACAAATCTGAAGTCTTCTTGTCTCCAACTTTGATCGCACCAGAGAATATCATAACAGCAATGATTATAAAAACTATGAAAATTGCAATTAGTGCTAGTTGGAAATTTGTTAGTTTCATATATCTATTTTAGTTTAAAAATAAGTCCGTAATGATGCGATCCTGCTTTAAAAGTTTTTTGAATCTCAAAGCCGGAACTTGAAAAAAGTTGTTTTGCTTTTTCCTCAGTCACCACTTCACTTTGTTTGGGACCAATACCAGAAAAAGAATCACTCCAGTCTACAACAAAAAGTGTACCACCAGAGACAAGAATTCTTGTTATCTCTCTTATCATAGATATCTTATCGGGAACTTGAAAAAGTACGTTACTCATAACTACGATATTTACTTTTTTGTCTTGGATTTTTGTTCCACCGATATCCTCGATATTGCCCCAGATCCCATCTACGTTTGATATGTTTTCGGCTGTAAAATCTCTCTGCATCCTCTGAAGTATCTCACGCTGAACTTCTACGGCATATACGCGACCACGTGGTCCCACTCTCTTTGATAGTACTCTAGCAAATGCACCTGTTCCAGACCCCAAGTCTGCAACAAAATCTCCCTCATTTATAACGAGTTCTCTTAGAACTACTCTTGGATCAATAAAGTCATTCATGACTAAATATTTTTTATAAACATGTTATAGAAGCGATAGAGTCCCCACCTTTTAGTTTCATTATAGAGACACCTTGGGTTTGTCTTCCAAGCGATGGAACAGACGCAAGTGGAACTCTTATGACTTGTCCTTTCTTGGACATAGCGATCAACTCTTCTTCGTCTGATATAGTTCTCGCTACTATTAGTTTACCAGTTTTCGGACTAATTTTGGATGTCTTTATCCCCGAACCTCCTCTTTTTTGAACTTTGTAATCTGAAAGTTTTGTTTTCTTTCCGAGCCCATTTTCACTCATGACCAGAAGTTCTGCTTTTTCTATTCCATTTTCTACAACAGATACACCGATAATCGCATCGCCTTTGCCAAGTTTCATCGCCCGGACTCCACCTGCACCTCGTCCCATTTCTCTTATGTCAGACTCTTTGAATCTGATAGACATACCCTCATGAGTAGCAAGGATGGCTTCGTCTCCCTTCATAACAGTATGTACTGAGATTAGTTCGTCTCCTTTGTCTAGCTTGATAGCGATTATTCCACTTCTTCTAACGTCTTTGAAACTAACAGCAGAAACTTTCTTTGCGACACCTCCCTTTGTAACCAAAAGTAGTTGTGCGACTTCTGCCTTCTTTCCTTTCTCTATCGGAAGAATAGATGTGACTTTTTCTTCTCCAGAAAGTGAGAGGAAGTTCATGATGGATTTTCCTTTTGTTGCTCGGCGACCTTCTGGTATGTCATACATCTTTATTTGGTATGCACGACCTTCGTTTGTAAAGAACAAAAGATCACTATGTGTATTTGTGTTTACAAGTATCGTTACGAAGTCTTCTTCTTTTGTTTCGAGATCTATGACACCGACCCCTCCTCGCTTTTGACTTCTGTATTCACTCGGGTCAGTTCTCTTTACATATCCACCGGCAGTGTAAACAAGCACAGATTCTTTTTCTGGGATAAGGTCCTCTTCGTTTATTGCTTTTACTCCGCCAGAGATTATCTTTGTTCTTCTCTCGTCTGCGTACTTACTTCTTATTTCCACAAGCTCTGACTCGATGATCTCAAGCACTCTTTTTTTACTTGCGAGTATTGCCTCGAGTTCTTTTATCAAATCTTGTTTTTCCTTAAGTTCATCGAGAACTGCCTTTCTCTCTAGTCCTGCTAATTTCTGAAGTCTCATGTCCAAGATCGCGAGTGTCTGTATTTCTGTGAACTTAAACTCTTTCATCAAGTTTAGTTTTGCTATGCCTGCATCTTTACTACCACGAATGATTGTGATTATACGGTCAATGTGATCCAGAGCCTTTTTGAGTCCCAAAAGTATATGCTCTCTGTCTTTTGCTTTACCCAAGTCAAACTCTGTTCGACGAGTAACTACCACTCTTCTGTGTTCTATAAAGTGGTAAAGCATGCTCTTTAGTGAAAGAGTTTCTGGTGTTCCATCTACAAGTGCGAGCATGTTGAAATTGTAGTTTTGTTCGAGCTGTGTGTGTTTATACAAATAGTTAAGTACCTTTTGTGGATGAACGCCAGTCTTTAGATCTATTACAACTCTGATCTCTTTTGTAGAAAGATCTCGGATATCTTTTATACCTTCTATCTTTTTTTCACGAACAAGATCTGCAACCGTTAGTATCAAGTCCTGTTTGATAACACGATATGGGATAGACGAGATAACGATTTGAAATTGGCCACCTTTTAGTTCTACTATTTCTGCTTGCCCTCTTGTGACCACACCTCCACGGCCAGTTGCATAAGCATGGAGCAAGTCATTTTTACCGTAGATGAAGCCTCCAGTTGGAAAATCTGGACCTTTCACGAACTCTACCAAATCCTCAGTAGTTGCTTCTGGATTTTTTATCAGATGTATCGTTGCATCTACCACTTCACCTAGGTTATGAGGTGGGATGTTTGTAGCCATACCAACAGCGATACCAAGTGTACCGTTTAGTAAAAGCGCAGGCACAGCTGTCGGCATAACTGCTGGCTCTTTTCTAGTTCCATCATAGTTTGGTCTCCAAGAAACAGTATTCTTCTCCAAGTCACGAAGCATTTCCGCAGACAACTTTGCCATTTTTGCCTCAGTATAACGCATAGCTGCAGCATTATCTCCATCAATAGAACCGAAGTTACCTTGACCTAAAACAAAAGGATAACGAGCAGAAAATTCTTGTGCAAGACCTACCATGGAATCATAAACTGCAACGTCTCCATGAGGGTGATATTTACCGAGCACATCTCCGACTACGGTAGCTGATTTACGAAAACGAGATTGATAAGTAAGTCCCATCTCGTGCATTGCAAAAAGTATTCTACGGTGCACTGGCTTCAAACCATCTCGGATATCAGGCAGAGCACGTGATGTAATAACCGACATCGCGTATGAGATGTAGGACTCTTTCATTTCAGTTACTATCGAACGCGAAATAACAGAAGATGTACGTATAGGTGCTACGTACTTACTTTCATCATTATTTTTTGGTTTACTTTTTGGCATATTATTTTTGAAATCTAATTTGTTCCTTCGTTCAACGTTGTTCCATTGTTCCCTATCTGTATTTGCTGCCCGAAAGGTATCTCTGCTTGCTCTATATTTATGCTTTCTTCAACTTCTGTATTAGTGGAATCTTCTTCATCCCACCCTCCAGATTTTGCCTTGCCCCATATTCTACCAAAACTTTCTGTCATGATAGAAATAGGACCGTTTGATTCTTTGTCTCCCGTATCATCATTTTTTGCAAGCTTGTCCATTGTTGAAAGACCAGCAACCCACCCCGCAATGAGTAAAAAAGTTACAACACCTACTACGACATACAAAACCCTGTGTTTGTAATCTGCATCTTTAGATCTAAGTGTGTTTATATACTCTTGCATAAATTATTTTGAATCGAGCACTACAATCGTACCATTTTTTTCCTGTACTTCTTTCTTTTTGATCGTCAACTTATCCAATTTTTCTACTGGACTACCAGAACTTTTTATAAATGATGCCAACGCTGTTTCTGTGTAGTCTACTGGGATAACAACAGAAGGCTCCAAAGAGAGAACAACTTTTTCTGCTTCGGCTGCACCGTATCCATCACCACCGGAAAGCGCAAGAATAAGTATATGAGCTGTTCCTATTTGCTCTTTTATGGAAGAGTTGAAACTGTTTTTAGAAAGTGGACCCGTAACAACGACAACTATACCTTCTACTATTATTCTATATATAGTGTTCGGATAAAGCACTCCGTCTAGTGTCGTCTCTGTATATGCACCCACTATCTCCACATCTTTTACTTCATACTCACCTGGCCCTGTTATACAAAAAGGTGTTCTATCTCCGTATTTCGCATCAGCAACACCACCATAATCTTTGTGAGAAACTGAAGAAATAACAATATCTGAACCAAATTTTCCAGATCCCAAAAATGAGCTTCCCTTACTTGGAGGATTAACTGAGATAACAAGATCTCCTTGCTGTATCTTTATATGTTGCTTTCCTAAGTAGCTAATAATCATGCACAATATTGTACCATTTTAAACATCTGTATGCGACTTGCAAAAGGGATTTTGGCGTGGTAATCTTTGGGTATTAGCAGTCTCGCTTTGGATAACCGCGATTTTGGCAGAAAAACAAAACCGCACCCATGGTGATACTCCGCAAAGGCGGTTTTTTTGTTGCCCTGTGAATATCATGGCTCAACAGAAAAGAAAATAATATTTATGACACAAACAAACGTAATAGTAGTAGACACACATCCGATAGTAGAACGTGTACAAAAAGACATAGCTAGTCCAGATGTGGATATGCTAGTTGAGGGGCCGGTAGTTGCCATCGAGAAAAATGCACTTTATGTAGACCTCGCACCATACGGAACAGGTATCATATACGGACGTGAATTTATAAATGCACGCGATCTCATAAAGAAGATCAATGTTGGCGATCCAATAAAAGTAAAAATAGTAGAGAAGGAAAATGCAGATGGTTACATAGAGCTATCTCTAAAAGAAGCTAAGCAAGCTCTCGTTTGGAGTGAAGCAGAAAAAGCAATGAAACTAAAAACTGCTTTTGACCTAACTATCAAAGAAGCGAACAAGGGTGGACTTATACTTGAATGGCAAGGTGTGTCTGGATTCCTTCCAGCATCACAACTAAAGCCAGAACATTATCCACGAGTTGAAGATTCAGATAAGGATAAAATATGGAAAGAACTCAAAAAACTTGTTGGTGAGAAGATGCAAGTATCTATCATCTCTATGCTTCCAAAAGAAGGAAAACTTATTTTCTCTGAAAAAGATGGAGGAAGTGAAGAGCGAACAAACATGGTTTCTAAATACACTGTTGGAGATGAACTCGAAACAACAGTAGCTGGAATCGTAGACTTCGGAATCTTCCTAAAGGTTGAGGAAGGACTAGAAGGTCTCGTTCACATCTCTGAGATAGACTGGGGACTAGTTGAGGATCCACGAACAATGTTCAAGATTGGAGACAAAGTCAAAGCAAAGATCATCGATATCAAGGATGGAAAAGTTTCTCTTTCTGTAAAACAACTTAAGGAAAATCCTTGGAAAGAATTTGAAGGAAAACTAAACAAAGGAGATATCGTAAAGGGTGTTGTTATAAAGTTCAACAAACACGGAGCACTTGTTTCTATCAAGCCAGGAGTTGCAGGGCTCGTTCACCACTCACTCTTTGGAAGTGAAGACAAACTTCGAGAAGCGCTCGAACTTGGAAAAACTTACTCATTCCAAATAACACTATTCGAGCCAAAGGAACACAAGATGACTCTAGTATTCCTAGACGAGAAGGCAAAGTAATATAAGAAAGAGATAAAAAACCATCCAAATTTAGGGGTGGTTTTTTAGTTGACAACCTACTTATCAAGGGAGATAATTATATAAAATTCAAGTCATGATGTCCGTTGTAAAACAAACTATAGAAAAAGAGCAGAGGAGAAATTTTTTTATCTTGTTTATAATCTGTAGTATATTTTGGTCAATTGTCCTAACTCCTTCACTTTTTCTTTTTGAGGTAAAAAACAAATTCATATTTTACGGTTCATTTGTCATGGCCAATCTTATTATGTGCGTCATTGGATTCTATATTATTAGAAACAACCACATACAAATGGTTCGAGTCCTGTGGAAAAATAACAAAATAACCCTAGATGATAAAGAAAAAACCTTGGCAATAAAAAAACTAAAGAAAATTGATATGGACGAGGATATCCTCTATATCTTTTCTGAAAAGAACAAAATTACCGTAGAAATGCTAGCCAACTTGTAGCCACTCATAGAGTGGTTTTTTAATTGACAAATTGGAGGAAAAGATATATTTTTAATAAAAATCTAGAAAAATGGACACTACTTTGAAACATACTATCGAAAGAGAAGTCTGGAGGTTTTATTTACAAATAGGGACAATCTCGTCACTACTTACAATTGTAGTAGGGTTATTCTTAGAATATTCAGATGAGGGATATGCCACTTTTTGGATAATTGCCGGATTCATTTTATTTATTTGGGCTATGTGTGTTTTTTATGTTCTGTACGACATCAGAGAGAACAAAGAAATAATAAAAGGATTCTGGAGTAATTATCGTAAGGTAACCTCAGGTGATAATGATGAGAGTTGGTCACTCACTATTTTGTCCCAACTCACCTGGAACGGAGTTGGGGAAAAGACTACAAAACTTTTTAAAGAAAAAAGAGTTACAGAGGAAATGATTCTTTCATTATAAATACTACCGCAATGGTAGTATTTTTTTATATAACCTTAAAACTTTCAACTTTAAACTAACTTCACCAACTATTAACTTCATTTGCAGCTATGGCTTGTCCCCTTTCAGATATTAAAACAAGTGCCTCCCCAACTTTTTTCGTAACTTTTTTGAGTTCTTCTTCCTCCTTTGGGGTAAATGTCTTCATAAGAAAAGCAAGCACATCCTTCTCACCACTAGGTTTCTTTATTTTTCCTCCAGGAGTATGAGGAGATACTCCAACACGAAGCCTTGGGAAAGCCTCTGTTTTTACATGGTTGATTATAGAGCCGACTCCGTTGTGTCCACCGGAACTTCTGTTAAATGAAAGTTTGATCTTCCCTATTGGCATATCTAGATCATCATAAACAACAACACATTTCTCGAGTTGTTTATTTGAAAGTTTAAGAGCTTTTACAGAGCGCCCAGAATTGTTCATGTATGCCTCCGGTAGGATAAAAGTAAAAGACTCTCCATCCATTTCTCCTTTTGCTTTTAGAGCATCGAGAACTTTGTCGTATTTCCAATCAGTAAATTTGTTTTTCTTTGCAAGTGCAATCAAAAGTGAACGCCCAGCATTGTGCCGAGTTCCTTCGTATTCATCTCCTTTGTTTCCAAGTCCTACCGCATAAATCATAAAGTGAGTATAACATGCTCGATTACTCAATGATAAATACAACACATTATTTTTCACGCTTGCCCGAGAAGTACGGATATTTTCTTGCTAGAAAATTCCTCGTACTCGCGCCAGTCGCGCTCGCAAGTCTTCTCGAACAAGCATTTGTGCTTGTTTTAGAATGCAAAATTAGAGTTCTGTATAAAATAAAATATATCCATATTAGTAGAGCCCGTACTTAAATATCCCCTTATTGCCAGGAGAAAGGCTAGTGAGCGCGACTGGCGCGAACTCGAGGAAAAATGTAGCAACATTTTATCCGTGCTTTCTAATGGCAATAAAAGAAAAAATTTTGCATTTTCATTTTACAAATCGGACACAACATTTGCCTTTGTGTCAATAGATATGGTGTGGTAAAATGTCGCAATGGAACCAAATCTAAACGTTGAAAATACAAAAAACAGTGGACTAAAGTCCTTCTTCGAACTTATACGATACGTCGTTGTCGCACTTATCGTTGTATTTATCGTTAGAACATACATCGCACAACCTTTCGTAGTATCAGGATCATCTATGTATCCTACATTCGAAGACAGAGAGTACTTGATAGTGGATGAAATATCCTACCTGTTCCATAACCCAGAAAGAGGAGATGTGGTAGTTTTTCATTACCCAAAGAATCCTGATCAGTTTTTCATAAAGAGAATTATCGGACTCCCTGGAGAGGTTGTTACTATCATGGGAAGCACAGTTGTAATAACAGATACTAATGGAGCAGAAACTGTACTTGAAGAACCATATGTAGAAAATATTTCATCAAATGACCAATCATACAAACTAAACGAGGACGAATACTTCGTGATGGGAGACAACAGAGGAGCGAGTTCTGATTCACGAAGCTGGGGTAACCTACCAAAAGAAAACATAGTCGGACAACCTTTCGTTAGACTCTTCCCTGCTTCGTCCATCACACTTATGCCAGGAAAATTTGACCAATCAATATAAAATATATGACAACAAAAAAACCAGCAGCTAAAAAAGAAAATTTCCAAGCACCAAAAGGTATGCGAGACATAATGGGAGATGACTATTATCTTTTCCAAGGATTCTTCGAAAAGGCACAGGAAGTCGCGATGTATTATGGTTTCAAGCCTATAGAGACTCCGATGCTTGAACAAGAAGAAGTGTTTACTTCGTCTATCGGTGAGGGTACCGATATAGTAGACAAAGAGATGTATTCTCTAAAAACAAAAGGCGGTGACCATTTAGCACTTCGCCCTGAGCACACAGCACCTCTCATGAGAGCATATATAGAACACGGTATGCAGAACCAGCCTCAACCGGCAATGTTCTACCAGTACGGACCAGTATTTCGACATGACAACCCCCAAGCTGGACGTTACCGACAGTTCTATCAGTTTGATATGGATGCTATAGGGAGCGAGAAAAGTATCATAGATGCACTTGTTATCAAGGGAGCTATGACTATACTCGAAGAGGCTGGTGCAGAGAACCTGTCTGTAGACATAAACTCTATCGGAGACAAAGAATGTAGATCTGGTTATATAAAGGAACTCACAAACTACTATCGAAAGCACATAAACGACCTAGGTCCGATAGATAGAGAAAGACTAAAGAACAATCCACTTCGAATACTCGACTCTAAAGATCCTAAAACTATTGCCATAAACGAAGGTGCACCTGACGCTATTGCTCACCTTTGTTCTTCTTGTAAACGTCACTTCAAAGAGGTACTAGAGTACCTAGAAGAATTAGGTATCCCCTATCAAATAAACAAGAATCTTGTTCGCGGACTTTCATACTACACAAGAACAGTTTTTGAGATCATTGTTGATGTAAAAGACGCTGAAGGAAATGTAAAACCACTAACTATCGCAGGAGGAGGAAGATATGACTACTTGGGTAAAGTATTGGGATCAAAGAAAGATATCCCAGCAGTTGGAGTATCTTTTGGAGTAGACCGAGTTATCATACAGCCTTGGTATAAAAAACTTATGCCTCGCATAATGAAGAAACCAAAAGTTTATTTCATCCAACTAGGAAGTGATGCAAAACTAAAGTCTCTTGCAGTTTTGGAAATGCTACGAAAAGCAAAAGTTCCTGTAATGCAAACACTTTCCAAGGATTCTCTAGGCGCACAACTTGCGATAGTTGAAAAACTCGCGATCCCTTATGCAATAATCCTTGGGCAAAAAGAAGCCATGGACAAAACAGTGATTGTTCGCGACATGTCAACAAGAAGCCAGGAGATAGTGAAGCTCGCTAAACTTGGCGACTATCTAAAAGATTTATAGTAGCGTGAAAAATATACCAAAAATAGTACAAGAAGGAGAGAAAGTTTTGCATGAAGCAGCAAAAGATGTTTTGCTTTCTGAAATAAAAAAGCCAAAAATAAAAAAGATAATCGAAGGCATGATGCTTGCACTAGACGGACAAAAGGATGGAGTTGGGCTTGCAGCCCCACAGATTGGAGTTCCGCTACGTATCTTTGTTGTATCTGGGAACGTACTATCATCAGGCAAACCACTAGTATGTATAAATCCTGAAATAAAAAAGAGGTCCAAAGAAACAAAATGGCTCCAAGAAGGATGTCTTTCTGTGAGATGGACATATGGTGAAGTGAAGCGCCATGCCAGAGTAACACTCGAGGCGTATGATGAAAATGGTGAAAAGTTTATGCGCGGAGCAAGCGGACTACTTGCTCATATCTTCCAGCATGAAGTAGACCACCTAGACGGAATACTATTTATAGACAAGGCAAAAAACACTGAGGAATTATCCGATGAAGAGAAAGATGCTTATACAAAAAAATATGACCTCACATCATCCTAAAATAGCTTTCTTTGGAACACCCGACGTCTCTAGCCTTACACTGGAGCGTCTTGTTTCTGCAGGGTACACTCCATCTGTAGTCGTAACTGCATCTGACAAACCAGTAGGCAGGCATTTTGCAATCACACCTACTCCAACAAAATTGCTCGCGCAAACACTCGGCATACCTATACTTGCACCAGAAAAGTTGGATGACGATTTCATGAAGGAGTTTGAAAAATACGAATGTGACATATCTATCGTTGTAGCCTATGGCAAAATCATGTCAGAGGAATTGATCAGCACTCCTTCGTTTGGAACATACAATATACACTATTCACTTCTCCCTAGATGGAGAGGCGCTACCCCTGTTGAAAGTGCAATACTTTCTGATGACAAAGTAACTGGTGTTTCTATCCAAAAGATGGAATTCAAACTAGACACAGGAGATGTCATAGCGACAAAAGAAACTCCAATAGGAGAAAATGAAAATGTTCATGAGCTTCGAGAGAGGTTGATACACCTAGGATCAGATCTACTTGTAGAGATTCTACCTAAAATATTTGCAAAGGAAATTACTTTTACAAAACAGGATGAAACTCTTGCAACACATTCGAAGAAAACAAAGAAGGAAGATGCAGATATAACAAACATAACAGATGAAAGAAAAAAGTGGCTTATGTACAGAGCATACTATGGATGGCCGAGAATATATTTTATGAAGGATGGTAAACGCCATATCGTCACCTCTGCTCGCTATGAGAACAGTAATTTCATCATCGAACGTATCATTCCTGAAGGGAAAAAAGAGATGGAGTATCTTAATTGACTTTTTCTCTATAATGTGATATAATCTATGAAATATAAAATTATGGATTTTTATAATAAACGACTGATAGTTTTTATTTATAAAGGGATATCAAAGATTCTATCTACCATAGGGACAAAGCACCCATGGTTAAATAAATTAATTGTAAACATTCCTTTTGTTGGTAAAATTGTTCGCAAAAGATGGGAAAGGCAAATCGAAAATGCCATTTCTAATATTAAAGTAAAAACCGTTGATGGTTTTGAAATATCCTATGCGTTAACAGTTTCCCTCGGATAGGAGATTAAATTCTAAAATGGCCGCAACTTTGCGACCATTTTTTATTTCCAAAATCTTAAGCTTTATTCTTCCCTCTCTACTAGTCTTCGTATTTTGAGGTAAATGGGTTACGCGATGTAAGACCTTTCATCATTTTCTTTACACTTCTAGCACCACGGCGAAACATTGTCTCTCCTTTGTCCTTTTCATTTTTCAATTCATTTGCCATTTTGTTTAGTGACTCATCTAGCGAAGCTGGCAAGTCACTCACTTCAGACATAACGTAGAAAGATGCTCCATTTAGATTCAATCTTACTTCTGTTTTATATATATCTCCGTTTCTGTGGTGGTTTGTCGTGCGACCGATTTCTAGATTGATAGTCATGTCAGAACCTCGAGAATACTTTTCCAATGATTTAAACTTTCCTTCAATACCACTTTTATATTCGTCAGTTAGATCAACACTTGTTTCCTTGAAAATTATTCTTATCATAAAATTTATACAAAAATTATTTAATGTCCGACAAGAATATTATACCACGGTACTAGTCCATAACTTCCAATATCTTTGTAGGCGTATTTGAGCCTCTTTTTATGGTTATTTTGGCTAGTGGAACGCCTAGATACTCGGACAATAGTTCTTTTGTCCTTATGTTCGCCTTTCCTCCTTCAGCCTTTGGTTTGACCCTGATAACAAGTCTTTTTGGAGTTTTGACCACTGTCTCCTTTTTGCTTTCCGGAAAAACTTTTACGAAAACAAGCATATTAAACTTTCTCAATAAGCATAAGGTTTGTAGAACCAGATTTACCTTGCTTGAGTCCAGCTGCGATGACATAGTGATCTCCTTTTTTTAGTTTGCAAATATTTTTCACAATATCTAGTACAACCTTTCTTGCTTCATCAAATGTCTCTACTCCTTTATGATGTACAGGGAAAACTCCGTATGAAAGCATAAGAGATCTTATTGTTTTTATAGATGAAGATATGGCGTACACTGGCATGACAGAACGGTAGCGCGATATCATTCGTGCCGTGAATCCGCTCTCAGTGAGCGCTATTATGTTTTGTGCACCTATCTCCTCGGCGTTGTGCACAACGGAAGACGAAACGGAGTCTGAGATATTCCCTCTCATCACACGCACATGCTTGTGCTTTGTAGAACTTGCCTCCACAACAGACGCTACTCTGTTCATAACTGACACTGCCTTCACCGGATACTTACCCATAGCTGTTTCTTCAGAGAGCATTATCGCATCGGCCCCATCGTATATAGCATTTGCGATATCCGAAACTTCAGCGCGCGAAGGGGTCTCACTTTCAACCATCGAAAGCAACATCTGCGTTGCAACTATCACTGGCTTCCCTGCACTGTTACATTTCTCTATTATATTTTTTTGTGTCGTTGGTATCTTTTCTATTCCTACTTCTATCGCCAAATCTCCTCTTGCTACCATAACAGCGTCTGTTGCTTCTATTATCGCGTCAAGATCAGCGAGAGCTTCAGGAGTTTCAATCTTTGCGACTATGCGTGCACTACTTTTTGCCTTATTTAGAAGTTTTCGTAGGTCATGTATGTCTTTCGAGTTTCGGACGAAAGAAAGTGCGACAAAATCTACATCTTCACTCATACCAAAAACAAGATCCTTTCTGTCTTTTGCGGTGATAGCAGATATGGAAAGATGTGCACCTGGGATATTCACTCCTCGCCTAGATCTGATCTTTCCACCAATAACTACTTTTGTAGTTATGGTTTCCTTGTTTACTTTTGTAACCAAAAGAGATCTCTTACCGTCATCGAGCAAAACGTATGTTCCTACACGGAGTTCTTTTTGTAGGTTGGGATAGTTGATATATAAAACTTCCGGTGTGCAAATAGTAGGTTTAAAAACCAAAGTAACAGTACTTCCTTTAACCAAGGTTACCTCTCCTCCATCCATCTCGCCTGTTCTTATCTTTGGACCTGCGAGGTCGAGAAGTGTAGCCACTTCTACCCCCGTCATCTTCCTAGCCTGCTCTAGTGCCCTAATCCTGCCTCTGTGCTCATCATGGGAGCCATGACTCATGTTTAGTCTTGCTACAGAAAGGCCGTTTTTGATCAATTCTGCTATCGTTTTGGGGTCAGTTGTAGAGGGACCGAGGGTCGCAACTATCTTTGTTTTTGTTTTCATCATAGGAAATAGTCTACCACAACACGTTGCAAAATCTCTATTTTCTGCTAATATTTCAAAGTCCCTTAAAAAGTACGTAGATTTCTTCGCTCCGCGGTACCTGCCTGCCGGCAGGCAGGGCTCAGCTGTTACATCATGCTCGTTAAAATATTGTAAAATACTTAGTATGTATTTTGTTTATGCTATAAAAAGTTTGAAGGATGGGAGAATCTATGTAGGGTTGAGTTTGAATCCAGAAAGGAGACTTTTGGAGCACAATAAAGGAGAGACAAGGTCAACAAAAGGATATAGGCCTTGGAAATTGGTTTTTGTCGAATACTGTGGCAATAGAGAAAACGCAAGACAAAGAGAAAAGATTTTAAAATCAGGGTATGGCAAGGAATTTTTGAAAAATAAATATAACTAGATTTTTTTGCTCCGCGGTAGCTCAGCGGTAGAGCAGTCGCCTGTTAAGCGATTGGTCGCAGGTTCGAATCCTGCCCGCGGAGCAAAGAAATTTA
>DALYDA010000011.1:0-21829 GCA_031973435.1 Minisyncoccota bacterium
CATGCCTTATCCACGCCGCCAGCGTTCATCCTGAGCTAGGATCAAACTCTACTAAAAAATAGAACGGAACAAAAGAAAAAGCATTTCTCTTTTGCATCCTAAAAAATGATCTAAAATTGCACAAGATTTAATTGTCAAAGATGACTACTAAATAAAAACGACTAAAAAGTCGTATCTATAACCTCTCCATAGAGGCAGAAAGGAGTATACACGAAGGCGAAAATAGAGTCAAGTGCATGTGGGAACATGACAAGGTGTTGATAAAGTTAACTACAAAAATCCTTTACTTTTGCCTTAAAATGTTGTATTTTAAAGAAAAACATGCACTATGTTATTTGTACAAAATGTAAACACTCTGCGCATAGTTTCACCAGAATCAACCGTATTGAATGACTTGAGAGTTAACATATTGGATCAGAACATAATCGAAGTTGGATTCGAAACTGGTCTATATATGAAAGTACCAAAAACTATAATCCATCTGCAGCGTATCTCTAAAAAACATCAATATAAAAAAGGTGATATGAAAAACTTTTTCAAATTACCGGACGAAATAATAATTCCAGAAAAAAAGGCAGAGTCACCTGGAAATATTTATTCTTCTGTTGTGTTCCCTATAGAAATCGACGCGAATACCGAAACTGGTTGGTATTATCTTTTTTATAAAGGAACAGTGAAAACTACTTCTCCTATCAATGAGATAAACTTCACTCAAAGAATTTTGGTACAAAAAATTCCGCACTAGATGCGGATTTTCTTTTTTATAATAAAAAATCCTCACCGAAGTGAGGAAATACTAATCTATTCTTTCTATTTGAGCACCCAAGGCCTGAAGACGTGGAACGATATTTTCGTATCCACGATCAATCTGTTCTGCACCATGAATAATGCTTTCACCTTCCGCGGCAAGAGCTGCTATAAGTAGCGCCATACCTGCACGAATATCAGGAGAACTCATCTCAATCCCTTGGAGTTTTCTCGAACCATTGAGTCCCGTCACCGACACACGGTGCGGATCACACGGAACGATGATTGCTCCCATCTGAATTAATTGGTCTACGAAAACCAAACGGTTCTCAAACATCCACTGATGAAAAAGAACATTTCCATTCCCAAAAACTGCTGTGACAATAGCGATGGATATCAAATCCGGTGTAAATGCCGGCCAGATACCATCTTTTATCACAAGGATTCCTCCATCGTTAGTTCTGTGAATATCATTCCCCTTCGAAGAGACTATGATATCATCCGAGCCACTTTTAGTGATAGAAACGCCCAATTTTTTGAAAATGTTTGGTATCAATCCCAATTTATCCCATCTAACATTTTTAATAGTAATGTCAGATTTCGTAGCGGCAGCCAAACCAATGAAACTTCCAACCTCTATCATGTCTGGTAGAAGTGTATGTTCACATCCATGAAGTTTTTCTACTCCTTGGATAGTAAGGACATTACTTCCTATGCCAGAAATTTTTGCTCCCATGTTATTCAACATGGTACAAAGTTGTTCAAGATATGGTTCACAGGCGGCGTTGCGGATAACAGTTTCACCTTTTGCTAAAACGGAGGCCATTACAATATTGGCTGTTCCAGTTACGGACGCTTCTTCCAGCAAAATATCAGCTCCGATCAAACCCTGGGGTGTAGTGCAGAAGATTTTTCCATTTTTCTCCTCAAACACTACTCCCAGTTGCTTGAAGGCATTGATATGAACGTCAATAGGCCTTGAGCCTATCTTGTCTCCACCAACTTTCGGAATCACTGCTTTACCAAAACGACCCAACATCGGACCCAAGAGCATGATAGATGCCCTGATAGTTTTACACATATCATCGAACTGTTTTGTCTCGATGAAAGTAAGTGCTGGATCTACAGGCCCGATTGCCTGCAACCTATATGTGGTTTTCCGTATTTCAGGAGTACCTACAACTAAGTGTGAAAGTATCTTAAACAGATTCTGAACATCTTTTATTATTGGCACATTGCGTAAAATCACAATGCCTTCAGAACAAAGAAGTGATGCACATATAACTTGGAGAGCTTCATTTTTTGCTCCCTGAGGTACAACTTCGCCATGAAGTTGTTTACCTCCAATTACTTTTAAAGTACTCATTTTTATTTTATTTTTTGCAACTCTAACACTCTTTTTTAGCTATGTAAAGTTACTTCTTTTTCATACCTGCTTGCCAAAATTTGGACTTTTTGCTATTATCTTACCTGTATGACAAGTCTCGAAGCGGTATTACCGTACTTACAGATCACACTTTCAGTACTCCTTGTGATCACAATATTACTCCAAAGATCAGCTGCTGGTCTTGGTACTATTGCTGGATCTGATGAAGGCGTATTTTTCCACAAGAAACGTGGTTTTGAGAAGTTTCTTTTTACTTTTTCAATCATCTGTGCAATTCTATTTGTTGCATCTGCTATTTTCTCAATCGTTGTTTTCTAAAGTAAACAACCAACAAATTTTCGCGCACTAAAAACTCATGACAAAAAACACAAGACTATTTGGTATTTCATGGCCAACAAGAGCAGAACTAAGGACTCTTGAAAACTCACTAACAGGAAGAGACTTTCTACTCTACCTTCTTTTTGGTTTTTTACTTTTGACTTCTGGTTTTGCGTTGCTCGGACGGCTCAATAAGCATTTTCTAGTCTCAGTGCCACTTTATGGAGGAAGTATCGAAGAAGGAGTAATCGGAACACCTAGATTTGTAAATCCCCTGCTTGCAGTGAGCGAGTCTGATAAAGACATAACAAACCTCGTTTTTTCTGGACTTATGAGACTAGACGAGAACAGCAAACCAACACTGGATCTAGCAGAAAGCTACACAGTTTCAGAAGATGGACTCGTTTACACTTTTATAATCAAACAAGGTGCAACTTTTCATGACGGAAAACCAGTAACAGCAGATGACGTAATCTATACAATAGAAAAAGTTTCTGATCCGACAATCAAGAGTCCAAAAAGAGCAAACTGGGAAGGAGTAACTGTAGAAAAAATAGATGAAAGGACTATTACTTTTACTCTTAGAAAGGCTTATACACAGTTTCTCGATGCAACAACAATAGGTATACTGCCAAAACATTTATGGAACGATGTATCCAATCAAGAATTCCCTCTTTCTGAACTCAATGAAAAAGCAGTTGGTGCAGGACCTTACAAAGTTTCTTCTATCAAGCAGGATGACAATGGAATACCAAGATCATATGAGTTGAAAAGCTTTAATGATTATATAAATGGAGAAGCTTATATAGAGAAAATATATTTCCGTTTTTATGACAACGAAAACTCTCTCATAAAAGCACTAAAAACGGGACACGTAGACAACATAAACTCTATTTCTCCAGAAAATGCCGCTTCACTTGAAGCAGATGGATATCAAATTACGAGGATATCAATACCTAGAGTTTTTGGATTGTTTTTTAACCAAAATAAATCTCCCGTACTTGCAAATAAAACTGTTGTGTCTGCCATGGATCTCGCAATAGACAAACAGTCTCTTGTAAACACAATATTATATGGATACGGGACACCTCTTAACGGACCTAGACCAAAAGACATAGAGCCCATTACAAACAAAGAAGAATCTATAGAAGAAGCAAAGGCAATGTTAGATAAGGCTGGATATATAGTTGGAGACGATGGAACAAGGGAAAAGATTTCTTCTGACAAGAAGACAACGGAAAGACTAGCCTTCTCTATATCAACAGCAGATATAAGTGAACTCAAAGATGCTGCTTTTCAAATAAGAGATGATCTTTCACTTATAGGGATATCAGTCGATGTGAGGATATATGACATTGGAACTCTAAATCAAACAATCATAAAAGACAGAGATTACGAGAGTTTGCTTTTCGGAGAACTAATAACAAGCGACCCAGACCTCTTTGCGTTTTGGCATTCATCTCAGAGGCTTTCTCCAGGACTAAATGTTTCGATGTATACAAATACAAATGTAGACTCTCAACTTGAAAGCTTGCAAACACAAAATGATGCACAAAAAATATCTGAACTCTCTGCCAAAATCACAAGTACCATACAATCCGATCGTCCAGCGATATTCCTATATACACCATCATTTATATATGTAAGAGATGACGAAGCAATAGAGGGCAAGAGTAAAACTATTTTGAGAAGTTCTTCAAATAGATTTGATCTAGTAGGTAGTTGGTATATAAACACAGACAGGGTTTGGAGAATATTTACAAGATAAAACTAAGTTAAATTATAAATTAAGATACTTTATGACAGAAAATAATAGAAACGCGAGCGTAGGTAGTAGTGGAGGAGACAGAAGAACGAATTTTAATAGAAATCCAAGAACCAGTACACCAGGAAGAAGTTTCCATAGAAACAGTTCTTCAACAGCAACACATCATGTGAGAAGCTCTTCTCCTGCAACAACACACACTCACAACAAAAGTCTTCCTACTCGTACTTACACAGCGACACGAAAGACACCTCTGCACCGTACACATTCTCCAAACACAAACATTCCTTCATCTCAAACAAAGATAATGAGAAAGGGTCTCACTGGCAGACGGCCTCCAGAACCAAGAAAGGCTCCAAAAATACGATCAAAGATACCTGAGATAGAAGAAGGTGTACTTCGTATAATTCCACTAGGAGGGGTAGAGCAGATCGGACAGAACATGACAGCTATCGAGTACGGAAACGACATAATAATCGTTGACGCTGGTATCCAGTTTGCAGAGCAGGATCATCCTGGAATCGACTATATAATACCTAACTCAAGTTATGTCGAAGAACGTAAAGAAAAAATACGTGGTCTTTTCATCACACACGGTCACTTGGACCACGTTGGAGCTATTCCCTTTCTGATAAACAGTATTGGAAATCCTGAAATATACAGTAGAGAATTCGGTGCAATGATGATCCTCAAAAGACATGAAGAGTTCCCACACCTACCAAAGATAAAGATGAATATAGTAAACAACGATACTGTTGTGCGTGCAGGAGATCATTTTGTTGTAAAGAGTTTTGCCATATCCCACACCATACCTGACTCCATGGGACTAATCATAGAAACTCCGCTCGGCGAGATAGTCTTTATCGAAGACGTTCGAGTGGACAACATAAAAGGTATTCCTTCCGAAGAAGAGAAGCAACAATACAAAAGATTCCAAGAAAAGGAAGCATTGATGCTAACCATGGACTCGACAAGTATCTGGAAAGCAGGTTGGTCACTTTCTGAAAATACAGTTGCAGAAAATATAGAAAAGATCATGCAGAATGTTTCTGGACGACTAATCGTTGCTACTTTTGCTTCGCAGGTGGAACGTATTGCTGCTATCATCGACTTTGCAGAAAAGAGTGGTAAGAAAATAGCAGTTGATGGAAGATCAATGAAAACAAACATAGAGATTGCAAAGCAACTCGGCATCATCACAGCAAAAAACATAATCCCTCTAGAAGATATCGGGAACTACCCACCTCACAAGATAGTTATGATAGTTACAGGTGGACAAGGTGAAGAGTTCGCGGCACTTGCTCGTATGGCAAACAAAAGTCACAGACAACTCTCGCTTCAACCAACAGACACTATCCTTCTCTCTTCATCTGTTATTCCTGGAAACGAAGGAGACATCGACAAACTAAAAGACAATCTATATAGAAGTGATGCAAAGATAATCACATACACAGACTCAGATGTGCATGCTTCAGGTCATGGAAACAGAGAAGAGCTCCGTTGGATCCACGAGCAAATAAAATACAGATTCTTCATGCCAGTTCACGGGAACCACTGGATGCTTTGCCAACACGCAGAGTTGTCACAGTCTCTCGGTACTCCAAAAGAAAACACAGTTGTTCCAGACAACGGATCTATCATCGAAATATATAACGGTGGAAAAAGTATCCGTATGAGAAAAGAAAAAGCACCTTCTGACCTGCGAATGGTTGATGGATTTGCAGTTGGAGATGTACAAGAAGTTGTCATCCGAGATAGACAACTACTCGCTGAAGACGGAATGTTCGTAGTGTTTGCAATAGTAGACTCCAAAACAGGAAAACTAAAGAAATCTCCAGATATTATTTCCCGTGGATTTATATATCTAAAAGAATCTCAAGAACTATTGCACCAAGCAAGAACTCTAATCAAAAAGACAGTTGAAAGTGGAACAGAAGGACAAAACCCTATCAACTTTGATATCGTAAAGAGTGGATTAGCAGATGCACTATCAAAATTCCTACTCCAAAAGACAGCAAAAAGACCCCTAGTTATACCAGTTCTACTTTCTGTCTAATAAAAAAATTTGTGTAATCCAAATATATTGATATTATTTAGATATATATGAGGCACCCACTAAGAATTATCTACACAGGAGCGTTTCTCTTTTCATTAGGAAGCGCTCTTTTGGCATATGTAAACTCTGGCTTCATTGCGACTTTTGTAGGAGAAGAAAAAGTTGGTTTGGTTTATGCAGGAGCTTCTGTAATAAACTTTATTTTTCTAATACTCGCACCAAAGATAGACTCTATCTTTGGAAACAGGAAACTTATAAGTACCTTTGCGCTGATTGCATGTTTTTCTATTTTAGCCCTATCAAGCACAAGTCATGCGATCTACGCCATACCTCTTTTTGTTCTTTACCTTTCATCTATGACTATCATAATGTTCTCTTTGGATATATTTGTTGAGGCATTTTCAAAAAATGAAGACACAGGACACACAAGAGGATATTTTCTAACTGTAATAAACATAGCATGGGTCATGTCCCCCCTTCTTTCTGGATTCCTGATCACACAAGGAGGATATAGAGAAATTATACCTATAACTGCATTTGCACTTATCGCTGTTTCATTTATCTTTTCTCATTACATGAAAGCATTTAAAGATCCAGAATACGGAGAAAGGGATCCGAGAGAAACAATCCAAAAAATAAAAAATGATAAAGACCTAGGACTTGCTATTTTTTTGCAATTTTTACTTCAGTTTTTCTTTTCCATCATGGTTATATACACACCAATATACCTAAGTTCACACATAGGACTATCTTGGTCTACTATCGGAGCGATATTTACAATTATGCTACTCCCTTTTGCTCTTTTCCAGATACCTTTCGGAATCATCGCAGACAAATGGCTCGGTGAAAAAGAAATACTTTTCTTTGGCTTTATAGTTATGGCGATATCAGTTTTCTTTGTTCCACACATCAGTCTTGCACTTTTCTTGCCATGGGCAATACTCTTGTTTTTTAGTCGTGTTGGAGCGAGTGCTGTAGAGGTCATGACAGAAACTTACTACTTCAAAAAGATAACTGCGGGAGATGCAGGACTCATAAGCGCACTTCGTAGTGTTGTGCCGGTGGCATACATAATTGGACCAATCGTCGCAAGTATAGTAATATCAACTTCCGACATATCAAACATATTCAACATCCTAGGGTTTGTTATGATTGCAGGAGCAATATCAACCCTTTTCTTACATGATACAAAATAGAAACAGAAAAACAACAAGGAAAAAAGACACTAGAAAAACAGACCAGAAACATGTCTTTGTAAAAAAAGCACCAAAGCCCAAGATAAGGCTGGACTATTCTTTTCCGATGAGGATAAACAAATATCTTTCATATGTTGGTATCTCTAGTAGAAAAGAAGCAGATTCTCTGATTGAGAGAAAGGAGGTTCTCGTAAATGGCAAAGTGGCAACGATCGGAATGAAAGTCCTAAAAACTGACGACGTAGCACTCAGACAATCTACAAAAACAAACCACAAGTACTTTGCTTACTACAAACCTATAGGAATCGTAACAGTACTAGCCCAAGAAGGAGAAAAGGAAATAAAGGACTCAGTCTCATTTCCAGTACCAGTATTCCCTGTTGGAAGGCTCGACAAGGACTCTGAGGGGCTCATAGTGATGACTAACGACGGTAGAGTCACAAAGCATCTTTTGGACAGTAAGGAGCGTCATGAGAAGGAATACAGGGTCAGACTAAACAGGTTCGTAGAGAACACATTCCTATTGAAAATAAAGCAGGGCCTCCAAGCAGGAGAGTTCAAAACTCTCCCTGCGAAGGTCAGAAAAGTTGATGACAAAATAGTAGACATAGTTCTCGTAGAAGGACAAAACAGACAGATCCGAAGAATGGCACTATCGCTTGGTTATGAAGTTATATCTCTCCAAAGGTTCCGAATCGAAAACATCTTGCTCGGTAAAATGAAACCAAATGAGTTTCGAGAAATCGAAGGAAAAGAACTTGAAGAATTTTTAGAAAAATTAAGCATCAAAAAAACATCTACATAATAGTAGATGTTTTTTGCTTATGTATTCGTAACTGTGGTTACTAGTTTTGGCTTCCCTCCCTTCTGATCTAGCAGGTAATATTTTGTATCTTCGTTTTTTAGACCCTTTACTGCAACAAGTTCACTATAAAGATCGTAGAAAACTTCATACTTTCCTTGTCCCGACAAAACAGATGCACCTGTCGGTAGATAAAATATCGCGTAACCTATATCATCTATCAATATACTTTTATATATTAGCGCTGTATCGGGACCTGCCTTTACCATAGTTGTTATATCAGTAACACTCTTCTTTAAAAAATCTGGAACTTTTGGGTTGGAAATGTATCCAGTGTAAACATCTGATTTGTCGAGTGGGTAAAATTCCAATGCAAGATACTCATCCCGCAAGGTTATTGTGTTGTCTATTCTTAAAACCAGCTCATCTGTTTTCCCTTGCAAGGTTACAGTGTAGTTACCCTTCTTCAGGTCGACGATATCTATTGGGAAAGTCTCAGAAAAAGAAGTTTCCATTTCTATACATTTATCATCCTTACGTGAACGGGATAAAGATAGTTCTATGTTGTTTCCATTTATCTCCTGACCTAGGCTGTATGAAGACGGACAAGCATCTCCCTGTATCCCTGTAACTTTTATATTCGCCTCTACAGGGAAAGAATCTATCAAAGATACTTCTATCGACTCTACTTCAACTGGGACATTGTCCTCCTCTTTTGGAGTTACCTCGTCTACTTTCTGAGAAGCAAAAATAGCTATTGCAAAAGTAATAGATAGCAATACGAGCACCAGAAGCATTATGAGCTCCTGTGTATATGGGAATCCTTCCTTTTTGATTACCTTTTTCATTATTCCTACACTCTATACGAAAAATAGCCTTTTTTCAAGGCTATTTTTCTCCGTAATGTTTTTTCACTCTTTCAATAAATGTTTCTAGGTCGTTGATGTGTACCTTCATTCGATCATAATGTCCAGAACTCCCCGTAAAATCAATATTTTGTCCTAGATCGTATCCTGGAGACAACCCTTCATCCCCGTCTAAAAATGAAGCGATAGTTTTTGATTGTTTACCCAACTCACTCCAGCAAAACTCCGAAACAGAAACATATCCTTCTTCATCTGCTACTGATTGATATTTCTCTCTTATAGACTTTTCTGTCTTATTTTCCAACCCCCCACTATCTTCTAGTTGTACTTTCATAACATGATTTTAAACCAATTTACATAATCCTACAAGACTGAGTTCTTCCAATTTTTTATAAGAGCTATTTTTTCACTTCTACTCAATCTTTTCAGTTCTCCTTCTCTTTTGCGAACTTCTGCATAGGTCTTGTATTTCTTGGAGTACTTCAAAGTTACGGGTCTACGTATCTTTGTATAATGTGCGCCACTTTTTAGATTGTTGTGAGAATGCAACCTCTTTTCAAGGTCGTTTGTACTTCCTACATAGAGTGTCTTATCAGAACACTCAAGAATATAAACTACGTACATTTGTAGATTCTATCACTTTTTAAAGACACCAAATAGATTCTATATTTATCCACCTAGATTTAGAACTTCGTCTATCCTGATCTGGGAAACAAACTCTGGGACGTGAGAAACTAGCATCATTGCTCCTTTATACTCACTCAATGCTTTTGCAATAACTGGAAGATGACGAAAGTTTATATGATTTGTTGGCTCATCCAATATTAAAAGTCCAGGACGAACAATGACCAACCTCGCAAATGCGACGAGTCCCTTTTGTCCTTCGGAAAGGTTGCCTATTTTCGTATGCATAACATCTCCTTTGATAAGGAAGCTCGCTGCGATGCTTCTCATTCTCTCTTCCTCTATTCTCCCATCAGTTTCCATCATCGCTTTTGTTAGAGACTGGAAAACAGTGTCATCAAAATTTAGTGTTGTGAAATCTTGTCGATAGTATCCAACCCTTACTCCATCTGATATAACCGCCCCATCTGCCTTGCCTGTTGCCATCATTTCTAGAAGTGTACTTTTACCTATTCCGTTTGGACCTGAAAGAAGGAGGTGCTGGTTTTTACGGAGTTTTACATTTGCAGTTCGCTTCACTCTTTTGTGATTCTTTGTATCCATAACCTCAAAATTTGTAATACGGATTATATCCCCAGATATATCCTCTTGGTGTGGGATCGTAAACGCGCGTATGGTCTTGTCCTCCTTTCGAACATCAACCATCTCACTTTCAAGCTCCTCTGCCATCTCACGCATTCGTTTTGCAACCAAGCGAAGTCCTCCGCCTTTGTGTGAAAATTCGTTGGACTTATCCTTTTTTGCCTGAATAACTTTCGCGAGTTGTGCGTTCTTCATATTCTCCTTTTCAACACGTTGTGAGATGTCTTCCAACACATCTTTATAGTTACCAACATATTGTTCTACCTTCTTTGTATGAATATCGAGGTACAACACACCTGTTGAAAAGGCGTTCAAAAAGTCTGCATCGTGGGAAATAACCATAACAGTCTTTTTGTAGTCCACGAGAAAATCTGTTAGGTGCTTTATCCCTGCGTGGTCGAGGTTGTTTGTAGGCTCATCTAAAAGTAGCAAGTCGGGATCTTGGATGAGAGCAGAGGCAAGGAGAAGTCTCGCCTGTTGCCCACCAGAAAATGTGTCGATTATTTTTTCATGCACATTTTTGTGCCCTACAAGGTTCACTACCTCCAAAACGTTTTCTATTCTAGGGTCGATATCATAGACTTTTTCACTAAAACTCTTTTGGAAAAACTCTCGAACAGTTAGTTGTAGATATTCTCTAGGCATTACTTGCTTGGATATCGCAACAGTCACACCTTTTACTATATTTATAGTTCCATTCTCAGGCTCGTATGCTTTTGTGATCAGACCAAAGATAGTACTTTTCCCTGCTCCGTTTTGTCCCATTATAGTAATCTTACTTTCACTTCGCACAGAAAAACTAACCTCACTTAAAATAGGTTTGTTAGCGTTGTATTCAAATGACACATTGTCGAATCTTAGTATTGTTTCGTTCTTGGACATTGCTGCGGGTCAGGGACTCGAACCCCAATAGACGGTACCAGAAACCGTAGTCCTACCATTAGACGAACCCGCAATTAAAGCATGCTAAAAATAACATATTTTTAAGCTCTTTGAAAGCATGTTACACTCGATACATAAATATGGATTTATCAGAACTCGCACAAAAAACAATTGAAGAACTAAAGGACCTACCTCAACCTATAGTTCGTGTTTGTGGTCCACTGACAACAGGAGGACTTGGTTATGAGGAAAATGCCAAGAGACTTAGTAGAGCAGAAGAAATATTGTCAGAGCGCGGTGAATCAGTCTTTCGTTTTGGAGACTCGGAGGCGCACATACAAGGCAAAGGATATGAGTATAGTGCAATAATGGAAGAATTCCACAAGCCAATACTTGAGTCCGGCCTTATCTCAAAAGCTTATTTCCTCCCCAACTGGAAAGAATCCAAAGGTGCAACTTGGGAACATGATTTTATAACAAACAGCACTCGCATAGAAATAGAAGAGTTTCCAGAAGAATTGCTCAAATAAAAACTTAGAAACACGACAAACTCCCAATTTTTATAAAAAATAAAAAACACTGGTCTATTCAGTGTCCAATAATTTTATATCCTTATTTTTAATTATCATTTCCGATATTTTAATTATTTCGTCTTTTATTTGAGTTCGTAATTCTACCGCCTCATTATATTTTTGGTTTTTAGTACAAATATAAAAAGAAATTACCTTTTTCTGTGTTTCTTCAACCACTAACCAAATATCTGGAAAAGACTCCTTTAATATTTTACTCAGTTTTTTGAAATTTAATTCCAACTCAAATTCAGATTTAAGTTCTTGAGTAAGTGGATAAAGATATATTATCGATGACTCTACAGAGAACTCAGCTTTTGTTCCTTGTTCACTATCTATTATAGAAATCAAATTAAAATTATGAGGAAACTGAGCTTGTGGGTTAGGTGAGTAATACCCTACCAGCCTCTCAACAAGACTTTTTAAGTATTCCATTTTATTATATTTTCTTGATATTAAAACAAAGATTACAGTATGTCAACAAAAAACTTGCTAAATTGTTATGTTATAATCCTTGCATGCAAAAGAAATCAAACTACATGACACCGCGACAGATTCGCGAAAGTTGTAAAATACTAAATCCAGAGAGTGGGACTGACAGACAAGTCTGTGCGATAAGCGAAGAGTTCCACCAAGGGCTCGACCTTTTCGGTACCAAGAAAGAACTTGCAAAGTCAGTAACATTTTATGGATCTGCAAGATTCTCACAGGACGACAAATATTGCAAAGAAATATACACTCTCGCAAGGAGAATCGGTGAAGAATTGAAGTATGCAATCGTTACCGGAGGTGCAGGAGGGATCATGGAGGCTGCAAACCACGGAGCGTTTGATGCACACGTAGAATCTATAGGTATGACTATTACCCTTCCCTCAGAACAAGAAACAAACAAATACGTAACACAAGAAATACCTTTTGACTTCTTTTTCACAAGAAAGACACTTCTCAAATTCTCAGGTGAAGCATATATATTTTGCCCTGGAGGATATGGAACACTTGATGAGTTTTTCGATCTGATAACTTTGGTTCAAACACGTAAAATTACACCGGTACCAATCATACTTTATGGAGTAGAATTTTGGTCACCTATTGTTGCTTTCATAAAAGATAAACTAATCGGGGAATTCAAAACTATTTCACCAGATGAGTTACTTTTTACCATGACAGATAATCATGATGAGATCTTGCAAATAATAAAAGATGCACCGATCAGAGAAGGAGAATAGAATTTGACCGAGAAATCAAAAAAAGGTATCGTTTAAGAAAATGCCTGCATATGAAGACTGCAATAGTTTTTTTGCACTTTTTAATTTTATTTTCGGGATGCGTAGTCGTTAATGTCGATGAAGATAAAGATCCCGATACCTTCGGACTTAAAACCATAACCACAAAGGAAGGAATAGTTGTGGATGTCCTCACAAAGGATTCCACCTTTATGGTACTACCCCCCCAAACTGCGATATATAACACATTGCAACTTGGAAAATATTTTTTGGTCCCGCTAAATAGCGACTCTTTAGAAGAAGAAACTCTTTTCTTCGAGGATACAATTCTAGGAGTCACTAGACCCTTTCCCTATCTCGGAGAATGGTCTGGGTGGAATGAAGATGTTCTAACAATAGTTCCCAATCTTTCCACTAGAACAATCTATGTTATCTTGGATATCCAAAAAAGTTTGGAATCAAAAAAGAAAACTCGGATAGTCAGAGAATATGAGGCTGACCAGTACGGGAGACCAATCCCGATTAAACAAACCGAGATTCCAAGAAGAAAATATATTGGAAACTTATGATAGCGAAATGTTTCGCTATTTTATTTTGGCAAAAAGAAAACCGTTACATTACTGTAACGGTTTAAAAAAATTGAAAATCGGCTAGAAGCTTCTACCTACACCAACAATAACTTTTGGTTATCGTGGTTGGGGTCCCAAGTAAGCCAAGGCTTCATGTAAAAACCTCCTTTAAAAGAAATCTTAACTGCCGGTCCGTGGTCTATCCACCACTCCAGAGATTCCTCTCCTTCCTGTGTTTCCAATGCACGGAAAAATTGTGCACCATACACGAAGGAAACATTTTTGATAGGACTATAGCTTATCTCGCTATAATCGTAGAAAAATGTGGGATTGGCGTTTCTTAAACCAACAGAAATCTGGTTCATCTGAAATACACTGAAGTCTCCAAATGAAATTCCGTGGTTCAATTCAATCGTTCCTCCATCATACCCATTATTGGACATGGCAAGGAGTATGCCTACCTTTGGAGTGACCCAGTAGTTGCCCATCGACATAGTTTTACCCACGGCAACGGTAACAGTGTTGGCCCAGTCGAAATTGGCACGTGCCTCAAGGAAATATCGTCCGTTCTCTTGTGTAAACCACATAAGTGGTGTACCCGTTTCCGACCCAAGTCTATAGATACCAAACACCGATACATCACTTTTTGGTTTTTCCACTAAAGCTGTGTCAGTTGAAACAGTATCCATGGTTTGTGCATGGCACACCGATAAAAAGATTGTCAAAGTCAAAAATACAAATAAATTTTTCATTTTCCTAGTTTTGTTTGTGTATATTGTATCACAAACAAAGCCTTTTGTCAAGGCAAAAACCCTTATTCTATATAGCTATTTCTTCCCTTTTCGAGATATCGAAGCTTTTACAAATGCTGTGAAAAGTGGGTGTGGGGAGAGTGGTTTACCCAAGAACTCTGGATGAAATTGCGTACCTAGGAAAAATGGATGAGCTTTTGTAGGAAGTTCTGCTATCTCACACAGATTTCCATCTTTGGATTTACCAGAAAAAACTAGTCCTCCAGATTCGAGTTCAGTTACAAATTTGGGATTTACTTCATATCTATGTCTATGTCTCTCAACAACACTCTTTGCTCCATATGACTTGTTTGCAATAGTCCCCTCGAAAAGCTTTGCTTCATAGTTTCCGAGTCTCATGGTGTTGCCATAATTTTTCTTTACCAACTTTTCTATTTGTTCAGGCATGATATCTATAACAGGATACGCTGTATTTTTGTTTATCTCTGTTGTACTTGCGTCCTTCCAACCCAAAACATTTCGAGAATACTCTATAACGAGAAGTTGCATACCATAGCAGAGTCCGAAGTAAGGTATTTTATTTTCTCGGGCATACCTGATCGCTGTTAGTTTACCCTCGACTCCTCTATCTCCAAATCCTCCCGGTACTAGTACTCCGTCAAAATTGCTCAGGATTTTTACTTTCTTTTTGTCCTTTTCAAAATCGATCGCGTTTACCCAAGTGATAGACGGCTTCTTTCCGAGATGATAGATAGAATATTTGAGAGATTCGATCACTGAAAGATACGAGTCAGAAAGTGTGAAATCTCCTGTATCAAAATACTTTCCAACTATAGCTATCTTTACTTCATCTTTTGCATTTTTTATCTTTCTTACAAAACTTTCCCACTCCTTTTTCTCTTTTGCCTCCTTGCCCTTACGGAGTCCCATTATCTTGCAGAGCATATCTCCAACTTTTTCTTTTTCGAAGTTTATAGGGATATCATAAATACTCTCTACGTCTGGTGCAGAGATCACTCTTCCTCTCGGCACATTACAAAACATCTCGAGTTTTTCTTTTCGTTTATCATCTAGCCGAACTACACTTCTTGCAATAAGGACATCTGGCTGAAGACCAGAACCGTTTAAGAGCCTGACTGCATGCTGTGTAGGCTTGGTTTTCATTTCGCCTATCTTTGCTGGAACTGGGAGGTATGAAACCATAGCGACATATACACTCTCTGGATCATTTAATTTCATCATACGTGCAGCTTCTAGGTATAGTATGTTTTCATACTCACCCACTGTCCCGCCAACTTCTATGATCGTTACATCTGCACTCGCTTTCTTTTGTGCATTTTTTATACGTCTCACTATCTCTTGTGGGATATGAGGCACAACCTGCACACACTTTCCTTTGTATTTGAGAGCTCTCTCGTCTTCTATAACAGACTTGTAGACCATACCTGTTGTCATATAATTGTCACGTGACAAAGAAAGTCCCATGAATCTCTCATAGTTTCCCATGTCCTGATCTGTCTCATATCCATCTCCGAGTACGAAGACTTCACCGTGTTCGGTAGGGTTCATTGTGCCTGCATCTACGTTTACGTATGGATCAATTTTAATCGCGGTCACTTTGAGACCGCGATCTTTTAGGATTTTTCCTATTGAAGAGACTGTTATTCCCTTTCCGACTCCGGAGATGACACCGCCAACAACAAAAAGATATCTAGGGGAATTTTTCTTCATTTTATTTATTTAGATATTTACGTATAGCCAGATAACTGGAAAGTGATCCTAGAAATACTCCCGAAATCAAAAGAAGGAAGAATATTTCCAAGAAATTGTTTTTATAATATTCAAAAAGGTTGATTCCTAGGAACGTCGTCATGCTTCTACCAAGCCAAAGTGTAAATGGATAGAAGATAAGTATCGTAAATATTGACGCTATTGCTCCATAGACCATACCTTCAACCAAAAATGGCCCTTGAATGTATTTGTTTTCAGCTCCTACAAGTCTCATGACACCTATCTCTTCGCGAGAGATAAATATAGTAAGTCGGATAGTGTTGAAAGTTATTGCAACAGATATCGCCATGAGTATGACAGTTAGTATTATCCCGAGACTTCTTGCTCCCTCGATAATAGAGTTTAGGCTCTCTATAGCATCTTGGTATTTGAAGTAGTTTATCGAATCTATAATAGAACCTCCTCTGCTTTCGTCTTCAATGATTCTGTTCTCAAGGTATGTCGCGATAGCCTCGTACTGTGATGTCTCTTTTGCTGTAACACGTAGCGATGCTCCGAGTGGATTGTCCCCCAGCTCGTCGAGTGACTGGATGATCAGGAAGTCATTTTGGTTCTCATTTCTAAATCTTGTAAGAGCTTCTTCAGAAGACTCATAGGAAACACTCTCTGCCTCAGGGAGAAGTTCGAGTTCGCTCTTGAGATCCATTATTTCAGATTCTGAAACATCTCTTGTTATATAAACGGTTATGTCCACCTTACTTTCTATGTCATTAAGTGACGACTGTAGTACTGCTTGTAAGAATATAAGTAGCCCTATAACACCAAGAGTGATGGTTACAACAAGTACTGACGCATAAGAGACAACTCCTCCGCGACCGAAGTTTAGTAGTCCTGACCTGAATATTCTTTTTGCATCAATCCAAAACATATGTTTAGTATAAAGTACTTGTTGGTTAGTGTATAGTGTAAAATTTTTTTGCCCTTATTTATTACTTTTCTGTCCTATATTACATACTTACCACTATGATCATCTCTGACTATTTTTCCTCTCTCCAGTGTTATTACTCTCTTGCCGACTGAGTCTACTATTCCTTTGTTGTGAGTAGTTAGGATAACAGTTGTTCCCATATCATTTATCTTTTTAAGTATCTGGACTATCTCGTAAGTGTTTAGTGGATCTAGGTTTCCTGTAGGCTCGTCCGCAATGAGAAGTTCTGGTTGGTTGATGATAGCGCGAGCAATAGCAAGGCGTTGTTTTTCCCCCCCAGACATCTGGTGAGGAAAGTTGTGAATCTTCTCACCCAAGTCAACTAGTTCCAAAACATGAGGAACATCACTTCTTATTTCTTCATCTGTTCGTCCAGCGACCTCCATCGCAAATGCGATATTTTCATAAGCAGTTTTGTTTGGTAGTAGTCTAAAGTCTTGGAACACAACTCCTACTCGTCTTCTATACTTCACAACATCACCTGAAGTAAGCTTGTGCACATCTACATCTTCGAAAAAAACAGTTCCTGTTGTTGGCCTCTCTTCTGCCAATATAAGTTTTACCAAAGTAGTTTTTCCTGCTCCAGAATGCCCTACAAGTGAAACGAATTCACCTTCTTTTATATGTAGGTTTATGTCTTCGAGTGAAACAGACTCATTCGTATATTTTTTTGTTACGTTATCGAATTTGATCATGAAGTGTATTTGATATATTTCATAGTTTGTCCATCGTGTTCATCCAAAACAAAAAATCGGCAACCAAACTATATCCTATATTGTATCAGAGATTGCAATATCTTGAAAATACCTATGTTTACAAGGGTTTTATGTTCTTCATTGCCTCGATAAATCCGTCCAAATTACCATCGAAGACCTTGTCAGGATTGCTCTCTTCGTAGTCTGTTCTATGGTCCTTTACCATTTTGTATGGGTGTAGGACATATGAGCGTATCTGACTCCCCCATTCTATGTCTGTATTTTTTGCAATTTGCATACTTTCTACCAAACTTTTGTGTTCATCCTCAGACTTCTTTACAAGTTTACCAGCGATAAGAGAAAGTCCTCTTTCTTTATTTGCCTCCTGGCTTCGCTCTTCAGTAACATGTACTGAGATTCCTGTTGGTTTGTGGGTTATGCGAACTGCAGTCTCACGTTTGTTTACATTCTGTCCACCTGCACCACCAGACTTTGTAAATGTTATATCCAAATCACTATCTTTCAGTTCTGGAATTTGACTCTTGTTTATTACAGGTATTACTTCTACCAAAGAAAAAGATGTGTTTCTTTTACCTTTTGCGTTGAATGGCGAGATTCGAACTAGCCGATGCACCCCTGACTCATGTTTTAAATTTCCATAAACATTTTTCCCTTCTACGTCGAGTGTGATATTTCTGTATCCACCATGGTCGTTTTCGTTTTTATGAAAAATAGTATATTTCCATCCCTTCTTATCAAAATACTTTTGGTACATTTCTAGAAGCATGCGGGAGAAATCTTCTGCATCGTCTCCTCCTGCACCTGAGAGTATCGAAAGTACTGCCCCGCCACGATCGTATGCCCCTAGTCCTTCTTTTTTGTCTTTGAGTTCTTGTAGTTCTCGAACCATCGACTGTGCAGAGACTTTGTCATTCCAAAAATCCCCTCCTGTCATAGCAGTTTCGATTTCCGATATTCTTCTATCTATCTCATCTTCCTTCATAAAAGTAATTATAGCAGAACACATATACATTGACAGAATGGAATCTAAGTTGTAATCTATAGAAAAATTGATATCAATGAAAAATGTAATCCTTGTATTTCTGTTATCATCCATATTTTCCCTTTCCTATTCTCAAACAGAGGCATACCCTGACAAAGAATCTATACGAATTATCCGTAATTTTTTGTACGATACGGCGTATGCCGCAGAGGTAAAAGATTTGTATTTTGAAATACAGAAGGAAAGGCAGTCTCTCAAGGACCACCACACACCACGCGTACAAATGCCTATCGCAACTACATCTACAACGCGTGATGATTGGTATGAATATAACTGGCAATGTATGATGGTAAGTATCGATTGGAGAGATCTCCAAGAAACGATCACCTCTATGAAAGAATCCAGACTATATGGTTACAACACACTGGACTCTCTTGTTGCAGTATGTGTACTTACGGACAGGACCTACCTCCTTGAAGCTGCTATTGTTGATTTTATTTTGGAAAACAGAGCACCTTCTGTCCAATATTTCAATAAAAATAGTCGCGCAGAGTACAACTGGGAAAAAAATTGTATTTATCTTCCAGACTCACTGGGCATAAAAGATGGAATACATTTTCTCGTTGAGGAGACAGCACATGCATACCAATGGAAAAACTATGCAGATATCGACGAAAGAAATCTTTTCGATCATTTTAAACTTATTACAAGGATGATAGAAAATAAAACTACAGTCGATGAAGAAAAGACGAAAGAGTACGACACGCCTGGAACACTAGAGTACGATGCTCATACAATCTTGAGTCCCTTACTACAACAACAGTTGTGCGATATTATTCTTTGTTACTTAAACGAATCTCCTTGATAGGAGATTTTTTATTTGCCATTGAATAATACCTCCAAATCTTATATGATGACTCTACATTGCCGTTATAGCTCAGGCAGTAGAGCACATTCATGGTAAGAATGAGGTCATCAGTGCAAATCTGATTAACGGCTCCACAACAGCCTAGCCATCTTAGCTCAGTTGGTAGAGCACAACTTTCGTAAAGTTGGGGTCCCGAGTTCGATTCTCGGAGATGGCTCATGAAAGATAAAGAACAAAGATTTTGGAACAAGGAATACAAAGATGGCTCACACCTGAGTCTTTCTGATAACCCAAGCGAGGAGCTTGTACTTTTTTGCAAGTGGATAGAAAAGGAGCTCGGAGAAGGCGCCCTGTCATATATGGATGTGCTCGATGTTGGATGCGGAAACGGAAGAAACCTCATCTATATCGCAAAGAACTTCGGTGTAAAAAAGGGTTATGGATATGACATTTCTGTAGAGGCTATAAACCTAGCGAAAAAGGAATCAAAAGAACTGAAAGGACTAGAGTTTGAAGTCGGAGATATCCGAGACACTATAAAGCAAGAATCTGGAAGCGTAGACCTGGTGTTGGACCTAATGGTATCTCACCACCTAACAAAAGATGAACACAAAAAGTACCTGCAGGAACTTTTCCGTGTAATGAAAAGTGAAAGTTGGCTACTCTGGAAAACATTTCTCCGAGATGACGACATGCATGCAAAGAAAATGATAAGAGATAGTAAGGCAAGAGGACTTGGCAAAGATGACAACGGGTACATCCACCCAGAATTTGGATTTTATGAATACGTATGGAGTGAAGATGAACTAAGAGAATACGTAGAGCCATATTTCAAAATCCACACACTACGAAGATCTCAAACGCACAAAGGAGGACGAGCATTCAACAAGCGCCGATATATGGTGGCATATCTTGAAAGAAAATAAATACCCACTATAAGAAAAAACACCCGAAGGTGTTTTTTCTTATATGCGCAGTCGAAGGGAATTTCACTGCTCGTCCTTCGATAAACTCAGGACTGCGCTTTGGAACCTCTCGGTTCCAACGACTTCGTCTGCCTCCACCACGGGAAAAACTACAGTTTTTCCCGACCCCTTTTCGTGTTCAAGCCCCTGACTGCATTAAGCTCAAAAAAACTCCCGAAGGAGTTTTTTTGTATATGCGCAGTCGAAGGGACTTGAACCCTCGACCTCCCGCGTGACAGGCGGGCGCTCTAACCAGCTGAGCTACGACTGCATATTATTGTTTCAATTCAATCTAAACTTTTTCAAGTACTCGCCTAGGCGGGCGCTCTCTATAGTCCAAATTGAGCTGAGCCCTGCCTACCGGCACCTGTCTGCCGATAGGTAGAGGCAGGTACGACTGCATATTGCTATCTAACTAAGTTACTTAAGGTAACGATTTGCATTCTACCAGATAATGGCAAAAAACCAAACCATTGTGACGAGGGTGGGGATCGAACCCACGACCCCAGGCTTATGAGTCCTGTGCTCTACCGGCTGAGCTACCCCGTCATTTTTTTCTTCAGATATCTTCTACCCGCAGAAGATTTAAGATATTTTTCTCTTAATCTTGCCTCTCCGAATGTCTCATATTCTTCAGTATAAACAATTTTAAGTCCTGACATTAATCTAGTTGTGCGCGTATTGCCACTTACATGCTCACTAAAACGTCTTGCAAGATTATTGGTGCAACCTTTGTAAAGTTTACCTTTTTCGTCTTGTAATACGTATACAGTATACATATATTGACTCTCTAATGTACTTATCGCTCTATCTGCTGAGCCCGTCCGAACGGATTCATCCGGGCGGGCTACCCCGTCATAATTCTCAAAAAGCCCTCTTAAAATAACATATTTGGAACATTTGAACAAGATGGTGCTTTGCATAATAGAGCTTTTTGTGTATAATCGTCTTTGTCGCTTAGTAAATACATAGCGGGGTAGACCTGCCTGCCGGTAGGCAGGGAAATGGTGTCTCGAAAGTTGGCAAAATTCGTAGTTACATTATAGGCAGTTGAGCAAGAATATTCATAGCGGGGTAGAGAAATGGTGTCTCGTCAGGCTCATAACCTGAAGAAAGCGGTTCGATTCCGCTCCCCGCAACAGCAAAAAAAACAAAAGACCCCAGTCGGGGTCTTTTGTTTT
>DALYDA010000012.1:0-12834 GCA_031973435.1 Minisyncoccota bacterium
GTAAGCGTACTTGTTCCTCTTGTGGAAACTTGAGCATCCAAATTGTCTACGATTAACTTTCCAACGCTACCAACAGATGTTAGCCCTGAGGTTGCACTGTCCCACACGGAGTCAACGGAAGTACTATCTATTGTTACTGTACCAGAGTTTACAGAACGCGTTCCATAGTTCCAAACATCTGAAGCAGATATATTGTTTAAAGCATTTATAAGAGCCTCGTTTGCATCTATTTCTGCTATAACAGTTGCTTCTGATGCATCTATATAACTTTCGGTGGCAAATGATCCACCACCTGCGATATTTTTAGTTGTGAGAGCTCGGTTTGGTGCAAAAGCATCATTCCAAACATCTGCAGCGAGTGAGCCAAATGATGTCAAAGTCCTTGTACCACTGCTCCATACACTCGTGGCTGTGTCTGCAACGAGTGAGCCAAAAGAAGTAAGTGTTCTTGTTCCACTTGCCCAGACCGCAGAAGTGATAGAAGCGTCAGTAACTTCTGGATTCTGTAAAATAAAAGATTTGTCTAACTTTAACAAATCCCCACCTATAAGAGTTCCACATGTTATAAAAGTAGGATATTTCCCCTCAACCCCCGGAGTTGAATAAGAATAATAATGCCAACCAGTGGCATCATCAGTCATTGTTGCTTCATTTACGAGAGTTGCTCCAGCTGGAGAATAAATAGAAATAGTACAATCATCTGTAGTCGGAGTATAGTCATCATTATATATAAACTCCCCAACAATTATAGTATCTCCTGGTGTATATACTTCAGAGGCATGGACAATATTTGCAAAAAAAATTGCAAACACCAAAAAGATGCTCGTGCCAAACAAAACACAACTTATTTTATTTTTAAAATGATTTATTATCACAAATGCATTATAAAAAATAAAAGTGCATTGTATACAAAAAAGTACAAAGCCAAATTTATAAAAAATTATTTTTTATCTACTTCGTTCTCACTCTGTTCACTTTGCTCACTTTTAAACATACCTGTCAAGTTCTTGAAAGCTTGAACGAGATTTTTCGCAAGTTCAGGTATCTTTCTAGATCCAAACAAAAGCACCAAAACAACCGCGATTATAATTATTTCCTTTGTTCCTAGTCCAAACATAAATTAAATTTAAATTTAGCTAATTAATAAAAACTACTTCTTTGTAGTATCTACATCTTTAAAAGCACCAAACAAATGACGAACTGCGTCAGCGATAGACTTTGTAAGTTCAGGTATCTTTTTTGATCCAAAAAGCAGTATCAGCACAACAGCGATGATTATTATTTCCTTTGTTCCTAATCCAAACATATTATTTACTAAATATCATGCACAAGCTCAAATATAGTGCGAAAATATTTCAATTTTTAGGTTACTAAATTACGACCAGAGTTATTTTTTCTATTAAAAAAAACGGTAAGTTCAAAAAGTAATATCAATGGCACTGCCATTAATATCAATGATAAACCATCAGTTGGAGGAAGTAAAGCAACCAATACAAACACTCCAGCAAACGCATGTCTTCTTTTTGATCTCAAGAAATCAGCACTTAAAATTCCGAGACGAATCAAGAATGTAAGCACTAAAGGAAAGGTGAAAAGCAACCCAAGGAGTGACGCTGTCAAAACTATTTGAGATACAAACTTACTAATATCCCAGTAATTCGCAATACCGATTTCCGCATTAACTTTTGCCATCAACTTTATACCGTAATAGAGCATCCCTCCTCCATATAGAAATCCAAAAACAAAAAGTCCGAGCCCAAAAGGCAGAGACAGTATAAATACTTTTCTTTCAGATTTTAGTAGTCCCGGTTTTAAAAAGGAATACAAGTGATAGATAAATATTGGCAATGTTACCACGCACGCAAAGAAGAAACCCACACTCATCGCAAATTCTATCAACTGAAATGGAGAAGTTGTGACTATGGAAATATCAGGGATATTTAAATGCGCCAGTATAAAACGAATAACTGGAGTAGTTATAAAAAAACCAATTATAAAGCAAACTGCAAATATTTTGGTGAGGAAAAGAAGTTTTATTCGCAACTCTTCAAAATATACACCGTATTTTGCGAGACTTTTTTGAAAATTATTCACGGGCAATTATGACATTACGTGATTTTGCGTTTTCTGTTTGTTGAAACAACAGTTAAACCAAGATCAGGTTCGACTGGTGTTTCTTCAGTGATGATTTCGGGAATCTCAACCTCAGGAACCACTATTTCTTCTTCTGGTAGAGTTTCTGGCTCTGCTGGAATGATTTCGACGACAGGTTCTTCAACAGTGACTTCCTCTACGGGTTCTTCATCTGAAGGTTCTTCTGTTTCCTCTTTAGGGGCTTCTTCTACTTTTTCAACTACTGGAGGAGGAACAGGTGTTTCATCAATAACTTCTTTTTCAATTCTATGTCGGTCAAGCCATTTTGCAACAGCCATAACCCCTTCATCCCAAGAAGAATAAGACCTAGTAGTAACTCCATTGTTACCAACATTTCCTGGGTTTAATGTGCGAACTGCAATCCCGAGTGTACCGAAACGAGAATCGAGCTCCATCAAGGCAAGCATCAACCTTGCGTCGACTTCATATCGCTGTACTGCGTTCCAAACCATCAATCCTGAAAGTGGACTATCTGGACTAGTTTTCTTGATATAATTCTCTATCTTTTCAGGCGAGTCCATCACTCCCATCTTTTCTAAGATATTTTGAATCTTCAATTCATGCATTGGATCAGTAGCATAAGGAGTTATGTCGTATTGCAACAAAATTTCAGTCGCGTCATTTAGAACTGTTGGGTTAAAAGATGACTCAATACCGTTTTTAACAACTTCAGCTTCTGTGAATGAGGTTGCTGCCGCTGCCTGCTCAATGCTTGAAATAAGATTAAGTTTTGAGAGAGTGTTTTTTACTTCTAATATTTCGGCATCGACAGTATTTATCCTCTCTAAATCACCCGAAGAAAAAGCTTGATCTTTTGCAAGAGTAAGTCCATTTAATCTATTTCCTAATAACTGTATTAAGTAGTTTATATCCATATAGCTTTACCAATATAATAATGTTCTCCACATTTCAGTACCAGAATGTCTCATAAGATACAGGTATTTTAATCCGTCTTCAGTCTCAACTATCTCCATACGATTCCCAGACACAGCAGCTCCCATACCATATGGTGGCTGAGAAGCTGGAACAACGATGTTTTTCACTAAATCATAGTACATTAATTTTGCAAGAGTAGTAATACCTTGAATATAATATATTCTATCTTCTCCGTCGTACACATACATGGCACCTGTTGTCATGGTTTCCGTCTGAGGGAAGTATGACAAAGTTTCCCAGTGTTCAGTATGAATATTATAACGAGAAAGTTCTGAAGTTGCTGTTCCTGTCCAAGCATACATGTAGTTACTATTTAGAGTAGTATCAGTTGACCCTGTAATACAATCAAGATGTATACCGTTTGATTTTGGTGTAGCTTCGAGAATTGCATAAGCAGTTGACGTATCAGGAGCAGTACCAGTAGCAAATGTCAGTGTAGTTGAAGTATTAGCTGTAATAGCGTATTCATTACCTTGCCCTGTTCCAGACAAGAATCGAACACGACTTCCTACCCAATAGTTAGTTTCCCAGTTCTGACCAGAATCAACCAGGGTTGTTGTTGTGCCACTTGTTGCTGTACCAAAAGTATCCATTATTATATATCGAGTTGTAGTATCTACCGTAAATGATTGAGCAGCAAAAGTGAGTGTGTTTGAAGTATTAGAAGTAATTGCAATTTCAGCACCAACTCCTGTTCCCTCTACAATTCTGACTTTTCTATTAACTGTTCGTGACCAGTAATTTGTCTCCCAGTTTTTTGATGTATCGACAATGGTTGTCGTAGATCCTGATGTAGCAAAACCTTCTGTCCCCGTAGTTTCTCCTTTAGACATTCTATCGGTACCAAATGGTTTAATATCTTCTATTATGTATTTTGTTGTACCGTTTACAGGTGCGGTTGCAGCAAGCGTCCAGACGAGAGTCGTAGCAGTATTGGAAACAATTCTTCTGGCTTGCCCTACTGACAAGATTGCGTTGGTTGATAGTTGCACGATCTTTCCTACATGCTCATTGACTACCCAGTTCTTAGTACAATCTACAAGTTGTGTAGTAGACGGTGATGCTCCAATAGTTGCTGTAGCAGCACCAGGATCTCCTACAGAACAGTAGGTAAAAGAAAGATTTGTGGTCGGTGTTGGGATACCAGTGACTGTGTATGTTCCATTAAATTTTGATGCACCCGTTCCTGATGCACCTGTTATAGTGACAGTATCCCCAATTTTATAATTGTGAGCAATCGGAGTCACTGCGGTTTCGATAAAATCAATTGAGGTAATATCAAGAGTGCATCCAGTACCTCCTGTTGGAACTACAGTTGTTGCTTTTCCTGTGCCTGTTGTGTAGTTGGTACCTACTGTTTCGAGACTAACCGCTGTGACAGCGCCAGTACTCGAAACTGCTGTAACTCGCGCAGTTCCTCCAGTACCACCAGTAGTAATCGTAAGGATGTCATTAATGTTATATGCACTTCCTCCTGCAGTAGGAGTAGCGTTCAACACTGTAATACCTGCAGGTGCCCGCGTGATCGAAGTTATTGCAATAGGATTGTCTCCATTCTTTTTTGCAGCAAGCTGATTACATTGACCATTGTCTAACTGCTTACCTGTTGACCATTGATCTGTTTCTTGTGAATACTGAAGCATCCCTGCATCGTTTCCGCCAATTAGCCATATCTTTCCGATGTCTCTCCATATTTGATACACAGACGTTGCATCCGGGTTTGTATCCCAGTCTCGAGTCACATTGATCCGTGTTGCAGTATTACTCAAGATTGTGCGCGACTGTCCGATACCAGTCCCTGCAGAAATTCTAATTTCAAAGTTTGCATACGCCATTGGGATTAACGCTGCGGTGGCAGTAATATACCGTGCACCTCCACCTGATGCTGTCTCAGTAAAAAGTGTTCCTCCATTTTCTGTCATGCGTTCCATTTGCAAATCCGAACCTGCTAGAAAAACTGCGGTCTTGAGACCAGACTGAGTAGATTTTTGATACCAAACATCTGAAAGTCTGTCGTAATATGCAAATGAAAAGAACGGTGCGGATGTAGTACCTTGAGTCACATTCCAAATACCACCAGATACAATCATGAAACTTGAAGTCTCATCTGGAATTACAGACCAGTTAGTATCTACGGTCACCTGATGACTTTCGATAACAAAAAATGAAGAGTTGGCAACAGTAGCAACTGCAAGTGGACAGTTTGCCCATGGATTGATGGTGACATGGTTTACATCAGAAAATGTGAGTGTGTTCTGTGTATTGTATAAAATATTTCGAAGCTGTGTTCTTCCTGTTCCCCAGTCGATACGTACCTGATAATTTTTCCATTGATTGTTCTTCCATTGTTTGAGTCCGATTCCTGTAGAAGCGTCGATAACCTGTGTAGAACTTGCTGTTGTTACCATACCACGCTCATGAAATGTAGGAGCGGAAACAGCGGTGATTGTTTTTTCTTGACCTGCTCCTGTTCCGTTTATGATTCTAATTTTCTGTCCCACAAGCACCTGACCTGAAAGTCCTGCCATTTGAATAGTATTCAAACCACCAGATATCGCTTGTCCAAAGTGACCAATAGAATTTGTCATCACATTATTATTCATGATAGTCGGTGCTGTAACTGGAGCTGATGCGAGCTGATGCCAAGAATCTGCATGTGTATCATACCTATACAATAAACTTGAAACCTGATAATACAGGTATCGATTTTGTAAAGTATTACCCGTTGTCATAGAAGAAACAGCAGTTGTTGCTGTTGGGGCGAATCTACACCATTCCCATACAGGTAGGTCTACTTGTTTTTTTAAGTTATTTGTTATTGCCATACACTATGCATTGATTAAGTGAGCCCTTATGCCGCTATTGTAAGCTTGTCTTGACCAGTCAATAATCTGCCAACGAGAATCAACGCCTGCCAACTGCGATAAAGATGTAATGGTACCAACAGTAACAGTTCCAGTGACTGTTGTTGTAGGCATTATATCAACAGTAACACGCTGTCTCATCTGAGAGTCAACCACCGCTTGTGATTCCATAAGTTTTACAACTCTACGCAAAAGGACAACAGTATCATCCTGAACAGGATTTATGCGAACATCAGAGGAATCTTTTATTCCGACAGCAGATGCTCCTCCACTCGATGCAGTAAGAAGGTTATTGCTCACGTCAAAGGTTAGTAGGTCGGTCTTCGCTTTCATCGCCGCCAAAGTAGTCTGAGTAGCAAAATCTTTACCAGCTATTGTTGCCAGGTTTCCATCTTCTTTGGCTGGATTGATACGCACATTTGATGCATCTTTAGATCCAACAACATTGGAAGTCGGAGTACTACCTGCCACATAGGCGTCGGCAGATTTTGGAAACAATGCACCAGCTGCAAGTCCCAGACCTGCAACCCCTGCAACTTTCATGAACAACCTTTTGTTTTCGTCAAAATTTTCGTTTATAGGTTTATCTTGAACTTCAACTTTGGATACAGACAATTCATTTTTTTCAGGAACAGGTCTTGATACTTTTTCAATCCTGCGTATACCGTCAACAGTGCGAGGAAAAACTACACCATCTTTAGGAGATATGTGCGTGCTTAAGGAAGAAGTTGTACTCTTTACTCTTCTTTGCATAACATTAACTATATTTTAGCATAAGCAATTATTACTGCAACAAAATGTAAACTTAATTGATAGGTAGTTCCAGCTCTTAAACTCCAATATAAAATTTATTTCTAAAAAAACAGGCACTGCCTGTTTTTTCACATTATTTTTTCATCATCAACCGCATAAGTGGAGCGAGTTCCGCTTGGTATTTTATGATTTCATTTTTATATTTGCTCATGATTTGCATCTGAGCATACTGGTCAGGCATACCAGACTTTTGTAGTGCCTCAGTTTCCTTTTGGATTTTCTCGAAAAGTTCCTTAAGTTCTTTGTTGGACTCTAGAGCCTTTAATTGGTTCGCAATTTCAGGATTTTTGTCCAATTCTTCTGCGATCTTTTCTGCTTGATCCTTTGAAACACCCTTTAACTGGAGTGCTTTTTTAGTTAAAAATGATTTGAATGACATATGGCCCATATTAGCAAAAAAATGGGTATAATAAAAGCCATGGAAAGATGGAACGACCTGCGTCATATACATGAAAAATGGTTTGCACAATGCAGATGCAAACTAAAAGAAACTGCGACTCAGGCAGTCCCTGGGGATGGATCTCCCGATGCAGAGATAGTATTTGTAGGTGAAGCCCCTGGAAAAACAGAAGACTTGCAAGGCAAACCATTTATCGGATCTGCCGGAAAATTCCTGAGCGAAATGCTTGCTTCAATACACATGATCCGAGAAGATATCTACATTACAAACATTGTAAAATATCGCCCACCTGATAATCGTGATCCATTGCAAGAAGAAAAGGATGCGTGTAGAGAGTGGCTTCACGAAGAACTAAATTTTATAAAACCAAAGTTAATAATTTTCTTGGGGCGTCATGCGATGAATGACTTTTTTCCAGAACTAAAGATCGGTGAAGCACATGGCAAACTAATCCATAAAAAATTCAGTGGTATAGAGACAGAATATTTCTTACCTCTTTATCACCCAGCCGCCGCACTTTACAATGGTGGACTGAGATCAGAACTAAAAAAAGATTTTAAAAAAATTCCACTTGTATTGAGAAAAGTAGAAAAAAATACCCGTCATTACTGACGAGTCATATACTTACGAAAATTGGACAAGAAAGCCAAGTCTTCTTTTCCACCATTTTTTAAAAATGTTTTAAAAAATCGAAGAATCTTGCGATCCTCCGAAGAGAGACCACTGGCATGTTTCTTTATTTTCAAGTCACCCTTTTTGGTGCTTCTTTTAGAAGCTTTCTTCCAACCTGATCTGGCTATGTGGTTTTTTCTACCTATCGAACGATCTTTACGTTCAATTTTTTTTTCAGCTTCGTTGAGGAACTTTTTGAATTTAGTCTTTTCATATTCAGTAAAAGACAATGCCTCCGGTATTTCCAGGGCAATTTTGTCGGGTATATGAGAATTGGCATTCTCATATTCGCACCATGTTGCCTCGTGACGAAGAATTTTTTTTCCAGCTTGTTTTTGGGTCATGCCACGTTTTATACGAGCACGATAGAGGAAGTTGAGAGGACTCCCTTTTTTAAACGGTAATTTTATTTCCAAATTTATTGATTTTCTTCTATTATACCAAGATACTTATTATTGTCAAGCTATTCCAAAAGTTCGAAGTCCTCTGCTGAAAAGTTGTTCCCTTTTGGCTCAGCCTCTTTTTTGTCCTTGCGAATATACAAAACTGATATTACAGAAAGAGCGAGCAGACCGACAAAACCCAAAAACGCAAAATTAATCGATCCTTGTTTACCAGACTCATGTGCACTTGCAGTCAGACTATCTCCGGAAATAAAATTTTTATTTTCTGTATACTCCCCCTCATATTCACCCTCTGTAAAATTATCTTCTACTTTCTTTGGTACATATGCAATATTTTTAGAAGTAGAAAAACTTTTTGTTGAACTTGCAAAAAGCGGAGACACGTCACTTCCAAATGAAGAAAGAGATAGTACAGCTCCACTATTACCAACAAAGCCAGTATTTTTACTTGGAATCACAATAGATTTATTTGGGAGAACTACTGTGTTGTACGGCAAAATATATACACTTGTTCCATTTCTTATACTCCAATAGGATACATCTACTTCGCGTGATCCATTGTTTGTAATTTTCGTATCGATAAGATTTCCATTACGGACAATGGAACTTATCTCAATCTCAGTGTCGGTAACCAATATTGTTTTTCTTACAGATACTTCTACCTCTTTGCTTCCATGTCTATAATAGTCTAGGTGGAGCACATATTCTCCGGGATAAATATAAGTATGAGTTACTTCTTCATATGAATCTCCTTGGTACACTGTTCCATCTCCCATGTTCCATACAAAATGTCCCGTATGCACTTCTTGGAGGAATAGATTTTTTACAGTCGCATTGAAAACTCCACTGTTGCCCATGCTTATGTACGATGGCGTTGTTAAACTTATACTCCAGTTATTCTGTAATGGAACGGGTTCGCCGTCCTCTGTCAGTACTGTTGTACTAGATGTTGTTGTTCCTGAATCATCGCCATTGTTTGTTGTACCCTCTTGATTTTCACTTCCTGGAGTGGGAGTACCTGCTGACCATGATGATCCACTGCCTATGAGAGAATTTCCGTCACCTGCTCCCCCGTCTGCACTACCTGCATATGTAACATCGTCTACTAGTATAAGAGTACCGTCTTTCAATCCAATATTCTCCCCACTTTCGTTACCAAGTGAAAACGAAGAGTCAAAGATCGTTCCAGAGTATTCAGGCCAATCGGCAAGAAAAGCAGAAGGATTTTGTACTATCACAGCAAAACTACCTGTAGAAAGAGTTCCGCTTCCTTGGGACAGTACAAGGGTATGATTTGTATTAGCTTCAAAAAATTTCCAAGTTGTCAGGTCGACAGAACTCCCGTCGTTGTAAACTTCAACCCACTCCCTATCAGTATCTGTTCCCTCCAAGTCATACATAATCTCTGTTATTGAGACAGAGGCAAAAGCGCTAATCGGAAAAAATATAGTGATGAAAATTGAAGTTAGAACCTGCTTCATATTAATCGAATACTTTTTTCAATAAATCTTCTGGTACCTGTTTTTTAGGTTTATTTTGATCTACTGGAATTTCCGCCACCTTCTTTTCTATTACATCAGGAATCGGTGTATCAGGTGTCTCAACTTTTGAAACTGGTTCTGCTGTCGGCGCACTGCTTTCAGTCGGACCGAAAATATTTTTCTCGAGCATTGCTTTTTGGAGAGCGTCTCTTAGAGACTGTTTCATTTCCGGAGTTGCATCCTTTTGTGAGACAGGTCTTTGGTACGTTGTATTGTTGCTTTGAGGAGTTAGATCTTTGAGTGAAATAGTCTGCGCTGGTTTTGGAATGGGCTTTGGTTCCTCCCTTTTTATTTGTGGCACTGGTTGTGCGCCGGCTACAAAATCTTTCTTCAAAACAAAAGAAGATTTCTTCAGTGGGACAGTGCCAGTTTGGTTGTTTGAATTGTTTTGGATTGAAATAGTCGTGTTTTGGATTTTTATATTATTGTTGGTGGAAACAGGGATTTCTTTTGTAGTTTTTGCAACTGGAGGAATCGGAGCGATTGCAGCAATTGGTGCACTCGCTTGAGCTGGTGCTGGAGATTTCTTTTCCTCTAAGTTTGAGTTTTCTATTTCTTTTAGAAGATTCTTGAGCGAAGAGTTTGGCTGGATCATTGCTTGTGGTTTTGGGAAAATCTTCTTTGGTACTGAGTTATTCCTAATCATAGATAGCTGTGATGGTGCTGGTGAAGGAACATCCTTTTTCGGATATTGTTTAGGAGCACTATTTAGTTTCTCTACCTGCTCACCAAATGCCTCCTTGCCAGATTTCACAGATGCCGACTCTTCAGATTTCTGAAATGCTGGCTTTTCCATAGTTTCCATTATATCTGCCTCTACAACACTCCTTGGCTTTGCAAAAAGTGTTCGTGAACTTTCAACGATACGGTCTTTGAATGAAGATTCGAGTTCTCGAATAGGAGGGAGAGTTGTTGCTGAAAAAGGAGGTGATCCTACACCATCTATCATAAGGGAGAGATATATTTGAGCAAAACCCAAACTCACCAAGTCTGTTTTCGTAAAAGCTGGAGCAAAAACTGTTTCTAATACTTCTGCATCGAAAGGACCCACACGAAATGCTATTGTGGTACCCACGTTACCGAACACTGCGGCACGGACCTCTTCTATCATCTGCTCTATGTATTGGTGTGCGATAGTAAGATTTAGTTTGTATTTTCTAGCCTCGGAAAGTATCTCAGCAAATGTCTCGTTTACGAAAGTTTGGAACTCGTCAACATAAAAATAGAAGTTCGAAAGTTTTGCCAAGTCATCTGGAGAGACATCTGCTCTAGACATGGCGCCAAGATAAATCTTTGTTACAAGCATGCTTCCTAGAAGTTTTGCATTTTGTTCCCCAACTAACCCCTTGGAAAGGTTCATGATGAGAATCTTTCTATTGTCCATAATGTCACGAATATCAAAAGAAGATTTTGGTTGACCGATTATGTTTCGGATAAGTGGGTTCATGGTGAACTGTCCCACTTTATTTTGTATCGCAGGAGTAGCCTCAGCAGCGAAACGGTCTGTATACTTTGCAAACTCATCAACCCAAAAAGATTTTACCGCAGAGTCTGTTACGTTCTCTACAACTTTTTTTCTATAGTCTTTGTCAGAGAGCATCCGGTTTACACCGAGGAGTGTCGCTCCTGGATACTCAAGAAGAGCAAGGATAGTATTGTTCAATATGTATTCCATTCTGGCACTCCATGCATCGGCCCAGATTTTTTTGAATGCACTCATGAGTCCAGATGCAACCAAGTGTCTTTTGTCATGACCCACGTCTTCCATTATGTTAAATGAGATAGGGTACTCTGTATCGAAAGGTGCAAAATAGATAACATCTTTTATTCGATGCTCTGGAACATACTTCAATATTTTTTCTGCAGTAGCTCCGTGAGGGTCGATAAGTGCCAAACCCTCTCCATTTTGAATATCCTGAACTGCCATGTTCTCAAGTAGAGTCGACTTTCCCATACCCGTCTTTCCTATTACATAGACGTGCTTAGTGCGGTCTTTGGCTTTTATTCCAAATTTTGTTTTTGTATTTCGGTAATCAGTCTCCGCGAAATACGTTACTCGTTCAGGATCGAACATATGTGTATATTATATGTTAAACGCACCAAGTATGAAAGTGAATTGAGGTATTTACCTGTTGAGCGTGTCTGAAACCAAGTTACCATCCTTTATGTGTATAGTTCTGTCTGTCATCCGTGCGTACTCTTCCTCGTGTGTAACCATAACTATAGTCTGTCCTGTTTTGTGTAGCGATTGGAATACGTCCAAAACAGATTTTGATGTTTCTGTATCTAGGTTGGCTGTTGGCTCATCTGCAAATATTATTCTCGGACTGTGAGCTATCGCTCGTGCAATAGCTACACGTTGTTGTTCTCCACCAGATAGTTTTGAAGGAGTGTTTTCTAGTTTCTCGCCTAGTCCCACTTTTATCAGCGCTTCCTTGGCTTTCACTTCTGCCTCAATCTCTGGTATGCCCTGCGTCAGGAGCGGAACCATTACGTTCTCTATAGCAGTTAGTGTCGGAAGTATCGCATAATCTTGGAAAACATAACCTAGTGTATGGAGACGAAGTCTCGTTCTTACTTCACTATCCAAGTCATCTACCACAAGTCCATCTAGCTCGATACTTCCGGAAGTAGGATGATCCAATAATCCTAGTTGATAAAGAAGTGTAGACTTACCAGAACCAGACTTTCCGGTAATAGAGAGGAATTGTCCTTCTGAAACTTCAAAAGAAATGTCTTTTAGAGCAACTAGTTCGCTCTGTCCATTTTTGAAAACTTTTCTAAGATTTTTTACTTTAATCATATATTAGTAATTAGCGGCGAGTGATAAGTGAATAGTGAATTAACGACCGAGTATTGCGTTTAGGGTATTTTGTTTAATAACTATATAAGCTGGGATATATCCTGCAATGAGTGTTGCAATAAAGAGGATAAGAGCTCTAAATAGTGTTCCTCCAAGTGTCGCAACCAAGATACCGTCAGAAAATGGGAAGTCTATAGGGTTTGCATCGAGAGCCGGCTTGAGCATAACAAAAACTATTATCATTCCA
>DALYDA010000012.1:12844-13748 GCA_031973435.1 Minisyncoccota bacterium
CAAGAACAACCCCCACCAATGCATAGAAAATAGCTTGAAGTACATATGATATCTCGATCGCTCCTCTTGTTACACCTATTCCTTTTAGTATTCCGATATATCTTCGTCTTGTTATTGCGTTTACAAAGATAACTATAAAAATAGTAATACACGCAACTACGAGCCCGATGGAACTGATAACGTTACCCAAGAGAGCAAAAGTTATTTTGATATCTTTTAGAAACTTTGGTTGTGCGTCTTCCCATGTTTGCACACGTGCATAGTCGTCTACACCATTTGCAATAAGATAACTTTTGAATGAGTCGGCTCCATAGCTGTCACTCACATCTATCGCCATTTCATCTACGTTCAGATCACTTCTGTTTATAAGTTTGCGAAGCTCACCTTCTAACATGAAAACTCTTGCGTCCACTTCGCCAACTTTACTTTTTACTATTCCCTTAACAAACATCTCGCGAGAGTTTTCATTTACAGTTATCTTTACTCGGTCACCTACTTCCACATTTTTGAGAACTGTAAATCCGGGTGATTCAATAGGCGTGTATTTGAAAAGTAAACTCGCACCGATCAAGATACTGTCTGTGTCCCCTGCCTCCAAATATTCACCTTCTACAACAGTACTTGAAAGATTGGTAACCTGGTCTTCTTTTTCTGGGTCAATTCCCGCAAAGGATCCTCCTGCTTTGTTGTATGCTTGGTCTGGACGGAGAGTGTCTTTGTAGTTTGAAATTACAGTACCACCCTCTACATACCTTGTTGTAAGTGCAACAAACCCGGGCGCAGATTCTACTACTTTTTCTATACGTGGACTTTCTCTTATATATTGTCTCTCAGTTAGAGGAGAGATGATTACATCTGAAGTATACAAATCTTTGTTTGCATTTTCAGATCCTTCGATGAGTCC
>DALYDA010000012.1:13758-15193 GCA_031973435.1 Minisyncoccota bacterium
CCCTGAAATCACAACAAGATTTAGAAATGTGAGCATCATCACAAAAACGATAAGGAGTGTTGTCCATGGGTTCGCACGTCTTAGTTCTCTATATGCCAAAAAGAAACCGACAGACACGGCTATCTTTATCCCCTCCCATCTATTTTGATTCAATACTTTGTCCACAAATTTATTTTGATTATTTTTTTATATTTTTCCTTCTTTTCCATTCATACATCACAAGTGCTGCTGAAACAGAAGCATTCAGTGATGGAACACCACCCTCCATCGGTATATTTATCAAAAAGTCACATGCCTCTCTTGTCATTTCTGGAGTTCCTCTTCCCTCACTTCCGATGACAAAAGCAACTGGCATATCGAAGTCCACATCCCAAAATGTCTCCTTGCCTTCTTCATCTATCCCAACTATCCAAAAACCTTTTTCTTTCAATTTCTTTAGAGTATCGTTTACGTTTCCTATCTCAACTGTATCTATGTTTTCTATCATACCCGCAGAAGTCTTCCACACAGCACCGTCGAGTGGGCTCTGGTTGTGTTTCGGTACTAGTATCGCAGAGATCCCAACCGCAACTGCAGTTCGGATCATTGCACCTGCATTGTGTGGGTCTTGGATTTCTTGGAAAACCAAGACTGCAGGATTGTTCGACACGTCGACACCATCTTTCCATGTGGAGAAAGGCACCATCGCACTTTCTATATGTGCAACTATTCCCTGGTCGTTCACATCTCCCACCATTGAGATTATATTTTTCTGATTGACCTCTTCAACTTTTACTTTTCCTTTTTGAGTCAATCGTTCTATTTCATCACGAAAACTTTTTTGTACACCTGTTCGCACATACACCTTCAAAACTTTTTTTGGATTTTTAATCAAAAGTTCTTCTACTGGGTGTCTTCCGTATATGTATTGTGTTTTTGCTTCGGACTTTTCTTTCATTCTTATATAATCGCACGAAATCTCTTATTTGACAAATATACAAAATAGTGTAATCTTAGTAAAAATTTTAATTATGTATTTTGTAACTAAGAAAACTCTTCTTACTGATATTATAAATCTGAGACAGGCGATCCTCCGACCCAAAAGTACCCTTAACAAGAGTCTTTTTGAAGGAGACTTCGATATGAACACTTACCATGTAGGTACATTTGTTTGTGACCTACCAAACTCAGTTATAATTCCTCCTGTCATTGCTTCATGCGCAAGCTTCATGAAAAGCGACCTCATTGATGCTAAGGACACCATAAATGAAATCTCTATTCCCTTTGGATACCAACTCCGTGGAATGGCAACAGCAAAAGATTTTCAGGAAATGGGCATAGGTGAAAGATTGATAGCTTTTGCTGAAGCAATAATCAATAAAGAAAAAGGCATTACTGCCTTTTGGTGTGATACTCCTGTAGAGATGGTTAGTTTTTTGGAAAAACAAGGTTGGAC
>DALYDA010000012.1:15203-21212 GCA_031973435.1 Minisyncoccota bacterium
CAAATCCAATTCATCAAGGACTCGGTGCTGGAACCCAGCTATTGGAATTTGCTGAGAAAACACTCATGCAGGAAAACAAATGGCTCCAATACTTTTGGTGCAATGCAAGGGTTGCTTCAATCCCCTTTTATGCGAAATGTGGATGGGAGGTTATAAGTAGCGAGTTTGTGATAATGATAGACGGAGAAGAAATCCCGCACAAAAAAATGTACAAAAATTTGCAACAAATTTCCATGAGATAACTCATGGATTTTTTATTTGACAAAATCTAGAAATCATATATATTTATATTCATGACATATCGAGTATTACATATCGGCACACATATACCTTCCTTGAAGGCCTATATTTGTGCGTAATACTTTTCTCTAAAACAAATAGTTAGACATGCATAGATATGAGCCCTCAAGGCTCATATTTTGTTATTTAAAAACTAAATCATATGTATATGCTTATTGTCATCACCCAAACTGCTGTGATCGTAATCTTCTTCGATGATCAAAAGAAAAACATATTCACAGACGAAGAACTCTGCCACCTTGGCCGTTCATAAGAAAACCCCGTGATTTTATTCACGGGGTGTTTTTATTAAATTAATTTGGGATTTGTTTGAAGTTCCCACATGTTCTTGTACAATTCTGAGTTTTCTATTAGCTCTTCATGACTTCCACTCGCTAGGAGAGCTCCTTCATGCAAAACAACTATTTCATCCAGTATTGCAACTGTTGAGAGACGGTGAGCAATGACAATCAATGTTTTTCCTATAAAGTGCGTGCTTAGTGCATCTTGTATAGCCCTTTCGGTGATCGCGTCCAGTGCAGATGTCGGTTCGTCCATTATTACAATAGGAGCATCTTTTAAGATTGCTGCAGCTATCGCAAGTCTTTGTCTTTCCCCACCTGAGAGTTTCACCCCTCTTTCACCTATTCGAGTGTCGAGACCATAAGGAAGTTTCTTGATAAAATCGCAACTAGCTTTTTGTGCAGCTAAAAGTATTTCATCCTCTGTTGCATTTTCACTGCCCATTGAGATTATTTCTCTAACGGTTTTCGATGGAAAGCTTTGATCTTGAGAAACGTAGGATATCAATGATCGAAGACCCGGTTTCGGGATGTCGGTTATATCATGTCCACCGATTGTAATAGATCCTTCGTCTTTACTATGTAAGTTTAGGATGAGTCGCGTAAGAGTTGATTTGCCACTTCCGGTCTCGCCCACAATCCCATATTTTCTTCCACACACAAATTCAAAGTTGAAATTTGAAAGTGCCTGTACTCCGTTCTTGTAAGTGAAATAGAGGCCAGTACAACTAATAGTATGTGAAGGGATCTCCATTCTCTTGATATCATCTTCGAGAATCTCAGTATCTTCCTCATCAAGCATTTTTGCTAACTCGAAAGATTCTGCAAGTGATGTTCTCACCCTGTTTAAACTTCTTCCGAGTGCATACATATATCCTGTGAGTGATCCTATGTATACTTGCACCATAACTGCAGTTCCGATCGTTTCTTTTCCTTCCAAGACGTTTGTTATAACTATCTTCATTGCCACAACCTCGAGAACAAGAACAAGAAATGCTTGTACTGCCCACTGGATGTTGCTTAGATTCCAAGAAAACAATCTTTTTTGATAATCTTCTTCAGTTGTCTTCTTGTATCTTTCATACTCACGAAAGACAGTGTTGAAAACGCGAAGCGTCATTATCGAGGCGATTATGTCTCCAAGATGTCCTCCTGTTTTTGAATCTACTTCCGAACTTGCTATATCATGTGGCATTCTCTTTTTTAGGATAAATAAAGTGAATCCTACAAATAGAATTATCCAGATGCTAAATAGCCCTGCCAAAGATGGGATGATAAGAAACAGAAAAACAATCAGATAAGATACAAGTATCACAGATCGGAAAAGTGTAAAAACACATTCATCTATCACTGCTTCACTCGCCATAACAAATCTTTTTGTTTTGGTGATAAAGGCTCCTGACTTTTGATTTAGAAAGAAGTTCGCACCTTTTCTAAGTAGACCCGATAAAGCAGAATTTTTCAATGATTTTATTATCCCTGCTTCTCCTCTTGTTATCATCTGATCCCCCATCCTATGGAAAAACCATGCAAGAAAGGAAATCCCCGCGACAACATAAAAGTATCTCCATGGATCTTCTCCTAAAGAAAGAGAGTCAAAGATTTTCTTCCACCAAAGTGGTCGAACAATACTTTCCAGTGTTGTTGCAGTTAGATAAAAAACAGTTGTAAGTACAAGAAATACTCTGTGCTCTCTGAACGCACCTTTCCAATGTTTCCACACCTCGGCGAAAACTTTGGGATTGTTTTGTTTTTTCATAATTGTTATTTTATTTTTAGTTTTAAATGATCAAATTAGTTTTTATTGCTAAACGAAAAATCCTAGCTTTCGTCAAGCTAGGATTCCTCAAAAACTTGGAGAGTTTAAGAAGTCAAAAGCTTAACACAAGCACCATATGATGTTGCTCCGAAAGAGACCGGAAGGAATGTAGTTCCTTGCTCAGTTCTTTTTGCAATATTCATTTGTGTGCTATGTGTTTTCATAACTCCTGTATACTAACATATTTTAGTGTTTTGTCAAAACTAAGTTGTGGAAAACAAAAATCACCATTTATGGTGATCTCTGTTTTTATATTTTATGTATGGAACTCAGTGTACCAAGTTAGAACCTCCTTATTGAATGCACAGAAATACATTTCCTACATTTAGTGGATTCTTGGTAAGACTTTAAGCGCTTCATGCGTACCCAAATTGGGAGAGTCTTACACAAGGTTAGAACCTCTGTATATGGTTAACGGTGGTTAATATGCTGGCGCGATGACATGGCACGCGAATCTGCTATAATTGTCCTCAAATGAGCCGATACGCACAGCATTTCAGCCTCATATAACAATATGGCAATCACCGAAGACAGGTTAATAACATGGTCACTTCCTCTCAGCGAAACAGCCGAGCAGAAGTGTGAGAATGCACTTAGCCAAATAAGTGCTGTTTTGCGTAAGAAATTTGGCAACTCCATTTCGATAGAGCGACAGGGTTCGTATAAGAACCGCACCAACATTCGTGTTGATAGCGATGTAGACATCTTGGTTATCCATAACGACTACTATTTTCCTACCATCGACAAACTTACGGAGGAGGAAAAGAAGTATTATCATGCCACCACTCCAAACTCCGTCTATACGTTTGAACAGTTCAGAAACGATGTTCACTCACTCTTGGAAGCTGAATTTGGAGCGCTTGGCATCGAACCCAAGAACAAGTGCATTCGAGTTAAAGGAAATACCTATAGAATCAACGCTGATGTCGTTCCAGCATTTCGTCACAAGAGGTTCAGTGGTCTGAATAAGGTAGAGGCAGAGGGAGTTGCCTTCAAGAAAGACTTTGGCTGTGGAGATCGAGTAATCAGCTTTCCAGACCATCACTACGACAATGGAGTAGCCAAGAATACCCGAACAAGTCGAGCGTATAAATCTGTTGTTAGAATTCTCAAGAACACACGAAATGAACTGATTGACCAAGGAAAGTTTCCGAAGGATATCATGTCGTCATTCTTCCTTGAGTGCCTCGTTTGGAATGTGCCCGACCATCACTTCTCCCACGCTACTTACAAGGACATGGTCAGTTCAGTGACTCTTCATGTGTGGAGCGAGATGAAGGAGATTGCAAAGGCACATAACTATGCGGAAGTCTCTGACTTGATGTGGCTTTTCAAGGGAAACACGAAGCGTACACCCCAACAAGCAGAAGACTTCATGCTGAAAGCGTGGGCTCACATAACTCAATAAATACATGACCAAACATTTTACATCAGAAGAAAAGAGCAATATCCTCCTCTCTGCCCTTGGAGAGCGATATAACTCGATTCACATCATAAGAGAAAGGGTTCAGAACACTTGCATTTGGACTCTCGGGATTCTGCTTGCCGTAAGCGGTTGGTTCGTTCAGACTGACAAAATATTTACATGCTTAGAGAAACAACTGTTTATCTTGGCAGTACTGATATCTTTTTATGCCATTCGTTTCCGATATCTTAGAGACTTGGAAAAAGGATTTAGAAACCAACAGCTTGTCTTAGTAAGACTGGAGAAGACGGCAGGTCTCTATACCCCAAAAGTCTTTGACGATGAAGAGACATGTCTATATCCAGAGGGTTGGATGAAAGCGGGTCAAAATAAGTGTGAGGGAAAGTTCTTTGGCTCAACACACTTGCTTCTCTATATCGGTGCATGTGCTCTTATTCTCTCAATTATCCTAAAGGGATATCTTTTTTAACAGGATAGCGTGCCACGAGTGCATGAGTAGCCGAATCTGAATCAACAACCCCATGCTGTTGCTTGGTCAGTAACTCGATAATCCACTTGTCGTTTATCACATACATATTCTTCACCTTTTCCATGCAGAAATGAAGTGATAATAAAATACCTAAAACTAACGAGGAGTAAACTATAGTGGGAATCCTAAGTACAACATTTCAACTTATAAAATTTATTCTAAATAGCAAATTAACCCTACATTCCAACCTAATAATTGAAATAATTTCGAACCAGATTTTATCCTTTATTTAAATGACAAAAGAGGCATTTTGCCTCTTTTGTCCGGTGTGGTGGACTACCCTCTTTTTAATTTTAATATTTTAATTTTTCTTGTTTTTGATTGTGGTAAATATTCGAATAAAATTTTAATTTGCTCATCGTCCTGACAAACAAGATTTTCCTTATCAAAAACTGTCCCTACATTTTTAAACCCTGTAAGCTTCATTAAGCGAATCATCTTCTTATTAGAATTACAAACTTCCCCAAACAATTTGATATGCTCTCTCTTAGCATATTCTAATAATTTAGATCCCACTCCTTGTTTTTGAAACTGGGGTAAAACAGCTAAGGCTGTAAGCTTTCCAGACGGTTTTCTTATTAATACGCCTTGTAATTCCTTTGACTTATAGAATAAATATATTATGTAAGGATTATTATTTAACTTTTCATTATACACTTCATCGCCAAAGTATTTCCGCCCGTACGCGTTTTTTAATATATATAAAACACTCAACTTTTTTCTATTAAAAGCCGTCAAATCAGTAGGATTTGCGAGGTTAAATTTTTTTACCATTTTAATTTTTAGTAGTAAATTTACTAAGCACTAATTTTTCTCCTTTGGTAAGTGTGGTGATTTCATTTTTGAAAAATTTCTCAATAGATATACTGTGCGCTAAGTTTATTTCAATAAATGGCGATTTATAAGTATCCTTGCGACAAAGCTCGTTTATTGAAAATAATAAAGTATTATCAAAAGCTTGTACAGGCAGCTGCAAACGAAAGAAGTCCTACTAAGACATACTACCCAGTTTCAAAGACAAGTGTAAACAGCTTGTATCCAATCACAAGGTGATTCGGATCAATTTTCCACCTAATTTTTATTTAATCTTTTAAAATGAAAAAATCATGGAAGGTATACCTATATAAAAAAATGAGCCACTCCACTAAAAGCGAAGTGACCCCTTCAGAACTTTTCGACTAGATTTTGCGAGCCCTGTTCGATTAGTTCCTGCAAAGGTAATATATCTGCTTTTAAGTCTCAATGCTAGCGGTGTAGTGGTTCGGCAATATTTCTCAAAAATGTCAACCAATTTAAAAACGTTAGCATATGTTAAACATTAAATTTAAACGACTTTTTGGTGGCCAGGCCATTGATGCTCAAGTCAACAAAAGTATTACTGAGATTGAAAATGTAGCCAAGGTGGCTCTGGAGATTGCAGAGGAATATGTAAAAAACCCAGGAAATGTATGGGCTAAATAAAAAATTGATAAAAAATTAAAACTGCAATGGTTCCAATTCCCCTTGGGTATCACATTTTCAGAAAACAGTTTTGGAACCGCTGAAATACCTAATATTTTCAAGGTGAAACCGGTAAATTCCGGTTCTCATTCCTCAGTAGTGGTGTGTCATTAACAAAGTCCGAACCTATTACGAACAAAATCCTGATGCCGAC
>DALYDA010000013.1:0-5615 GCA_031973435.1 Minisyncoccota bacterium
ATCTATAATGACCTTTCGAAAACCTTTTTCTTCCAGTTCCGTGATCATCCTTACCAGCAAGATAAATTTCTGTACTGAAGCTATATCTGTTGGTACTCCGAAAAATTCGTTTATCATGTCAGAAAATGCCACTATACCAAAATCCTCTTGGAACTGATCGAGATACTTTACTGAGCGGTCCTTTTCATCGAAAGTGGTAATCGGGTAAAAGGACACAGACTCTATCACCCCTATGGACAATTTGTCGTCCACCGAAATTATCTTGTTTGGCTCTATGCCCTTTAGACCCAGCGATGAAGAGACACTGTGTCCTCCGTCATAGTCGATGATAGCTACCTTTTCCACAGAGGAAAGGTACAGAGCCAAAGATACAGCGGAAGTTGTCTTCCCAACCCCTCCCTTTCCTGCAAATATTGTTAATTCCATGTTTTTTTGCTTTTTCAGAAGATTACGCTAAAAGCAGAGATTTGACAAGAAGGCATAAATATATTAGTATATAGAGGTAAGATTTTCTCATTGGTTTCCCTCTTTCAATAGAGACCAAGAATATATATAGAACATTTGTTCTTATGAAACTAAAGAGATATTTATCGGCTTACACTCTTTAGTCAATAACAAATACTATAATGTATCAAAACAAAAGTAGTCACTCAGGTGGCGCTAGATCTGGCGGTAGACCGTCTGGATCAGGGGCAAGTAGAGGAAGAAGTGCAGGAGGAAGCAAAGGTAGAAGCGAAGGAGGAAAACCATCATATTATAAAAGTGGAGCGTCAGGATCATCAGGTCCGAGACGATCTTTTGGTGCAGGCAAACCTCGCTCAGTAAGCGGTATCGGAAACGCTGCTCCAAGCAGAAGCACAGGAAGCAGTAGTGGTAGAAGTGGTGGGTATAGTAGTTCCCCACGTCGCTCATTTGGCGGTGGTGGAGGAAGTAGACCTCGACACGGAAGTGGTGGTGGAAACAGATCTCGAGGAAGATTTGCTGGAAAAGCGATAGACGTCTCGAAGTTCATAAACAAAGTTGCTATCACAGAAGTTGCAGAAGTATTCATACCAGCACATCATTTCAACGACTTCCATATAGAACAAGCACTCAAAGGAGCAATCGCAAAAAGAGAGTTCATCCTCCCTACTCCGATTCAGGACAAAGTAATACCACATATACTAGACGGACAAGACGTAGTAGGACTCGCAAACACAGGAACTGGAAAGACGGCTGCATTTTTGATCCCACTTATAAACAAAGTGATCAAGGACAAAAACCAAAAAGCAATAATCATCGCCCCTACTCGCGAACTCGCACAACAAATAGACGAAGAACTAAAACTCTTCACTCGAACTATGGGTATCATGTCTGCAGTATGTGTTGGTGGAACAAACATGAGTAAACAGCTTAGGGACCTAGGACGATATCACAACTTCGTAATAGGAACTCCAGGTAGAATCAAGGACATGGTAGAGAGAAAGAAAATCGATCTATCAAAATTCCAATCTATCGTACTCGATGAAGCAGACAGAATGCTAGACATGGGATTCGTAAACGATATGCGCTTTGTGATGGAAAAGATGCCAGCAGATAGACACAGTCTATTTTTCTCAGCAACACTTCCAAAAGGTGTAGCAGACCTAGTGTCTTCTTTCCTAAAGAATCCTGTAACTGTTTCTGTAAAGACGCAAGAAACTGCAAAGAACATCGAGCAAGATGTTATAAAGGTATCTCGAGAAAAGAAGTTCGACGAACTCGCAAAACTACTTTCAAACTCTGAGTTCAAAAAAGTTCTCGTCTTTGGTAGAACAAAGCATGGAGTTGAGAAACTATCGAAAGATCTTTTCAAGCTTGGATTCAAGGCTGACTCTATACACGGAGACAAAACTCAAGCAAAAAGACAAAAAACACTAAACAAATTTAAGCTAAATGAAATAAGTATTCTTCTTGCGACAGACGTCGCGGCAAGAGGACTAGACATAGATGACATAACTCATGTTATAAACTACGATATACCGGAAAGTCATGAAGACTATGTTCACCGAATAGGTAGAACAGGCAGAGGGAATAAAAAAGGAAAAGCCCTAACATTCATAGACTAATACAGGAAAACAAAATCCTCTCGCGACTGCGAGGGGATTTTGTTTTATATATTATCTGAAGTTTCTATCGACTTCTTTGTAAGTAAATCTAGAAATTTCTTCTATTGCCTGAGACATTTTAGTGAGATCATTTCCCCTTGTCATTATGCAGATCACATACGGACTATTTGGATAATATACTATTCCGCAATCATGAAGTTGCTCTTCTTCACCTATCTTTCTTTCACCGAACTTGTGAGAAACAATGACTCCCTCAGGGACTCCTGCAACTATACCGTCTTTGTATTGAGTATATGAGAGCACTTGTAGTGCAATATCGGAATTTGCAAAGTTAAGATATGATCCGTTATACAAAATTCGAAAGAATCTAGAATATGTCCTTACGTCCATGAAATTCTCTTCTGCGTCATTCGCAGGTAACTCTATACCCAAATCATCAAATACTTTATACCCAAAAGTGGTGCTGTTTTTAAACAGTATACGAAGTGCTGAATTATCAGAATACTGGATCATTCTGTTTATGAGATTTTGCACACTATACGAGTTACCAATCTCCATGAATTCTTCTGGTTTTATATTTTGTTTATCATAATTGTCATCGAGTGGACTAAATACATATGTTCTATCCATGAGTGTTGGATCAGTCTCTGCTTCTTTAAAATATGACATCATAAGCGGAAGCTTCATAAGAGATGCAGGAGAAAATTTTTCATTTTCATCTATACCAACCCACAAACCGTTATTTAAGTCTCTAAAGTAGTAAGAGATATCATCCACTGTTCCATTTTGCATTAGAGTATCTGCAAGGGCATTTACTTCTTTGTCAAAAGACTCCAACTCATTGGATTCGAAACTATCACACTCAAGAAGCGGAGAAATAAATTCATACTTATCTTTGAATCTTTCTTCTGAGAAATTTATTTCGTGATTGTCATGAAAAAAATACAAAACCATAGCACCCACAAAAAATCCGAGTGCAAATATTCCTGTTTTCATGTATGAGACTTTCATCTGTTTATATATTCTACTCCTGATTCTTTATGAGAACAACCTCAAGAGGCAGTGCTGGACTGGACGACTCTCTCATAAGTGGCAAGACTTCTAGTAAGCTTAGTAGTGTTCCCGATGTGACAGTTTTGCTCTTGGAAGTATCTATAGCGTCCAACACACTTCTGTCATTCTCGCTTATGGAGTTTGAGAAATACTTTTTCTCTTCTTTTGCATATCTAGATATGAGAAGGTATCGAAACTTGGTTATCGCAAGGCGAGCAAAAAGTAACATATCCGAACCTCTCTCCACTGACTCTCGAAGTGCCTTTATGCCAAGAGCGGCATCTGACTCTGCTATCGCTCTTACATAGTCGTTTACCAACACGCTTTTTGGAGCACCGGTTATGTTCTCTACTTCTTCTTCCTTTATCGTCTTATCAGAAGATGCACTCATTACCTTTTGTAGTATTCCGAGTGTATCGCGGAAAGATCCGTCCCCTGCTATCGAGATAATCTCAAGAGATCCATCTTCCAGTTTTAATCCTTCCTTTTTTGCAATATCAGCTACAAACTTTTTCAATGTATCTATAGAAGGAATCTTGAATTCAAAACACACACAACGAGAGATGATAGTTTCAGGTATCTTGTCGAGTTCCGTTGTGGCGAGCACGAACACAACATATTTTGGTGGCTCTTCTAGTGTCTTTAAAAGTGCTCCCCATGCATCCTTGGTCAGCATGTGAACTTCGTCGATGATATAGACTTTGTACTTGGAGTCAAAAGGCAGGGCTCTTACACTCTCACGCAGATTTCGGATATCATCTATTCCTCTGTTTGATGCAGCATCTATCTCGAAAAGGTCGTTTGCAGATGTGCCTAGTTCGTTTGCGAGTATGCGAGCAATAGATGTCTTTCCGAGACCTCTTCCTCCTGAGAAAAGATAAGCATGAGAAACTTTGTCATCTTCAATAGACGAAGAAAGTGTGTTTACTATATGGTCCTGTCCCACCACCTCATCAAAGGTTTTTGAGCGGTATTTTCTGTACAAAACTTCTTGCATGGGAAGATTATAGCATTGTAATGGAATAAATAAAAAAGACCTTGTATTAGGATACAGGTCTTTTTGCTTCGAAAAGGATTCTTTCACCCAGAGGCTCCCAGCGATTGTTTGCTGGTGAGAATATTTGGGGCTCTATTCCTATGATTTCCAACTTTCTTCCAGAAAGTTTCTCTCCGAGAGTGGCTGAGATCTTCCTGCGGAGATGCTCCTTTTCTGGACCGATGAAAATCTGGACAGAGAATTCGGGCTCGCGTATCGTTCCATCAGAAATATCTACTAAGAAAGTTTTCAATCTCTTGAAAGTGTCTTTGACTGGATAAATAGGAGTGTACTTGCCTACTACCAAGTTTTCTTTCGGTGAGCTAAATTCTCCCAAGGTTATAGAAAAAGGATTTTGCTTTTCTGCCACACTTTTAAGCGATGCAAAGAAAGTTCCTTTTTTGTGTACTCCTGTTTTCAGAAAGAAACCTGGAACTGCATATATTGCAAACTCCTTAAGTTTCAAATCGAACTTATCTCCTGCTTCATCGAGTAAATCTCGTGGGATATCACGGATCAGAAGCAATATTTTTACTTTTGCCATGTTAAGTTATTTTCCTCAAGCGTACTATCCGGTACACCATATGTCAAATAAAAAAACCGGACAAAACCGGTATCTTTAATTTACTTATTTAGAAGAAAACAGAGACTTAATTTTCTCAATAAACCAAAACTTTGGTTTATTGGAAAAAAGCGCAAGTAACTCTTCATACTCACCATCTTTTAATTTCCAATTTTTTAAGTCTTCCCATGTCATAGACTGAAAGTCCACATGTGCCCTCCAATATATCTGTGACAAAATACCCCTTGAAAATCCTCCGTCATGTACAACGATGACATCACCTGATTTAAAACAAGAATGCTCATACAAACTATCTGTTTCAAATTTAACAAATGTTTGGTTGTCATTTGTTCTTAATCGCCGAACAATAATTGTTCTACTTTGACCATCCTCAACATAAGTCATTACGGTTGTAAAAGCCCTTCTTCCAAAACCCGCTGGTCTAAGTCTGGCTGATATTCCATATCTTTTTGAAAGGATCTCTACTATTTCTTTTTCTAGCATTATTCAATTTTTCGTCATTCTATACCAAAACTACTTTTTTAGGAAATCTGAAACAATTTCTTGTATCTCTTTCGCAGAATTACCACCTTCAAAAAGTTTACTTCTTAGCTCCCCCGCTCCGTGGAACCCGTGAACATAACCTTTGAAATGTTTTTTCATTATTGAAAAGCTTTTCACTTGACCCAATTCTTTTTCAAAAGTTTCTGCATGATAAACGAGCATCTCCAATTTTTCTTTTAACGGAACTTCACTTATAGAATATGCTTTCGAGCCAAGTATTTTCTTTTGCCATTTTCGAGGAACAAGTCTGGCCCAGAACTTCCCGAAACTCTGACCTCTTCTGGAAACTTGAATTTTGCGATCAAATATCCAA
>DALYDA010000013.1:5625-17962 GCA_031973435.1 Minisyncoccota bacterium
TCCAAGGATTACCTAGTACCGCTCTCCCTATCATGACTCCATCTACGCCGCTCTCTTTTGCCTTTACCAATCCGTCCTCGATATCTTTTACATCACCGTTCCCGATGATGATAGTGTTCGGACTTATCTTGTCGCGAAGGATCACAACACGTTTTAGATAATCCCAGTTAGCTGGAACCTTGGACAAATCTTTTCTTGTTCGTGCGTGTACAGTAAGAGCATCTACTCCTTCTTCGAGAATCATACGGATCCAAGTATCTATCTCATCTTTTCTATAACCTACACGAGTCTTCACTGAAACAGGCAAATCCCCTGCTCCTCTTTTTGCGGCACGAATAACGAGCTTCGCAATCTCTGGTGTTTCTATCATCTTTGCTCCACATCCTTGCTTTTCGATCGTTTTGTCAGGACAACCCATATTTATATCGATCCCATCGAATCCAAGATCTTTACAAAGCTTACTTGCCGTCTCTATGTTTTCTGGATTACTAGAAAATATCTGAGCGACTATAGGACGGTGGTTTTCACGAAACTTCAAATCATACATAAGCGCCTCTCTGCCGGGAGAGCAAAGGCCATTGGCAGAAACAAACTCCGTCCAGAAAATATCTGGACCTCCGTCGAGGCTTGAGTGCCTACTAGCGATGGCGATCACTTCTCGGAATGCTACATCTGTTACATCTGCCATCGGAGCAAGTGCAAAAAAAGGCTTCGGTAAATTTTTCCAAAAGTTCATAACTAAAACGTTGGTGAGAATTTGTAATACACTTTGTTGTCGAAGCGGATATCTAGATATTCAAGATTTGCAAAATTGTTTTGCTTTTCTGATAGCAATGGTTCTTGTGTCATCGCAAGAGCGAGATCGTTTAGTCTATCGTCAGATTTCTCATCATACAAAAGATATATATGAGCATCGTTCCCACCCACACTAACCAAAATATCTACTTGTTTTTCTTTCAAGATGGTAAATCTAGAGACATCAAATCCTAGATACTCAACCTTGTCTACAATACCAAGGAGGCGTAAGAATGTTTCTTCGTCTACAAAATCTGTTCCAAGAACTTCATCTCTTCCAATGTCACTTGGGCCGTAAAATCGTAAATACGCTGATCCTGAAAAGTATGGTGATTCATCAAAGATATGGCCTCTCGAATCTAGGAAGTAACACTGGTTAGTATCGAGATTATCCTTTCCGCACCATAGATACGAACCTTCGTACTCTTTCACACGAAGAAGAAGTGTCTGACCGTTGCGATAGAACTTAACATTTTCTATTCTGGAAAAACGCGCATCTAGATGAGACTCGACATCATTTTTCTGATAAAAGACGATACTGTCTCTTGGAAGCATGAGGGCAAGTCTTCCCTCTATCTTTGTACTCACAAATTCCTCTACCTCGTTTGCAACCAAAACCTTTGTTCCGTTCACTACAACCTTATCAAATCTCAAAAATGGCAAATTCAGCAGAACAAGTAGCACAACTACAAAAACACAAAAAAGAATCGAGAGTTTATAAAAAACTCTTTTTCTCTTTCTTATTTTCTTCTCCCTTATAGAACGCAAATGTGGAGAATCAAACTTGCGTGAGTTGTTTGGCATTTTATATTTTGTTAACCTATTTTTTCTCTCCCTCCCATGTATGGCCTAAGTACTTCTGGAATAATTATTGATCCATCTTCTTGTTGGTAGTTTTCAACAATATGTTGCAAAATCCGTGGCATTGCGAGTGCAGTATTGTTTAGTGAGTGAGCATAACGAAGTTTTCCTTCAGAATCTTTGTATCTAATATTCAATCTGCGAGTTTGAAAATCATGGAAATAAGAACATGAGTGTGTCTCTCTAAATTTATCTTGTGATGGAACCCATGCTTCGATGTCATATTTTTTTACCTGCCCAAGACCCAAGTCACCACCACAATTGACTACAACATGATAGTGGAGCCCGAGTGCCTGTAAAATCTCCTCAGCATTCAAAAGAAGCTCCTCGTGATATTTAACTGAAGTCTCATGGTTTGCCTCACAAAGTATAACTTGTTCAAATTTTCTAAATTCATGTACTCGAAAAAGTCCCTTTGTATCTTTACTATGACTTCCTGCTTCACGACGAAATGCTGGAGAAAAAGCCAAAATTTTCTTAGGTAGTTTATCTTCTTCAAATACTGTGTCTGTAAAATAGCTCATAGTTGCGACCTCTGCAGTTCCAGAAAAATAGTCGCTATCTTGCGTTTTGTACATGTCATCTTCTCCTTGTGGAAGATATCCTGTGCCAAAAAGAGTCTCCCTGCGGACGAGTGAAGGTACAATCATGAATTCATAGTCCGATTTCTTAGATGCAAAATGATTGACTACAAATTGATGTAATGCAAATTCAAGAAGTGCTCCGTCTCCCTTTAGGAAATATCCTCTAAACCCAGCGACTTCTGCACCTTTAACAAAATCTGCAATACCAAGAGACTCCATAAGTGCAATATGATCTTTTGGGACAAATTGGAATATTGGTTTTTCACCCCACACTTTTGACTCGACATTCGAAGAATCATCTTCTCCTTCAGGTACAGAAAAATCTGGAATGTTCGGAACTTCTAGCATAAGCTTTTGCCACTCCTTTGTAATTTCTCTAACCAACTCCTCTGCTTTATTAACATTCTCTTTTAGAGGTTTTAGGTCCTCAACCATTTTTGCCTTTAGAGAAATATCTGCTTTTGCAATATCTTCCCCAAGCTTATTTTGTTCTGCCCGCAATTTTTCAAAAGCAGAGAGCGCCTCTCTCCTGTCATCGTCTATCTTTATTAGTTTAGATACATCAAATGAAAGATGCTTTTTATTAGCAGCTTGTTTTATTAGTTCTTGGTTTTCTCTGATGAATTTTATATCGAGCATAAAAAACAGTGAAGCTGGTCGTTAGTAGTTACCAACAATACGTTATAACCAAATACTACCAGAAATGTTAAAATTTCAAAATATGTTAGATGGTGATATTGATTGGACACCAAATATAATACGCGGTGATGACATCCCGTACAGACTAAAAGAAATCCCCCACCCACCAAAGGCGCTCTCATATATAGGAGTGCTGCCTGATGAAAATATGAAGTTCCTAACTGTCATAGGATCACGCAGACATACTGCTTATGGAAAAGAGGTGGCAAAGAAACTAATCGAAGGTTTGCGTGGCCTTCCTGTTGTTATCGTATCAGGACTAGCGCTCGGTATGGATGGGATTGCCCACGAAACCGCACTTTCTGTCGGATTGCGCACCATGGCATTCCCTGGATCTGGACTCGACAGAAGTGTCTTATATCCGAGAAGTCACCAGAATCTTGCAAAAAGAATAGTGCAGTCGGGTGGAGCACTCGTGTCTGAATTTAAACTAGATCAAGGTGCAACCATGTGGACATTTCCACAAAGAAACAGGCTCATGGCTGGTATATCCGATGCTGTACTTATAATAGAGGCAGAAGAAAAGTCTGGATCACTCATAACAACAAAACTTGCAACAGATTACAATAGAACCGTACTCTCTGTTCCGGGGCCTATATTTTCTGAATGCTCAGCTGGCACGAATATGCTTCTTCGACTTGGTGCTACTCCTATAACATCTGTCACAGATCTTCGTGACGCACTAGGCTTTGCTCCCGAGAACAACTCCAACATCCAAACACTAGAAGAATGCTCTTCTGAAGAAAAAATGATATTGCAAATACTTCGTGAGCCGATGTCTCGAGACGAACTCATCCGAAAGATTGACCTACCCATAACCAAAACAAATACACTCATAAGTGTCATGGAAATAAAGGGACTCATAAAGGAAGAACTCGGTGAAATGAGACGAGGATAAGGTTTGCCAAAACCAATATAGAGTGGTATAAATAAGAAAAATGTTCGTATGGCTAAAGACAACTTAGTTCTACTAGGACGAGCGGTATTGTCTACCATTATTTTCTTTATCCTTTCTTTTCGAGTATTCGAAATAATAGTAAAAATTATATCCCGAAGAAGATTTAGAAAGGAAGAAGAAAAGAAGAAGCGCGCCTTAAAAGAAAGACTCAAAGTCCACAAAAAAAGAATTGAGGATGACATAAGATCAGTGAGTGGTCTTGTGTTCTATGACGGAGGAATGGATTATGAAGAGACGGTAATCCACAGATCTGCTGTAAACATCAAACAGTACCTTGGAACTGTAGTAGACCTAAATGAGATGGCCCTTTCTAAAAAGGAACTTTCTTTTTTAGAAAAGGAAATTGCCTATCTTGTGGACCTGTCTGAGGATCTTGATTTCGGGTTTTTGATTTATATTTACCTACCTATAATTCGGAGAATCTACGGAGAACTAGTTCTTCGTCAGATAAAATAAGCAACCGCTAGATGTTAGCGGTTTTTCTTTTGAGTAAGGATATTTTGCAAAATTTTGAATATGTAGTATAAATACCCGCGTTGAGTATTTCCCCACCCGATATTTATACTTATACAAATACTAATATATACTGATACTAATTTATGAAACTTCTCATTGTTGAGTCACCATCGAAAGCAAAGACAATAGAAAAATACTTGGACGGCAAGTATACTGTTCGCGCATCTGTTGGACACATCCGAGACCTTCCAAAGTCAAACAAAAAAGCAATCGACATAGAAGGCGGATTCATCCCTCACTATGAAAACTCTCCTGGTAAGATAAAGGTCATTCACGAACTACAAGCTCTAGCAGAGAAAGCTGAATCTATACTTCTCGCAACAGACCCCGACCGTGAAGGAGAGGCAATATCTTGGCATCTAGAACAAATACTAAAAGAAGACAAGAAAGTGAAGGCAAAAACAAAAAGAGTTGCTTTCCATGAAATAACAAAAGAAGCAATTGAAGAAGCGCTCAAGACTCCTCGAGACATAGATGACAAGCTTGTAAAAGCTCAAGAAGCTCGTCGTGTACTTGATAGACTCGTAGGATATGATCTGTCTGGTCTTATCTGGAAGAAAGTTCGTTACGGACTCTCAGCTGGACGTGTCCAGTCTCCTGCTCTTCGGATCATCATGGAACGTGAAAGAGAGATCCGCGCATTTATCCCAGAGAAGTTTTGGGTTATAGAGGCTGACACAAAGACTGCGAAAAAAGTTGACCTTCAACTTGTTTGTTCCGAAGAACCAAGAGATGAAAAACTCGTAGACAAAATACTTGAAAAAGGACGTTCTGGAAAATGGCTAGTACTCGATGTAAAAGAATCTGAACAAAAGCGCTCTCCTCGCGCCCCTTTCACTACGTCTACTCTTCAACAAACTGCGTCTACTCGTCTCGGCTTTTCTCCATCTCGTACTATGCAAGTCGCTCAGAAACTATACGAAGCAGGACACATCACATACATGAGAACAGACTCTACAAATCTTTCGAAAGTTGCACAATCACAGATAATAGATCTGATAAACAAAAAGTATGGCAAGGAAATGTCTGAAGAGCGTGTGTACAAGACTAAATCCAAAAATGCTCAAGAAGCCCATGAAGCAATCCGACCAACACATATAGAACTTCTCTCGAGCGGTAACACAGACGAACAAAAGAAATTGTACAAACTCATATGGGAGAGAACAGTTTCTTCTCAGATGGTAGACGCTAAGGTTCTCCGAACAAAAATAACCGCAGAAATAGAAAACGAAAAACTGCCAGAGTTCCAGGCAAACGGATCTCGAATCATGTCTTTGGGATGGCTTGCTGTTGATACGGGTGCTCGTGGAGAGGACGTAGAACTTCCACTTGTTACGGCAGGCGAGAAACTACAACTGATTGATCTACGAAGTATTGAGAAAGCAACGGAACCACCAAACCGATACACAGAAGCAGGTCTTGTAAAGGAACTTGAGTCTCGAGGTATCGGGCGTCCGTCCACATACGCATCTATTATGAGAACACTCGAGGAGCGAGGATATGTAACAAAAGAAGGCAGAACTCTATTCCCTACAGACACTGGAGATGTTGTTTCTACATTCCTTGAGGCCAACTTCACTGATTATATTTCAGACACTTTCACTGCGGACATGGAAGACAAGCTTGACGATATTGCCGAAGGTAAAAGAGAATACACAAAAACTTTGAAAGATTTTTACGGACCATTTCTAAAGGAAGTAAAAGCAAAAGACAAACTAGAAAAAATAACAAACCTGGGCGAAGCACCAAAAGAATTCCCTTGTCCTGTGTGTGGAGCTGAAATGATAGTGAAACTTGGTAAAAATGGAAAATTCCTATCATGTTCCAAATTCCCTGATTGTGTTGGTGGTAGAACAATAGATGGAAAAATAATGGAAGGACCAAAAGAAATAGGAGAACAATGTCCTCTCTGTGGCATAGACAAAGATGGTAAACCAAAAGAACTCACAAAAAGTGGAGGTGGAAAACTCGTAATACGAGAAGGTCGTTTTGGAATGTTTATCTCATGTTCCAGATATCCTAAGTGTAAGTTTATAAAAGAAGACGAGGAAGAAAAGAAAAAGAAAATGACAGGAGTTAAGTGTCCTGCATGTAAAGATGGCGAGATGATGGAGCGACGTGGAAAGTTCGGAATCTTTTACTCATGTAGCAACTACCCAGACTGTAAAAATGCAATAAAGGCAAAACCAACTGGGAACATGTGTTCTATGTGCGGATCTCTCATGATGGAAGGTACAAAAACAATCCCAGAACGTTGTAGCAACAACAAATGTCCAAACCATCGACCAGATAAATTGGTTAAAAAATAAAAAATTCCAGCCATTATTGCTGGATTTTTTTGTTAAAGTCATCTTTTCTCTTTTTGTATGTTATGTGAAGAGAAAACGCATAAAAAAGAAAAAGGAAAGGAAAGAACAATTCATTTCTTTTATCTAATATTGTGAATTTCAAGAAATACATAACCAAAAACAAGAAGAGCAGGAACTGCGATAAAATTAGCTCAAACTTTAAAATCTTTAAAGGAAAAGAGTTTTTAAAAGAACTTTCGCTTTTAGTTTCTACCCCAGTCTTAACCTTACTTTGCATTCTTGAATGATATTCAGTCACTATCTTTATGACATAAAATGATGCCAACCATAAAATAAGCAGATGAAATTCAATATACTGAATGTTTGATTCTGTTACACCCTCTCGGACCTGATCCCAAATGTTCATGAAAATATTTTTCCACACAATACCACACAAATAAAAAACCCGCAAATTATGCGGGAATGTTCTTGTTCGGGTAAAATTCTACAGTCATTTCCATCCAAAATGGCTTTGTGGAAACTTGTTTAGGGTTACTGTGTTTACTAAAAATCGGTTCAACACAAACCCAGGAATCTTCTTCTCGCCAAAGACAGAGTGCAAAATTTGACTTATCTGTTATGGGCTCAGATGTTTCAAATCTGAGGTTAAACTCTCCGTGATCCACAACGATACATATCTCAGAGTGCATAGCGACATTATACGTCTGACTTTTTTTGGATATGTTTCTAAAATCAATGAAGTGTCTACCCAGACCCCCTGAAGATAAAAAGGTTACTTTCCCTTCTCGAGCCCCTCCAACAACAGAAGTCGGTACAAAAAAATAAGGATGAAAGCCCGGATTGAAGAGATCAAACTTTTCAGGATTTGCACATTCCAATCTTTGTTTGAATCCATTCTCTGTCATCTCATACGAGATTTCAAAGTCATCAAAAGTTAAGTGCATATGATCCAAAGATCCATTCTCGACCAAAGTCGGAAATGAAGACCTTCCAAATCCGTGATTCCCCACTTCACCGTCCTTGGCCCCAAAATGAGGAAAACAGACATGGCTACCTCCTCTCATTTTTCCATCATTTCTTCCCATTCTCGGAAAAAAGATATGATTGCTCTCGTACAGGTAAGAGAAACTCACTATGTTTCCCCCTGTTTCTTCTACTACAAGAAAAAAGTCTCCTTTTTTCAGTTTGTGTGTTTTAGGCAAGACCAGTTCTTCCATTTTCAAATGTTTTGTAATTAGATTAGCACAGGATCCACAAAAACCAAATTCTTGAGTAGACTTTTTTTATCTTTGAATATGGTGCATACTGTATATATGAAGGAACCTGAGGTAAACGACATCATAAATCTCCTAAAAGAAAAGCCCGACACAGAGTCGGTTGCACTTATAGAGAAAGCATTTAGCTTTGCAAAAAAGGCTCATGAAGGGCAGAAAAGAGCTAGTGGAGACCCATATTTTACCCACGTATTTGAAACAGCAAAAAACCTCGCAAGGTACGAGATGACTCCAACCACCATTGCAGCGGGACTTATGCACGATGTTTTGGAGGACACAAAAGTTTCTCGTGCAGAAATGGAGAGACAGTTTGGAAAAGAGATAGTAACACTCGTAGAAGGTGTTACTAAGCTTGGAAAGCTAAAATACCGAGGTGAAGAGCAACACGTAGAGAGTCTGCGTAAGTTTTTCATTGCTGTAGCAAAAGACTTTCGAGTACTTATCATCAAACTTGCAGACAGGCTACACAATTTGCAAACACTCCAGTATGTAAAGCCAGAGAAACAGAAACGTATTGCACTCGAATCTCTAGAAGTATACGCTCCCCTTGCAAACAGATTTGGAATCGGAAAGTTACGAGGTGAGATAGAAGATGCTGCTTTTCCGTATGTGTATCCAGAGGACTATAAAATAGTAAAAAGTATTGTAGATGAGAAAAAACATGCAAACCAAAAGTATGTACAGGAGATAAAAGACGAACTAGAAAAGAAACTTGCGAGAAACAGCATAATCCCGATAGAGATAGACTACCGTGTAAAGCATCTGTATTCTTTTTGGAAGAAATACAAAAAGTACAATATGGATGTAGACCATATTTATGACCTCATCGCACTACGAGTGGTTGTAGGAACTGTACAAGATTGCTACATGGTACTCGGTATCATACACGACATCTGGAAACCCCTACCAGGAAGAATAAAGGACTACATAGCCCTACCAAAACCAAACGGATACCAATCACTTCACACAACAGTATTTACTCAAGGAAGCGGAATTGCTGAAATACAGATCCGCACACTCGAGATGCATGGAAGAGCGGAATACGGTATCGCATCTCACTTCAACTACAAAAAACAGAGTGAAAAAAATCTAGATGAAAAATGGAAGTGGGCGGACCAATTCAAAAAGATTGCAAAGACAGAATCCAAAACTCCAGACGAATTCCTAAAGGATCTAAAGATGGACACATTTAGCGACAGGATATTCGTCTTTACTCCAAAAGGTGCTGTTATAGATCTCCCAGAGGGATCTAGTCCCATAGACTTTGCTTACGCTATTCACTCAGATATCGGTAACACAATAGCAAGCTCGAAAGTTAACGGAAAGATGTCTCCTCTATCAACAACACTACACTCAGGCGACATAGTAGAAGTAGTTGCAAACAAAAAGTCTCACCCAGCAAGCAAGTGGCTAGAATACGCCAAGACTACAACTGCGCGAAAACATATAAATGCGTATCTAAAAGAAAATAGTCTCTTGTCCAAGTTCCTAAGTTTTGGGAAGAAATAGGACTAGTCGCTAAGTGCTAGTTGCTAAATGCTATATATCACAAACTAAAGTTTTTTATGTTATAGAGATCTGTATCTTCTTCTGCTTTTACTTCCTCTTCTTTTGTTCTATCGTCCAGCATCTCTAGTGGCACTTCCTCTATCAAAGATTCTTCTTTATTTTCAGTCTGTTCAACAACGCTTTCTGCTTGTGGAACTACAACTGTATTTTTACTATTCTCAAAATTTTGGAGCATCTCATACGGCTTCCTTTTCTGATTTGATTCTAGGAGATCCAATATTTGCTTCAAGTCATCACTAGAGAAAAATGATATTTCTATCTTCCCTCCTTGTTCTTTCTTTTCAATATGAACTCTTGTTCCAAGTGACTCTTGGAGCTTGTGCTCGAGCTCTGTAATCTCTGGATCAGGGATGTATTCTTTTCGGCGGATCTTTTCGACAGCAATACTTCGCGCTATTCTTTCTGCTTCACGAACTGATATCTTTTTATAGATTATTTCTTTGAACAAAACAGACTGCTCTTCTGGTCGAGAGGCAAGCATGAGAAGTGGTCTTGTGTGACCTTCAGTGATTTTTCCTTGTGAGAGTGCATCTAGTATCTCTTGTGGCATCGCGAGGAGTCTCATTGTGTTGGACACATATTCACGACTCTTGCCTACCTTCTGACCTATCTGTGTGTGCGTAAACTTGAATTCTTCTTGGAGACGGAAAAATGCTCGTGCTCGGTCTACTGGGTTTAGATCTTCTCGTTGGATGTTCTCTATGATAGCAAGCTCAAGCTTCATCATTGAGTCATCACCTACGCGTATAACACAGGGTACTTGGGAAAGGCCAGCGAGACGTGACGCACGCAATCGGCGCTCACCTGCAATAAGTTCGTATTCTGTTACAAGTCCTCCTATCTCTGTTTCTTTCTCTACTCGTGACACAACTAGAGGCTGTAGCACACCGTACTGACGGACAGAGTCTGCAAGCTCGTTTAGAGCATGCTCATCGAACTCTCGTCGTGGTTGGTATGGGTTTGGATGTATCTTTTCCGTTTCTATAAAAAAGATTGAGTTTTCATATCGTCCTTGCATACAGTAGATTGTAGCAGAGATATAGTTTCAAACAACCTTCATAATGTTAGTAAAATGTGATATAAAGTGAATTGCCTGCCCGGATGCCCTCCGGAGGCGGGCAAAGCGGAACTTGCCAGCCTCTGGCTGGTGGTAGATAATATTTTTATGATCTATTTGTATGTGATAAAAAGTCGTGAAAAGAAATGGAGATATGTTGGAATAACAAAAGACATTGAAAAAAGATTAGGTGAACATAATTCGGGGAAAAACATATCTACGAAAAAATATACGCCTTTTTACTTAATACACAAAAAAGAGTACGAAGATTATAAAATAGCAAGAATTAGAGAGAAGTTTTTAAAAAGTGGTCAAGGAAGAAAATTTCTTGATTCTATAATGTAAATGCCCGGATGGCGGAATTGGTAGACGCGCACGACTCCCGCCCGTCTTGACTTTGCTCGTCTTAGTAAATCTCTGCTAGAAATTGTTAGAATAAATTTGTGTTGCCGCGATGGCGGAATGGTAGACGCAATCGACTCAAAATCGATCGAGGAAACTCATGAGAGTTCGAGTCTCTCTCGCGGCACAAATAGTCAAGGTAAAGTCGGGCAGGCAAAATCGTGTATCGAAAGGTATGAGAGTTCCCTGCCCGCCGTCGCTTCACTCCCCCGCCTGTCAATGACTGGCACTGTCGGACAGGGGCGATAGCAGGCGGGGATTCTCTCTCCGGGCACAAAAAAAACAAAAAAACCCGTATTATTTTATACGGATTCCTTTTTTAGATGACTTGTGTGTTGTTCGATTAGAATCAAAAGGTTTTGTATACCTTCTATTTGATTGTTTTGAATAGACTTAAATATGCTTGTAGCCAAGTCTCCAGCAATACAAATAGCATACTTAGCATTTATCTTAGACACCTCATTCATGTCACTTCTATCGATTTCCTCCAAGGCATCCATCACGATTTGTAAGTTTTTAAATAATTCTAGTCTTTGAGACAAAAACCTTTTTTTCTCTTCAATATTCATTTTTTTATATTTTCCTTAGACTACTCCTTTTTACGATTTTGTCAAAGCAGTAGTTTCTGGTACTCTAAGTCTCATGAGAAAGCCATTTATCATGTCCATCGTTGGTCCGACATCTTCTGGAAAAACAGGAGTATCTATAGAGTTCGCAAAAAAACTAAAAGGACTAGGCATAGCAGCCGAGATTGTTTCTGCTGACTCACGACAAGTCTACAAAGGACTTGATTTACTCTCTGGAAAAGTCACAAAGAAAGAAATGAGTGGAATCCCGCATCACCTACTTAGTATCGTTAGTCCGAAGAAAGTTTATTCCGTTTCTGATTACAAAAGAGATGCAGAAAAAGTAATAGATGAGATAATCGCTCGTGGAAACCTACCTGTTCTTGTTGGAGGAACAGGATTCTATGTAGATGCGATCACAAAAGGAATAGTTTTACCTGAAGTTCCCCCTAACAAAGAGCTACGAAAAAAGCTCGAAACATTTGAAACAAAAAAGTTGCTTGAAACACTCAAGAAACTAGATCTGAAAAGGTATCGTGAAATCGATCGAAACAACCGTGTTAGGATAATCCGGGCTATCGAGATTGCAAAATCTCTAGGCAAAGTTCCAAAAATAAAAGCAAAGCCCAAATATGATGTTGAGACTATTTACGTCGACCTTCCTGATGAAGAGCTTAAGAATAAAATCCATACTCGCCTACTTGCACGCCTTAAGTCTGGAATGATAAACGAAGCCAAAAAACTACA
>DALYDA010000013.1:18062-21119 GCA_031973435.1 Minisyncoccota bacterium
AAAATATCTAAAAAAGAAATGATCGAGGAGTTAGAGAAATCTACTTGGCAATATGTAAAACGTCAAAGAACTTGGTTTAAAAGGAATTAAAATAATCTTCAGAATAAGAAGGTTTTCCTCTATTTTCTAAACCTGAATTTAATCTCCTTAAAATATCTTTATTCTTTACGGAGGTAACTCTAGATATTACACTTTCGGGTATTGTTTGTCCTTCAACATAAAGCAACGTACCTTCAAGATAAGCCAACCAGCCATCCTCACTATTTCCTTTAGTGGAAAATTCTATCGATTTTTTTAGATAATCAACGCATTTTTCAGAATCCGTAATTGCCGCTTGCTGGGCGATATGAAATTCTGTGAAACCCAAAAATCTGTAATAACCGTATTTTGACTCCTCGTTATTACTTAAAACTGCAGAAACTTCCGGATCAAGTAGAAAAGTTTTATTTTCTTTTGCCGCCCTTCTATCAGACGTGCTTTGATCAAATTCTAATAAAATTTCACGAAGTTTTATAAAAGAAATTTTTCCCCCAATTAACAATTGTTTTAGTTCATAATACTTATTATTTTCTAAACTCTCTAGATTTTCCATGCGGGTGATGAAGGAATCGAACCCTCGCCAGCGGTTTTGGAGACCGCTGTTCTACCACTAAACTAATCACCCATATTTGCAATAGTACTATAGCAAAATAGCCCCCAGTGGGCTACTTTGTTCTTATTTTTTAGCTTCTTTGAAGGTTACTACTTTTCGAAGTTTTTTACTAAATTTCTTTAGTTCGATCTTTGCACCTGCCAATTTCTTGCGGTTCTTGTGCATCCAACGTACTTCTTTTGTTTCCTTGTTTACAAGCTTTATTAGGTTATCTTGAGACATAGTAGGCCTATATTATCACATATTTTAGATATTGCAAACAGGAAATTAGTCTTTCCACTGGATCTTCTTTTCCTCTCTTATTTGGCACACTTCATTCACGAACCTCACTCTGCCAGAGCCTTGCTTGTACAGTTCATACCTTACCGGATTTTTCTCAGCATAGTTTTGATGGTATTCTTCCCCTTCATAGAAACTTTCTTTTGGTAAAACTTCTACGACGATTGGTTTCTCATATACTCCACTTTGTGCGAGTTCTTCTATCAACGAAGTGGCTGTACTATTCTCCTTTTCATCAGAAAAATATATTGCAGTCCTATATGCCTCTCCTCTATCATAAAATTGACCACCTCCATCTGTGGGATCTATGTGATCTAGAAAAAACTGACAAAGTTTTTTGAAACTTGTTTTCTCTTCGTCATATATCACCTTCACTCCTTCACGAAAACCTTTGTGATTTTCATATGTAGGAGTCGTATCCGTCGATCTCCCAATATAGCCAGAAACGACATCAACAACTCCATCGATTTTACGTAAATCGGATTCAGTGCACCAAAAACAACCTCCTGCAAATAGTGCTTCTTTCATTTAGGCATTATATCAAAAAACATAAAACCATATCATCTGTAGGAAATTGAGTCTATATGCATTTTTGCAAAAAATCGAAAAATTGGTATACTAGTTTTCGTTCGGTATACTCTGAACAAATGCGTCGGTGGTAGAGTGGTCAATTACAACAGACTGTAAATCTGTCGCCTTCGGGCTACGTAGGTTCAAATCCTACCCGGCGCACAATGAAAAAATTCCAAATTTATTTGGAATTTTTTCATTGTGCGCCGGACAGAAGACCTGATTAACAAGACATCCCATCATAAGAAATTCTGTAATTTTCAGGTAGGAGTGCCTGTAGTTTATCGTGACTTTTTTCAGACAAGTGTGTAGTACTATGGAAAACGACTTCCTTTGCTTGAATACCAGCAAGGAAATTTAGTATTTCATTTCCATGCAAATGATCAGCATCATTCTTCAGCTCATTCTGTGTTAACTTATTTGGAAAAAGTTCTTCAAATAGATAAGTTCCGTCAGCAATAACAAGATCTGAGAATTTTATTAAATCTAGAGCTTTTGTAGGAATCCTATAATAATCTCCAAGGTAAACAATTTTCTTGTTATTTTTTTCAAGAATGTATGCAAATGCATTATTCAATTCATCTTCCTCTAGTTCATCATCTCTTAATTTCATATGGTAGACAGGGATCGGGGTTATTTCCACTCCACACAGCACAAATTTCTTGTATGGCTCCAACTCAATTATTTTTTTAGGAATATGACCAAATGTTTTTTCAATCCATTCTTTTGTTTTTGAGGAACAAAAGATATTCAGGTTGCCCTGCATTACATACTTGGACCATGAATGGAGTTCTAGTATTCCATAGAGATGATCAAAATGCCAATGACTAATTAAAAAGTTTTCAATCAAAGGCAAATCAAACCTCGCAGACTGCAGACGAATATCCGGAGAGATCTCAATCAAAAAGTTCCCTTCATCATTTTCCACAAGAATTTCAGGACGAGTTCGACTATCTTTCGAGAGCGGATCATTTTTTGCAGACAAACAAATGTCACATTTACAAAAAGGTGACGGTGTACCCTCCCAACCCCCAGAACCAAGGATTTTTATCTTCATGCTACTGATTATACTAAATCCTTTAATACTGACAACGCATTTGAGTTTGCCAAACCTGACCCCATAACAATAGATTACTCCTAGTAAATTCAATTCCATTATCCTCTGCAATAATACACACCAAATCAAAAACCCAGCACTAGTGCTGGGTTTTTGATTAGACTGCGATATTTTCTTTCTTCTTTTTTTCTGATCTTCGTGAACCTACTGCCTTTTTGGATTCAATCTGGAGAATATCATTTTTGATTGATATCTCTACAGAGTCACCCTTTAGAAGTGTTCCTCCTATGAGCATACTCGCAACCGGAGAAAGTATCTTTGTCTGTATCAGTCTGTTTAGTGGTCTTGCGCCATAGTGTGGGTTGTAACCCTCCTTTGCAAGGAACTCAAGTGCGCTATCACTAACTGAAACATCTATTCCCTTGTCCTTTAGTCTCTTTAGAGATTGCTCGAGTCTTATTCCTACAATATTCTTAATAGACTGTTTTGAAAGAATATC
>DALYDA010000014.1:0-18463 GCA_031973435.1 Minisyncoccota bacterium
ATGAGCTAAAGCTCATTCTGCGGAATACCGCAGGAGCCGATGGGAAGCGAGATTTAGAAATTGTCGGTGTAATGCAAAACCTTTTATCAATTTAATTCCCAAAGCTCATGATCAAATATTTTATATATTGTAGAAAATCGAGTGAGGATGAAGAACGCCAAGTTTTGAGTATTGAGGCGCAACTTCATGAGCTTCGGGAATACGCCAAGCAAAATGGTTTGTTTGTTGTTCGTGAGTATTATGAAAGCAAAACTGCCAAAGAGCCTGGTCGTGAAGTATTTAACGAAATGCTTGGCGAAATTGAAAAAGGTTCTGCTTCGGGAATTTTAGCGTGGAATCCAGATCGTTTGGCGAGAAATAGTATTGATGGTGGCAAGGTCATCTATTTTGTGGATACGCTAAAAATTGTTGCGCTAAAATTCCCGACATTTTGGTTCGAAGCGACACCGCAAGGAAAATTTATGTTGAGTGTCGCTTTCGGACAAGCAAAATATTACACCGACAATTTAAGAGAAAACATTTTGCGTGGAATACGGCAAAAGATACGCCGTGGTGAATTATCGGCAAAAGCTCCAATCGGTTATTTTAACGAACCGCGACTTCGCACGATTGAGCCTGACAAAAAGACATTTCGTAAAATAAAAGAAGTATTGGAGCTTTTTAGTACTGGCGAATGTACACTCACGGCAATTCAACGCAAAATGTTTTCTCTCGGCTTGGTTGGCGCACGATCTGGTAAACCTTTCGCACTCGCCTCGGTAGAACATATTTTGAAAAATCCTTTTTACTATGGATGTTTTTCTTACCGAGGCGAAGTGCATCAAGGTTCGCACAAGCCAATGATTTCAAAGAAAACTTTTGACAAGATACAAGAAGCACTTGTCGCAAATGGAAAACCCCGCAAAAATCAAAAGAAAAAGAATTTTCAGTTTCTTAATTTTGCTACTTGTGGGGAATGTGGTTATGCGATAACCGCCGAGCGACATATCAAGAAAAGCGGTTTGCAGTTTATTTATTATCGTTGCACCCACAAGAGCAAAATCACTAAATGTTCTGAAAATAAATTTTTGCGGGAAGAAGAATTTGAACGACAAGTGCAAGAACTTTGTCAAAAGGTTTCTTTACCCGATGATTGGCGGGACAAATATCTCGGCAAGCTCGCCGAGTGGGAAAAGGATAATCGCCAATCATCGGGAGTTTTCGCTCAAAATCTGCGTGTTTCTATTTCTGACATCAAAGCTAAAATTGACCGCCTCATGGACGGCTATCTTGATGGCGGTTTTGAATTGTCGGAGTTTCAACAGAAAAAGAACGCTTTGATGTCTGAAAAGAAAACGCTAGAGGAAAAATTATCTGATTTTGAGCGAAAAGGAAATCATTGGCTCGAACTCGTGCGAAACTGGATTTTACAAGCCAACCAAGCACAAAATCTCGCTTCTTCAAAAAAGTTTGAGGAAATGAAAACTTTTTTGAAAACCATCGGCTCGAACCGCCATTTGCGCGCAAGCGCGCTCTCCGTGGATTTCAAAACGCCCTTTTCTTTTCTTGCCGAACTTCCACTTACCGCGCGGAGCGCGGACGCATTTTCGCGGGGAAATTCAATCGGGTGGACCCAAGGAGATTCGAACTCCTGACCTTTCGCTTGCAAAGCGACTGCTCTACCAGCTGAGCTATGGGCCCATAATATATGGGCAGAAGTATTTTAACCTATTTTAGATTTATTGCAAGGTGAACTATGTGTTTTCCAAAATCCTCCATATTTGACCCTACTGATTGTAACGCAAGATCGAAGTGTGAGCCCTTGGAAAGTGATGGGATAGCATCTGTCTCGAGATAGTATATTCCCCTCTTTGGATGAACCACAAAATCACTCTCAGAATAGTGACGAAGTCCTAGAGCTGTGTGTGCGAGCTTGGCCAAGTCCATCAGTTCCCTTTTTTGTCTCTCGTTCATATTACATGGAACGGTATAGCAAGTACCCACTGATCGTATGTTGTGATCTACAATTTTTCCTTTCCCAAACAACTTTGCTTCTGCGGGTGGAAGTGAATACAAATCTTCGTTTCGGAAATTGTCTATCACACCGACACTTACATGTCTTCCTTCTATATACTCTTCTACCAAAAGATCTTCTTCGCTCTCTAGTGCCTTTGCAATAGCGAAAGAAAGCTCAGGCAATGAACGTGCAAGAACTATCCCTTGCGACATACCTCCAGAAAGTGGCTTCGCTATCCAAGGTGGTGGGATAGATCTGTTTATACGGACAAGCTCGTTATGAACAAATTGTTCTGGTTCGAGGTTATCTATATTTCGTGTATCTACAACAACATACAATGGGCTTTTCACTCCATGTAGCGCAAGATACTCTTTTGCAATCTTTTTGTTTATTGCACCCACCGCAGACCCGACCTCTGGTCCTGTATGTTTGATTCCGAACTTTTCGAACAAAGATTGGATTTTTCCATCCTCACCATAATATCCGTGAAGCGTGTTCCAAACGAGATCTACTTCACGAGAAAGTTTCTCTAAACTTATAGGAATACCCTTTCTGTGTAAAATTCTGTCCTTTGTGAGAAGTAAGTCGATAGCCTCTACATGAGGATTGGTTCTAAGTGCTCGCAAAATAGCATCTCCACTTTGTAGAGATGTGTCGTACGAATCACTTGGTCCACCGCGGAGCACTCCAACTTTTAACATAGCTTCATTGTACTTAATTTAAACTATAATGACAAAAGACTATTTGGATAAAAAATCTTTTGATCTTAGTTGTTTATGATATGTGATAGCAAATCTGTGCGCCTCACTGTTTGCTAACAGTATCGAATCCTTATACTTTGAAACAATATTTTGTTTGCCTAGTATTTCTCTGGCTTTGTGTCTATCGTCTTTCACAACAGATACAACATCTATATCTATACCGTTTTTCTTGAGGAAATTTTCAGTAAATGTCTTTTGGACGTTGTTACCATCGACAACGATTATATTTGGGTATTTCCACTCTTTATGAGTAAATCTTCTTTCCAGCACTTGGACAAGTGCACCAACGTCGTTGGATGATTGAATTTGATTTATTTTAAATTTTCTATAGTCAGATTTATTTGGAGTACTATTTTCTATAACAGTCATAACACCAACCATATTTTTTCCAGACAAGTGTGCGACATCATATGCTTCTATTCTAAACACACTATCACTTACATCTGTATGCACGTTCTCCTTCTTTATAAGAGCAATGTCGTTTATATGAGTTAGAGCAAACAATTTCTTTTTTATATCATGTGCCTTTTCAAACTCATGCTTTTTTGCAAATAGCTTCATTTCTTTTTCAAGATTTTTTATTATTTGCTTTTTCTTGCCTTCGAAAAACAACTTTATGTTTTTTATATTTTCTGAATATTCCGAACTTTTACTACTGTCATACCCTGGTGTTAGTCCGAGTTGTTTATAAAATTCTATATTGTCTTTTTTTACAGAAGACCCATCGTGATATGGAAAAATCCTTCTTATGATCCTTAGCGCCTCTTTTAATGATGGACCCGAAGTAAACGGACCGTAGACAGACTGGATCTTTATAGTACGTCGCCCTCTTTCTATTTTTGCTGTTTTTTTATCAAAATCTATATCCTTTTTTCGAACTGTTAGAACTAGAGGCAATCCGCAAAAAATATCTTTCTCGCCTTTTGTTATGACGGCACATAAAAAACTTTTATTATCTTTCTCTTTTACATTGTAGTAAGGTTGGTACTTTTTTATAAGTTCAGCTTCTAAGATAAGCGCCTCGAGAACTGAGTCTGTTTCTTGCCAAGTAAGTGCAGAAGACTTAAAAACCATATCAATGATACTTTGACCACGAGTTTTTATTAGGTCAGACGAAAAATAACTCTTTGTTCTATCGCGCAAAGAGGTCGCTTTACCTATATAGAGTATGTCTTTACCCTTTTTAAAAAAATATACTCCTGGTTTTTCAGGTATTTTTAGTTTTTTCCAGTCTACCAATTTCATGTTTGACAAGTATACATGACAGATGTAAAGTGAGCAAAAAGAACTTTATGAAGGCAAAAAATGTTTTAAAAATCCTAAATATTTTTGGATTTATATTTCTGTTGAAACCATGTGCATGGATCCTCCTAAAGGTTGAGACTGCCCTAAGCAAAAGGCCTGAACTTTCAATCTTGATAATTGTCTTTGGTGTTATGGCTTTGACCATAGCTGAGGACAGAAAAATGCTTTCGTGGCCACATATATACATTGCCGTTGTATATATATTTGCTTCTATATTTTGGGTCATCGGAAGATCGGCCCTTATAGAAAGAATTGAATATTTAGAAAACCCTAAAGTATATAAAGATAAAAACCGAGCATCCTAACACTGCACTGGATCAAGTTATATTTAAATATTCAAGCGAACTAATAAAATAAAAGTACATAATTCTTATGTACTTTTTTATATTTGGGTATGCTATAATTTGGCTTTAGAGAAGCCTTCAAAACTAAATATGCAACACAGCCAAAATATTGACTGGACCAAGCTTTGCACTTTCAACTTCGATACACCTAACGGAGATTTTTGTGTGAGAGTAATCGTCCCGGGGGACATACCCGCTCACAGACCTACAGATATTTTTTCAAAAAGAGACACATTTGAAATAGTTGCCTATAGGTACATAGAAGAGGAATCAGCCTACATGATTTTTGCTCGAAGAAAAAATTGCAAAGGGGTGATATATTTTCACTCAGACAGTAAAATGTCCTCTGCGATACGTCCACTCACTTTCTCGTAGCACACTCATTCTGTGCGTATTTATACAGCACAGTTTTTTATTTGACAAACTCGCTGACTAGGTGTAGATTGAGCAAAAAAGTGTATTATGAAAAATTTTGTAGTAGGTTTTTTACTCCTAGCTATTGGCACAGCAGTAGGATTTTATATTTGCTTTAATAAAGCAAACGAAACTATCAAAAAATACAAGTACTCCGAATTGTTCACAGTTCATGATAGTAGTTCGTTGACTGGAACAAACGGATATTTTGGCTTGACCTTAAGCAAACCGGGCGATGATTTTTTCCCTGACAAATCGAGGTTTTATTTTTCATTCTTTTTTGAAGATGAAACAAGTCGAAATGAAGCAGTGGGCAAAACAGTATTGTATTTTAATTCAAGAGGATACAAAGCAAGCACACGCATTAACACAGACCAAAGTATCACCGTTGACTGCGATAGTATTCCATACAATCATTTAGATTTTATTGTAAGATAAAAAACTCAATTTGAGTTTTTTTATTTTCTCCTAAGTATTTTCTTCAAGTACCTGCCTGTATGAGATTTTGCTGAATTTGCCACATCTTCTGGGGTTCCTTTTGCAACTACTTCTCCCCCTCCCAGTCCTCCTTCAGGGCCTATGTCGATTATATAATCAACGCATTTTATAAGATCTAGATTGTGTTCAATTACAACGACACTGTGTCCCTTGGAAACAAGCATTTGCAATACTTCCAAAAGTTTTGCCACATCGTCATAGTGTAGTCCGACAGTAGGCTCGTCTAGTAGATAAATAGTCTTTTCTGTGTGGCGCCCGTAAAGTTCACTAGCTATTTTTACACGCTGTGCTTCCCCACCAGAGAGAGTCGTTGCTGACTGACCGAGTTTTATATATCCAAGACCAACATCCAAAAGAGTTTTCAACCTATCATAAATAGCTGGAATATCTTCGAAAAATATTACTCCCTCTTCTACTGTCATCTGGAGTACTTCGTAAATATTTTTCTTTTTGTATTTTACTGTGAGAGTTTCTTTGTCGAATCTTTTTCCATTACATACGTCACATGTGACGTACACTGTCGGTAGGAAGTGCATCTCAACTGCGATCTCACCATTTCCCTCACATGCTTCACAGCGTCCACCTTTTACGTTGAAAGAAAAACGGTTTGGTTTCCACCCACGGAAACGGGCTTCATCTGTTGCAGAAAAAATATCTCTTATGTGAGTGAACGCTCCTGTATATGTAGCTATGTTTGAACGTGGTGTACGCCCTATTGGTGACTGGTCGATGAGAATAGAACGCGAAATATATTCTGTTCCAGTAAAAGATGCACAGTTGTATACTTTTGCGCTACGGAACTTGCGTTCGAGTCTCGCCTTTAGGTTCTGGTACAAAATCTCGTACATGAGTGATGACTTACCACTTCCGGACACTCCTGTGATTGCGACCAACCGTCCGAGTGGAACCTCAACATTCATATTTTTTATATTGAAAACTTTTCCACCAACAACCTTCAGTGATCCTTTGTCAGAGTCACGTCTTTTTTCTGGAATCTCGATTCTTGTTTCATTACGAAGATACGCAAGTGTACGAGACTTTGAAGGATTGGTCTTTGCTGTCAAAAGATCTTCCAAAAACCCAGAAACAATAACTTCCCCACCATGCACTCCTGCCTTTGGACCGATATCGACAATATAGTCAGATGCATAAATAGTATCTTCGTCATGTTCAACAACAACAATAGTATTCCCAAGGTCGCGAAGGTCCTCGAGAGTCTTTATCAGTCTTTCGTTATCTCTTTGGTGAAGCCCTATGGTTGGTTCGTCTAGCACATACATCGCGCCAACTAGACGTGAACCGAGTTGTGATGCTAGACGAATACGCTGACTCTCTCCTCCTGAAAGAGTTCCTGCTTTTCGATCGAGTGTTAGATATGTGAGCCCTACGTTTAGAAGGAAAACTAGTCTGGACTCGATTTCTCGAATGATTACTTTTGCTACTTTCTTGAGCGGTCAATTTCAAATCTATGAAAAAGTCTGCGGCATCTGCTATAGAAAGTCCTGTTAGATTCACTATATTTACCCTTTTGCTTTTATCTCCTGAATAAAGGAATACGTTTAGTGCCTCTTGTCGAAGTCTTGTTCCGTTACATGCATCACATGGTTCGTCTCCTCCGAAAAACTTGGATCCTAAGCCGTTACATTCCGGACATGCTCCATAAGGAGAGTTAAAAGAAAAGAGACGAGGCTCTACTTCTGGAAATGAGAACCCATCATTTTTACAAGCGAACTTCGCAGAAAGTAGCATCTCTTCTTCTCCAATCTTTATCGTTACCAAACCATCAGACTCCAAAAGTGCTCTCTCTACAGCCTCTGAAAGTCGAGTACGAGAGTCCTCTGGCGCATCTGAAAACTCATGGAGAGATATCTCATCTACAAATATGTCTATATTGTGTGCTTTGTTTTTTGAGAGTTCTATTTTGTCTCGGAGGTTTTTTATCACTTTATCTACTCGAACTTTGGAAAAACCCTTCCCGAGCAAATCGTATAAGAGCTGGTAGTACTCACCTTTTCTACCTTTAACGATCGGAGAAAAAACAGTAACAGGCATTTCACTCCACTCTACTCCCATAACAGACTTTTTACTCTTTCCTGCCTTGAGTTCAGATTTTATTTTTTCTAAAACAAAGTTAATAATTTCTTCGTTTGAAAGTTTGTTTATTTCCTCCCCACAAACTGGACAATGCGGGTGACCAACACGAGCATACAAAACACGAAGATAGTCATATATCTCTGTTATAGTCGCAACTGTAGAGCGTGGGTTGTTGGATCTAGACTTTTGGTCAATAGATATCGCTGGAGAAAGTCCTGTTATCTCGTCTACATCTGGCTTTGGCATCTGGTTTAGAAACTGTCTTGCGTACGCAGAAAGACTCTCTACGTAGCGTCGTTGTCCTTCTGCAAATATAGTATCGAAAGCAAGTGAACTCTTCCCAGAACCTGACATACCAGTAACAACCACGAGTTTGTTTCGGGGCATCTCAACTGAAATATTTTTCAGGTTGTGAGTCCGAGCACCTTTTACAATGATCCAGTCATTTTTATTGTCGTTTGTTTTTTTTGGATTTGTCATTTTGTTTGTATAAACACAAAACTTGACCCACGGAGTGCTCCTATGGGTTAACTGTCTTTTTATGTGAACATATTGTAGCATGTTTCTTAATTTGACAAAAATATGCATTTGTAGTAAAGTTTCGTAAAATTCCTTAACTATGTGGGATGAACAAAAGAAAAAAACAGCCAATTTTTTGATTGATGAGTTACACCAATCAGGAGAATTCTCTTACAAGGTAGGAGAAAGAACCTACTCAAAAAACGAACTCATCCATGAACTCGAAACCTTTTCAGAAACTGGACTCGATCTGGTAAAAGATTATTTGAACGGTTCAAACATATTTTTCAATCATGGATAAAAAACTTCTCTTTCTTATTTGTTTTTTTATTTTTATTTTTACTGCAACAGCACAGGAGATAACAAAAGAGGAAGCTTGTACCGAGTATTTTTATATACTCACAAAAGCTGACACTACTTTTGCTCAAATGAGAGCCTGCGACTCTGCCATCGCAGAGATACAAAGCAGGATCTCTAAGGGTGGAATATCAGAGCAAAATGAACTTCTGATGTATCAAGAGATTGTTGAAACAAAAAAGGAAAAAATACTCCTTGAGGTAAAACTCAAAGAGTACGGTATTTTAGCAAAACAACTAAAATACCAGTGTGAAAATAACTAGATTGCTCCTTCCTTGTGAAGGAGTTTTTTCTTTGACAATGCATCTATACTCGTGGTATTATGCAGAAAAATAAGTACAATGAAAAATATATTCGCATTACTTTTTTGTGTTAGTTTTATGGCAAGTACATACAGTCAGACAGCCAACGATTTTCAAATAGATATCAGCTACTCGCCGAGCAGAACTATTATATTTGATGGAGTTTCAGAAGTCGAATTAACTTGTGATGATTTACCTTCAAATGGCAAAAATCTGGATGAGCCGAATAGCGAGGAATACTACATATACTATATGTTCCTCATATTGCCGTTCTTCCAGGAGGGACTATTCCTGCTTCCTTACAGTAGTCAGGAAGTGATGGACATCCAATAAAATATTTAAGTCATCGCTCCTTCTTCCTGAAGGATCTTTTTCTTTTTATCCAACTTGACAGAACACATGAAGCATAGTAAACTAAATAAAAATTTAAACTCTATGAAAAAATTAATACCGTTTTTATTTTTCCTTATTATCTTTGGATGTAAATCTGAGGAAGAAAGGATCATCGAAAAAGCCAACGATATTGAAAAGGAGAGTTTGTTTGCAAAGGGACAAGTAGAAAGAGAAACTGCCCTTGCTAGACAGTATCTTGAATTATCAAATATGGCTAGACTCAACAAAAACACAGAAATGGCTGACTACCTTTTGTCCAAAGGAACAATCCATTTATCAAATTCAAATATATGGATAGGAAAGATCGACTCTTTAATAAATGAGTACAGGATGCTTCTGAAAGAAGCAGAACAGTTAGAATAAAATTTAAACAATTAAATTGCTCCTTCTTTGTGAAGGAGTTTTTTTGACAAAAAGTATATATTGTAGTACTCTTTTAAAAAATGCAGTGTATGTCATTAGAATATTTTGAAAACTACCTCTTAGTCGAAGAAGATGCCGGACTGAAGTTGGTCAAAAATGTTGGAGAGAAACCTAGCTCAACATCATACAGTTACAGCGAGCGCAAAATCTATGAAAGAGATAAGTCTCGTTTCAATGAAAACAAAAGGAAAGCATTGAGTGAAAAATATCCAGTTCCTGAAGAGAAAAAACAGGAAGTGTTAGAACTGATCAAGTCTCCTGTTTCTCAAACAACCATCGAAGTTGCTAAAGAGAATGAAATATCAAATGTGATTGGAACCATGACAAAAGAACAATACAGAAAAATTTTTTGTTAAAGACTTTCCATATTAGTCTTGAGGTTTAGTTTTTCCAGCCAAAAATAATTACCGAATCGCTCCTTCTTCGTGAAGGAGCTTTTTCTTTTTGGAAAGTCCACGATTGTATCCTGTCAGTTTTCCATTTGAGCCTATGACTCTGTGACATGGGATCTTTGGATCGTAGTTTGTTTTTAGAATTGCACCAACGGCTCGGGCAGCTTTCTCATTCCCTGCTTTTTTTGCAACTTCTTTATATGAAAGAGTCTTACCTTTCGGTATTTTTGACACGATATTGAAAACTTTTTGTCTAAATGTAAGCATATTGATATTTTATAAGAAGAAGTATATCATGGGGGAAAAGCAAGGATATGGCAAATTTAATAGACAAGAGACACCTAGGGTCTATTTTCAAAATTGACAAATCACAGGTTGCAGCAACTCTCAATTTGAATAAATTAAAAAAGTGGGCATTGGATAGCCTCGAAGCAAAAAATATAGAATTGAATGCAGAAGTTTTGGTTTGTTATCGACTCACACAGTGGGTCGGTTTTAATGAAAGCTTTCCGGTGGAAACTTCACAAATAAAAGTTTTTACTGTCGAACAAATCCTCAAACTAGAGTTTGAGCAAGTCCTAGAAAAAGCATAGTCCCGTTGGGGCTATTTTTTTATCTTTGAATAATTGTATAATACTTGCATGAAATATTTATTATCTTTTTTTGCACTATTTTTACCATCCATTACAAAAGCTCACGTAGGATATGTTGTTCCAAAAGAACAATTTGATGCATCTCTGGGGCAAGACTTCCCTTTTGCATTTGACGCACTCTTTCATGGAGAAAACTGGGTACTTATGGGTTCTACTATTGCAGTTCTCCTACTACTACTTTTCTTGTCACACAAAAGTTATTTCATACAAAATTATATCGATAGGGTGACGACTCACTTGCGATCATATTATGAGTTCATACCATGGATACTACGTCTTTCTCTGGGTATCGCCCTTATGGGAGCAGGTGCAAAGCAAGTTCTCATATCCCCTGTCCTACAAACACAAGTTTTTGGTGGAATAGAACTGATTGTCGGATTCCTTTTATTGTCCGGTTTCTTGCTATTGCCTGCAACTATTTTTTCTATTATCCTGTTTTTCAAAGCTATCAGTGTAGACTTTTATATTATTGGAAACCTAGACTACTTCGCAATTGGGATCACACTTCTGATTTTACAGAATGCAAAACCTGGAATAGATGATATCCTTGGCGTACCCAGACTGAACTCTGAGAAACTGGCTCCCTTTGTTCCTTTTGTTCTAAGAGTGGGGATTGGTTTTGCGCTAATATTTTTAGCTTTATTTGAAAAATTCCTAAACCCACACCTATCTGAACAAGTAGTAAACATTTACAACCTTACGTCAGTCATAAATGTACCTGCTACTATGTGGATATTTTCCGCTGGTGTAATAGAGCTTATCGTTGGTATATGTTTACTTCTAGGCTTTCACACAAGGCTCGTGTCTGTGATTGCATTTTTTGTTATCACGACTACATTTTTCTATTTCAAAGAAGATGTATTCTCTCACATAACATTGTTTGGTACTCTTTCAGTTTTGTTTGTTACAGGTGGTGGAAAATGGAGCCTAGATAGACTTTGGTATAAACATAGCTAATAAAAAAAGCGGACCCTCGTCCGCTTTTTTGTTTCTAAATATGATTTGACAAGAAAGACTAGGTGTATTAGTATCACACTAAAGAAATAAATTTCAATTAAAAACTACAGGTAATGACACCAAAAGAAAAAAGGATTGCGTACATCGATAGCCAGGAACCACATACTCCACAGGAGCAGTTGGTTATAGAAACCTTCAAAAAAGAAGTTGAAGATACTTTTTCCGAAGAAGATATAAAAAAATGGGCTGAATCAAAAAGAGAAAAACTTAATGCTTCAACAAGAGAAGAATTGGAAGTAATCAACAAAAACCTTAAGAAAGATGAAGAGCCTCTTCAAATGAAAGATTTAGTTCGAGGTGATCGGAGGCCTGAATATAATAATCTTCATGTAATAGAAATGATTGCTTATATGAGGTAAGACAAAAAGCAGAAACTCATTCTGCTTTTTTTATTTTTCCATTCTTTCCCTAAGTACTCCTATCTCATCTCGAAGAATAGCCGCTGTTTCAAAGTCGAGTTCTTTCACGGCCTTGTTCATATCTCTTTCCTTGAGTTTGATTATCTTTTCATAAACAGTCTTTTCTCTTTCTTCGTCACTCATGCGAGAAAGTTTTTTTGCTTCAGCTTTTAGGACACTGGCATTTGCTCGCTTGAAAATCTCCACATCGAGTGCGAGCTCTGCGTTCACTGCTTTTGAATGCTCTGTCTCCATATGCTCGGTGATATCATGAATCTTTTTTGAAATTGTTTTTGGAGTGATCCCGTGCTTTTTGTTGTACGCCAATTGGACTTCACGTCTACGTGTAGTTTCTCCGATCGCACGTTCCATAGAACCTGTCATATTGTCCGCATACAAGATCACTCGACCCTTCACATTTCTAGCTGCACGACCTATTGTCTGGATAAGTGAAGTCTCGCTTCGAAGGAATCCCTCTTTGTCAGCATCGAGTATCCCGATGAGCTCCACTTCAGGCAGGTCGAGTCCTTCTCGAAGCAAGTTTACTCCTACTAGACAGTCGAATGTTCCTCTTCTAAATTCTGTTAGAATTCTGATCCGATCAAGAGTTTCTATGTCTGAGTGAAGATACTCAGACTTCATGCCTTTCTCTTTTAGGTACGCCGACAAATCTTCCGCCATTTTTTTTGTAAGCGTTGTAGCAAGAACACGACCACCCCCTTTTATAGTTTTTTCTGCTTCTTCTATAAAATCCTTGATCTGTCCGGGATATTTGCCTTTTTCTATTATTGGTCGCAAATCTATTTCTGGATCGATAAGTCCTGTTGGGCGAATAATCTGTTGTACGATTTGTTCACTAGTTTCCCTTTCTATGTCACTTGGAGTTGCAGAAGTATATATGACTTGACCTATGCGCTCTTCGAATTCTTCATAGCGAAGTGGCCTGTTGTCTTTTGCAGACGGAAGTCGGAACCCGAATTCTACAAGTGTACTCTTTCGTGAAGCATCGCCTGCATACATACCACGAAGTTGTGGGAGTGTTACGTGCGACTCGTCGATGATTGTTAGGAATTGTGGCTCGCCTTTTTTTCCATGGGGAAAATATGAAAGCAAAGTTTCTGGAGGGTCTCCAGCCTTTTTCCCCGAAAAGTGTCTTGAATAGTTTTCTATCCCAGAACAATACCCGACTTCCCTTATCATTGCTAGGTCATAAGTCGTTCTTCTTTTTATTCTTTCTGCTTCTAGAAGTTTTCCTTCTTTCTCAAAATATGCCAGTTGTTCACCAAGTTCCTTTTTTATATCCTTTATCGCTCTGTCCAATTCCTCATCTCTTGTTATAAAGTGCTTTGCAGGAAAAATAAAAATATTTTTTTCCTCACCCAAAAGTTCTGATGTAACTGGGTCAATCTTTAAAATACTAGAAACATTGTCCCCATCGAGTTCTATTTGGTAGAAAAATGTTTCTGACACAGGCATTATGTCCACCTTGGATCCTACGGATCGGAATTGTCCAGGAGACAAGTCCGCATTTGTCCTCTCAAAGTGTATGTCTATGAGACGTCTCAAAAGTTCGTTTCGTTTGTATTTATCTCCAATAGAAATCTTTGTATTTTGTTCTTCATACTCTTTCGGCGAACCCAAACCGTAAATACAGGAAACTGATGCCACAATTATGACATCGTCTCTTGTGAGAAGTGCTTGTGTTGTTGCATGGCGAAGTCGGTCTATCTCTTTGTTTATCTGAGCATCCTTTTCTATGAAAGTGTCAGTAACTGGCATGTACGCCTCTGGTTGATAGTAGTCATAATACGAAACAAAATAATGCACTGCATGGTCTGGAAAAAACTCTTTGAACTCCTGTGCGAGCTGAGCTGCGAGAGTTTTGTTGTGTGCAATAACCAAAGTAGGCTTGTTCCATTTTTGTATAACGTTCGCCATTGTAAACGTCTTCCCTGTTCCGGTTGCTCCGAGTAGAGTCTGCTTTTTATAACCCTTTTCGAGCCCCTCCAAAAGACCCTTTATAGCGAGGGGCTGATCTCCGTCGGGAGTAAAATCACTTTTTAGCTTAAATACATTTTTTGACATAAAATTAAAACCATACTTCTTTTGAATATTTATTATATTCAGCAAAATTTTCTTTGAGTAATTTATTCTCTCTTTTAGCTCTTACTGCCTGAACAATAACTACGCAAACAAAAATTATGCCAATATATAGGTTTTCTGTGGCAATAAATAGACCAAGATATGAAATTGTTGAAAAAATATAAATAGGATGCTTCATTATTGAATAAATACCGTGAGTTTTCAAAGACTTGGCTGTTGGCAAGACTTCAAAACTTTTACCGAGTTGCACTCTCGATATAATCCAAAAGATTATTGAAACTACACTTACTATAGCTCCAAGAACGTAGTACTCACTCATTTCCCAACTTAAAACAGCATAAACCCAAAGTCCTATGAATAAGGCTATGTCTATATAAATATCGGTAAAGAATATTTTCAGGAATTTCATATTAATCCAGTTTACGTTATTTTGGAGAATAAAAGAAGATATGTAGATTTTCAGAGAACTTTGAGTGTGGACATACTGAATAAGACAAATATCTACATATCGGCTTTGCAATAATATTATTTTAGATAGTTTGCAAGGAAGTCTTTTTTAAATTTTTCAAAATTGTTTTCTAAAATCGCTTCTCTTATTTTCGCAACCAAATTATTTAAAAAGTAAAGATTGTGTACTGTCGCCAAAGTCCCTGCGAGCATTTCCTTCCCACGAAAAAGATGTGCCAAATATGCCCGAGTAAATCCTGCCCCGCCATTGCGGGGTGAACATGTATAGCACCCACACCCTTCTTCTATCGGAACAAATGAGTTTTGATGTTCTGAGTTTAGAATATTTATTTTTCCATGACTTGTAAAAAGTGATCCATTTCTTGCATTTCGTGTTGGAAGAACACAGTCGAAAAGATCTACTCCATTTTCAACACCCATAAACAGATCTTCTGGTTCTCCGATACCAAGGAGATGTCTAGGTTTATCTTCGGGAAGGATTTCGTTTACCCATCTTACAGCAGTTTCCATGTCTTCTTTCGCAAAACTTCCTCCGATGCCATATCCATCAAATGTTGTTCCATTTTCTGTTTTCATTTCTGAAATAGCCTTTGCAGATTCTTTCCTCAAATCTTCTTCTCTTCCTCCTTGGATTACACCAAATATTGCCTGGTATTCTCTGTTCGCATTTTTTTCTCGGAATCTTTCCATCTCTTGCAAAGACCTAAGTGCCCAGCGATGTGTTCTCTCAAGTGCCTCCCTTTGATATCGAACAGAATCTACGGGTGACGTACATTCATCGAATGCAAATATTATATCTGCTCCGATCTCATTTTGAATTTCGATAGATTTTTCTGGAGATATAAAATGCAAACTTCCATCTATGTGTGAACGAAAAGAAACTCCGTCATTTCCGACAGTTGCAAGTTTAGGAACTCCGTCATCGGCACTTGATCTCTCTGGTATCTGAAGTGAAGGATCGAGTGCTTTTGTAACTTTGTTTATGCCTTTACCAAAAGCAGAACCAAGCGAAAAAACTTGGAAGCCCCCAGAGTCTGTCATGGTTGGACCATCCCATCCCATAAACTTACCCAATCCTCCAGATTCCTTTACAACTGCAGAACCTGGCTGAAGATACAGATGGTATGTGTTTGCCAAAACTACCTGAGAAAGTGCGCTTTTTACCATCTCAGGTGACAGAGACTTTACCGTCCCTTTTGTTCCCACTGTTACAAATGCTGGGGTCAAAATTTCTCCGTGCGGTGTTTGAATAACCCCTGCACGAGCAAGAGTTCCGTCAACTTTCTTTTCAATGTCAAAAGAAAAATTTTTTTTCATTAGCATTATCTTATCCCAACAAAACGGATGTTGTTGTAGTTTACCGGGCTTCTGAAAAGTACAGTGTTTAGCGAATCTCTCGGATCAGAAATATTGGAAAGTGCTATCGCCAAAATATCGTTTTCTTTCCCAGGAAAGGTAACTATACTTCCCTCTTCTATAGTTAAATCTCGTGGAATATTTGCTTCATACGAACCCCCACCACGACCAATGAGAGTTATCTCAGTGTTTGAAGGGATGAGTATTCCTTTAGTTTCAGTTTTAGGTGAAGTGTACAAAGATACAAGTGAAGTGTTCTTGTAAACTTCCAAAACGTTTCCAATGATAATATTGTTATTTATGTAGACACTCGCTCCGACAAAAACTCCGTCATCCTCACCTATATCCAAAAGTACTGTATCGTAAAAAGTAACAGGAGGACGAGACACAACTCTCCCAACCTTGAAACTCTCAATGTTTTCAAAACCACCTATGAACTGTTTTAGGTCATTGTTCTCATCTTTGATTATCTGGTAGTCCAGAAGTCTGGTAGAAAGAACATCTATTTCGCTTCTTAGTTTCTCGTTCTCTTTTATGAGAGTTCTTTTTGGAACAAATCTTTTGGAAATATTTTCGAGATCGTCCACTGCATAACTTTCTCCTTTTGCTATGCCACTAGAAATACTAGAAAAGAACCTGTATGTAAAATCTGGAAAACCAAAACGTGCGATCAAAAAAACAAAAAGTATTCCTACGATAAGTTGGAAAATATTTTTTCTTCTTATTTGGTTTTTTCTATCTTGGAGGAAGTTCATTGTTTGCGCTTATAAGTACATCAATATAAAAAGGTATATCATCTAGAACGATACCTGTGCCTCTGACTACTGCTGTAAGTGGATCAACAGCAACTCTGACTGGCATCTTAAGTAGTGTCTCAAGAAGTGGAGCCAAGCCTCTTATGAGCGCTCCTCCTCCTGAGAGAACAACACCTTTTTGCATGATATCGGAAAGCACTTCTGGAGGAGTTGTTTCTAGAACCTCTCTTATGCCGTCTATTAGATTTGTTATAGATACTGCTATTGCCTCACGTACATCTGAGTCTGTAACGATAACCTCTCTTGGTAGTCCTGTAACAAGGTCACGTCCTCTCACTGCGATCTCTCTTGGATCACCTTCGAGAACTGAACCGATCGCTATCTTTATCTGCTCAGCTGTTTTCTCACCTATTAGTATCTTGAACTCGTCACGAAGATATGTAGTGATGTCGGCATTTAGTCTGTCGCCCGCTATTGTGAGTGAGTTTGATCTCACTATTCCTCCCAAAGAAATAACTGCGATGTCTGTTGTTCCTCCTCCGATATCTATAATCATGGAACCCACAGGATCCTTTATAGGAAGTTTTATACCTATAGCTGCAGCCATCGGTTCCTCTACTATATATACCTCTCTTGCTCCAGCAGACTTTGCTGCATCATACACTGCTCTAGTTTCTACACTTGTAACTCCTGTTGGTACTCCGATCACAACACGTGGACGAAAATATTTTGGAGAAAGTTTCTCCGCCTTTCCTATTAGGTACGCGAGCATTTCTTCTGTAACTTCGAAATCAGAAATAACTCCGTCTACGAGTGGTCTTACAGCTTTTATGTGTGGAGGTGTACGTCCGAGCATTTGTTTTGCTTCAGCACCAACTGCAACAATACGTCCTGTTTTTGTATTGAGAGCAACAACAGAAGGCTCTGTTATCACTACTCCAAGTCCTCGAACATACACCAAGGTATTTGCAGTACCGAGGTCTATGCCTATATCATTAGAAAACATTTCGTAAAGTTTTTTGAACATAAATTATACAAACATTGCTACCAGATTATCTTTTTGCACTATCTCTCCTTTTTCTTCTGTTCGTTTTTTTACTTCATAGCCTCCATCAGCGAGACTTCTTTCAGAAACAACAACTCTGTACGGGATACCTATTAGATCAGAATCTGCAAACTTTTCTCCCGCACTTCCTTCTCGATCGTCATATAGAACTTCGACACCTGCGTCTACAAGTTTTCTGTACAAAGCATCTGCCTCTTCTTTCACAGCATCTTTGTTTCCAAGCATTAGTAAGTGAACCTGGAAAGGAGCAATAGACTCTGGCCAGATTATACCCTTGTCATCGGAAAGCACTTCTACAACTGTTCCCATGACTCTCCCTGGACCAATACCATAAGAACCCATAATCGGGTTTATTCTATTTCCTTCCTCATCTAAAACTTCCAGATCAAGTGCCTTTGAGAAACGTGTTCCGAGTGTGAAAATATTTCCAACTTCTGCCGATGTCTCCTCTATCATATTGTCCTTGGACAAAGATAATGAAGCGAGTACTTCGTCATTCATTACTTCGTCATTTACTGCTAACCCCTTGTCTTGGTCAATAAATATTTTGTCTTCACCAGCACTAGTTACTGTTTGGAATTCATGTGAGAATTTCGCAAAAACTCCACCTGAAGCAAATGTAAAGAAAGTTTTGTGTCCTATTCCGATCCGCTTGAAAATCTTTTGATATGCTTCTTTTATTTTGTCATATATTTTTTGATGATCTTCTTCGTTTCGAGAGAAAGAATACAGGTCCTTCATCAAGAATTCTCTACACCGCATAATCCCAGATTTTGCTCTAGTTTCGTTTCTAAATTTTGTTTGGAAATGGTAAACAAGCAAAGGTAGATCTTTGTATGAGTTTATTTG
>DALYDA010000014.1:18473-21107 GCA_031973435.1 Minisyncoccota bacterium
CATTTTTGTCATCGCAGCTTCGTGGGTAAATGCAAGACCCAACTCTGTTTCATTTTTTAGTTTTGTCTTAAACCATACGTCGACTTCTTCGTCGCTCCACTGATTTGTTGGTAGCCATGTTTCTTTCTCTTGTAGAGATGAAAGTAGAACCTCTTGTGCCCCGAGCTCATTCATCTCCTCTCGGATTACATTTATAATCTTATCCATCACTCTTAGACCTAATGGCAAGTAAGAATATACACCCGACATATCCTTGCGTATAAACCCTGCTCTTATAAGGAGTTCTGCATTTTTAGAGACTTCGTCAGACGGAGCCTCCTTTCTTGTTTTTGTGAACAAATTTGTTTGCCTCATAACCTCGATACTACCTTAAATTTGGCTTATAGTCTATGGGATAAACTACGTTGCAAACCAGAAGAATATCTGTTAGAATGGTGCCCATGACTGACAAAAAACAACTATCAAAAGATGTGGAGACACTTCTGGACACAGGAGCACATTACGGCTTCAGCCGAACACGAAGACACCCATCCGTCAAGGGTTTTGTGCTAGCCACAAAAAACAAGAACGATATCATAGACCTTGAGAAGACAGAAGTTCAGATAAATGAAGCTTCGGCTTTTGTGGCTGACATGAAGGACAAGTCTAAAACTATTCTTATTGTTGGAACAAAGCCAGAAGTAAGATCTCTAGTAGAAGGTTTCGCTCTAAAGAATAACCTTCCTTACGTAACTACTCGATGGATCGGGGGTATGCTTACAAACTGGGGTGAAGTAAGAGTAAGACTTGCAAAACTTGAAGATCTAATGAAAAAGAAAGAAACTGGAGATCTAGATAAATTCATAAAGAAAGAAAGACTCAAGCTTGAGAAAGAAATGGAAACTATGACAAAGGACTGGGGTGGACTACTAGGACTAACAAAACTCCCTGACGCTATGATCGTTGTAGACTCAAGAGAAGAAGACGTAGCAGTAACAGAAGCAAAGAAACTAAAAATACCAGTTGTTGCAATCATGAATACTGACTCTGACATGACAAAGGTAAACTTCCCTATCATGGCCAACGACTCTTCAATAAAAACAATAAACCACATTCTAGAAACACTTCTAAAATAAACTACGCTTATCAATTTTGTACTTTCAATAAATAAAATATGTCACAAGCAATAACAACAGAAGCAGTTAAGGAACTTAGAGACCAAACAGGTATCTCTGTAATGCAATGCAAAAAAGCTCTTGAAGAAGCAGAGGGCGACATGGAAAAGGCTCTCCTCATACTAAAAAAGAAATCTAGTGAGATAGCAGCTAAGAAAGGAGACCGTTCTGCAGAAGACGGACTTGTAACAGTGAAAACTGATGGCAATAAGGCGTCTATAATAATCCTCTCATGTGAGACTGACTTCGTTGCAAAGAACGAGTCTTTCATAGAAACAGCAAGAGAACTAGCAGAGATAGCACTCTCTGAAGGCGAAGAAAGTGCAAAGCAAAAAGCAGAAACAATGGTACCTGAACTTGTTCAGAAAATTGGAGAAAAGATACAACTCTCTGAAATAGAAGTTATTGAAGGAAATGTGATAGGAGCTTATGTGCACCATGACAACAAAAGCGCTACTGTAGTAATCCTCGAAGGAGGAGACGAAGCATTAGCAAAGGATATCGCGATGCACATCACAGCTATGAAACCTGAATACATCTCAAAGAGTGAGGTTCCAGCTGACATGGTTGAGAAGATAAAGGAAATGTTCAAAGAAGAAGTAGAAGCTAGTGGTAAACCAGCAAACATACAGGAAAAGATGCTAGAAGGAAAAATAAACGCTTTCCTTTCTGAGCAAACACTCGAAGAACAACCATTTTTCAAGGATCCTAGTCTTACGATCGCAAAGCTACTTGCAAACAACAATGCAAAAATAGAAAGATTTATTCGAAAGTCTATTAGATAAAATGAGCACTCTTTTTATTACAATAGTATTTGGTGCATCGATAATCGCACTTTGTATCCTACTCACACTCAGGATCAGAGATTTGCGTTCTGGGAAGTTGGTAGAGTCAGATACCCCACACTACGACTCTTCCCTTTTCGTATCAGTACTATTGTTTATAAAAAGAGAATCTGTTGTGTATCTAAAGAGAGGCTTCCAAAACGTGCTCATATTTTTGGTGAAGTTGTGGATACTTGTTCTACACAAGGCAAAGGCTCTTGTACGAAAGTATCTCCCTATGATAAAAAGTCGTAAGCATATCTGGGAAAGCACAGGAACTATCATGTTCCACAACTTCAACGAATATAGAGCAAAGATACGAAGATACAAGAGAAAGGTTGAGAAAGAGCATGCAATGAAAGAGATAGAGGAACTAGAGAAAAAGGCATCTGTAGAGGAAGTTGACGAAAACAAAGATTTGGTATAACCTGTAGTTACATTTGGCAGATGTAATTGTAAATAAATATTGCCGCTTTAGCCCGCCCGAACGACTGATATCGTTCAGTCGGGCGGGCTCAGTTTGGTAGAGCACAGACAAAAAAGAGATTGAGAAGTTAAGTTATTGAAAATCATATTGCCGCTTTAGCTCAGTTGGTAGAGCAACGCTTTTGTAAAGCGAAGGTCCTCGGTTCAAGTCCGAGAAGCGGCTCCAAAAA
>DALYDA010000015.1:0-20322 GCA_031973435.1 Minisyncoccota bacterium
ATCTAGTATCTCTACAAGCGTTTGTAATCAAACAATGGTGTGCGTGGTGTTTGGGATCCGCTTTCGTTTCTTTGTTTATCGCCATCTTTTCATGGATGCATGCAGACTTATCTTTTTATCTAATGCTATACAAATGGAAAGTTGTGCTAGTTATTGCTCACGCTATGTTTGCTGCGGTTGGAGTAGGAGCAACAACAGTTACCGACGTTTTGTTCTTCAAGTTCTTGCGAGATTATCGAATATCAACTTCGGAAGTAGACATAATGAGCACACTTTCAAAAGTGCTCTGGATATGTATCTTTTCACTCATTGCAACTGGTATAGGTTTTGTGTATCTTGGTTACCCAGAAATATTTGAAAATACAAAGTTCGTAGCCAAGACAATAATAGTCGCGATCATTGCACTAAACGGAGTATTACTAAATATGGTCATATCGCCGAAGCTTCTGCATATATCATTTGGAGAGCCACATCATCATTTGCCCGGAGAGCTTCATCGCATAAGAAGACTGGCTTTTGCTTCAGGGGCTGTGTCTATAGTTTCTTGGTATAGTGCCTTCCTTCTCGGGTCCGTAAGATCTTTACCTCTATCTGTTTTTGAAATCTTCGCGATTTACATAGTTGTTGTTTTTTTTGCGGTAGCAGGTAGTCAGTTTTTCGAAAAGAAGTTTAGTATGAGGGAAATCTAAAAACCTAGACTAATAAAGGGATTTTTGGTATAAATGTAGCGCCTTAGTTGGTACGTTGTATCTTGTATGCAATGTTTGGTATATGGTGCCTATGGTGTAACGGTTAACACTGAGGTTTGTGGAACCTTCGATTCGGGTTCGATTCCCGATAGGCACCCCCCGCAGAGCGGGGGTATGGGCTCGCTTAGCGAGCCACCCTCGTAGTACAATGTCCAAATGTATTATGTTTATATTCTTTTTAGTAAAAAAGATAAACAACTATATGTTGGTTCAACACCAGACTTAAAAGCACGATTAGAAAAACACAATAAAGGGTATGTGAAAGCAACAACATATAGGCGTCCACTAGAACTTATTTACTACGAAAGTTATATAGTTCCACTCGACGCTAAGCGTCGGGAGTTGTATTTGAAAGGTGGAAAAGGAAGAAGTGAGTTGAAAATTCAATTGAAAGAATGTTTTAAGAAAATTAATTATTTATATAGATAATTTTATGAAAAAAATCTCTTACATTGAAATATTTTTTATAATACTTGTTGCCCTAGTTGGGTTTGTTTTTGTGCGAGTCGCATTCTCGATACAGTTTGATGGCATGAGTATATCAGAAATAAAACAAGGTTATCATCCAAAAGGTGATTATTGGATCCGAACGCCATTTTATTATTCTAGTGAAACAAATTCTATTCAAGGGTCCAATGAGTCTTCAGGTCTTCCTTTGGTTATACATCCTATAGCTGTTCACTACGACGGAGAAAATACTTATGTGTGTGTCGTTCGAGAACAGAAAAAACTCGACGGTATAAGTGGAACACATTATAGGGTTACTTTTGAACGCCTCTATGTTGACCTCGGTAGCTATCATGAGATTGATATGAATACCCGATGGGTTGAAGTGAAGGGCATAGGGGACGACAGGGGATATGTTGTTAGAAAGTATGATGACGACCATTCCAGTTTCGATTGTGACTAGTGAGCAGTCTTATCAGTTCTTGATAGGTATCTCATAATAGTGATTCGTTTGTTCATTTGCAAAATTGGGCAAAAAGACACATAATCTAGCTATTAATCAGACAAGCTAAATATAAAAATTATATGGGACTTTTCGGAGGAGGATACTCATTGGAAAAATTTAATAAGACAGAAGAAAAGCTAGACGAAAAACTGGAAGAAAAAGAACAAATGCAAAATCGCATAGCTGATCCTAGTGAGGACAAACACAAAAAGGAATGGGTAAAAGAATGGATATCATATCTAGATGAGGATATAGACCAGCTGAGCAGAAAGATATACAATCTTCTCGGTTCTGCAGAAAAGGAAGCAGGCAAGATAAACGAAAAATATGAAAAAATGAAGACTTCGATAGGTAAACCTGTAACAGACCTTTTTGAGTTTAGGGTAAATGAACTTGGTATGAGTAAGGAGAGTGCAAAGGAAATGGCCATACAAGATCTCAAAGGCATGGTTGCAGTATTGGAAGAAACAAATGTTGTAGAAAAACAAGAGCAAGTGTACTAAGAGACTAATCTAAGTAAAAAAATGACACTAACGTGTCATTTTTTTACTTGTTACTAATGAAAACCATAAAACGCAGTATACTCTTTGGTGGTATAATTGAGTTATTATAATTCTCTAAAATTTTATGGAAAAAAATAAAGCACTATATACATTGGGGATACTGGTTTTAGGACTTGCTGTCGGTTTTATTCTTGGACCAAGTCTTGGGCAAAACAGTGGCATGGAAAAGGATATGCACAGGATGTCAGATGGTACAGTTATGAACGACATGGGTCATACTATGGATAGTATGACTTCGGGACTTGTAGATAAAACAGGAGATGATTTCGACAAGGCTTTTATAGAAGAAATGATAGTTCATCACGAGGGAGCAGTTACAATGGCAAAGATGGTTTTGGCTACTTCAGAGAAAAAAGAATTGATCGATCTCGCAAATGAGATAATATCTACACAAACAAAAGAGATAGAAATGATGAATGATTGGCTAAGTGAATGGTACTAATTATATGAAAAAACAAATCAAATACGGTAAACTAAATCAAAACTTTATCGGCGCAGCAAGATTAGAAGGTAGAACAAAAAACGCTGGGATAAAATCTGTAAAAAAACAAAAGAATGGATAGAAAGTCTGCATTTTCTTATGTGGTACAATCAAAACATGAGATTGACTACTATTCTTGTTTTGGTATTTTGCATTTTCTTTGCCCATAAACTGGAAGCAAGAACTATTTTTACGCCACCTGCAAGCTATGGACTGGGAAATCATATAAGAGTATTGATAGTTCCCGGACATGATGATGAAAACTCCGGAGCAGTATACAAGGAAGTACGAGAGGAGGACATGACACTCATGCTTGCTAAGGAAGTAGAGTCAATACTTGAAATGAACCCTCAAATTTCCGCAGATCTTACCAGACGCGATGATGGGTATATCATCGAACTCCAAGAATATTTCGAAGAAGAAAAAAATGAGATCGAAGATTTCATACAAGATCACATAGAAGAAACTGAAGAAATGATAGAAGATGGCGAGATAGAAGTTGGCGAGCAAGTAACTCATAACGATGCACCAAACGATGTCGCCTTTCGCCTCTACGCGATCAACAAATGGGCAAAAGAGGAAAAGTATGACTTCGTTGTGCATCTACACTATAACGATGCAGTTCCTAGAAAAGTAGATGAAGTAGGAGAATTCTCCGGGTATTCTGTTTACATACCAGACGGATATCTACTGAATGCTGAGGTTTCGCGTCCACTCGGAGAGGCTATATCAAGGAATCTTTCGAAAAGTATATATGCGAGTAACAATCCTGTAGAGAGTAAATACGCCTTAGATGATGGAGTAATAGAAGATTTCAAACTAATAGCTGTGGGTTCAAACAGAACTCTAACCCTACCAAGCATACTCGTCGAATACTCATATATTTCAGAACCTATTTTGTATGGAAAAAGCGAGAGTATGATGAGAAGCATGCTTGCTCATGCAACATCAAATGGGATAAACGAATATTTGATGGGTGTTCCAAATACAAGTAAAAACCTTTCTTATGTTTTTACTGAGAAACTTCAATACAAACAAAAAGATACTTTGGATATAACAGCACTTCAGTTTGCACTCAGTGAGCTTGGTTTTTATCCGCCAGTCGGTAAGACTGAAGTTGATTGTCCTGTTACAGAATATTTTGGGCCGTGCACAAAGGGGGCAGTTATGGCATTTCAGACGTCTCGCGGATTGGTAAGTGATGGGATAGTGGGTGTAAAAACAAGAGACATGCTCAACTATGAGTTTGGTAGATAACTCTCTGTCTACACAAATTTACTTTTAAAAATAATCAAGCAGAGGTATACTTTATACATATGGCAAATAAAGTTCTAATTATCGAAGACGATGTGTTGTTGTTAACAACACTAAAAGAAGCATTTACAAAGTCTGGTTTTGAAGTAGAGACAGCAAACGACGGTGATATTGGTATAAGCATAGCGAAAGATTCAGGTGCAGATGTTGTTGTTTTGGATTTGTTAATGCCGAAAGTAAATGGACTCACTGTTTTGGAAAACATCCGGTCATCTATGGGAGACTGGGGCAAGACTGTTCCTGTTTTTATCCTAACCAACTATGATCCACAAGATGATCCAACCATGAAGTCTGTTCTAACCCATGAACCTGTTGTGTATCTAGAGAAAAGTAGTTGGCAATTAGAAGATATAGTTGGAAAAGTAAAACAAACACTAGAAAATAAATAAAAATGAGATCACTCGTTAAAACAGCAAAAAAAAGAGCAATGATTTTTTATGTTGTTTTTGGAGTAACAATAGGAATGTTCTTATTTGCGGGGATAAGAGGGTCTGTTGTGGCCAGAAATTATATAGACAAACTAGAGAGGAATAACCTTGAGGTTCTTGTTTCTACTTCTGCTACTCAGATCAACCCCTCATACATAAATGCCCTTTCTGGAAACGAGAGTGATTTATTTAAACCAGAGTACTTGTATCTAAAAAATCAGTTAAGGGAAATGAAGTCAGCAAACAAGGACGCAAGATTTGTATATTTGTTTGGACTTAAAGGAGAAAAAATTATTTTTCTTGTAGATTCTGAAGACGTGGGGGATGAAGGATATTCTGCTCCTGGTGAAGTATATTATGAGTACTCAGACAAAGAACTCGCAGGATTTGACAGAGGGAGTACTTCGTACACTGAGGGGCCACTTGAAGATAGATGGGGAACATGGGTTTCTGGACTTGCTCCGATCCTAGACGAGAGCGGAGAAGTAATAGCGCAAATCGGATTTGATGTTGACGCGAAAGTTTGGGTTAACAATGCAGTGTATGTTGAAACATTGATAGCCGTTATATCTTTTATAGTAGCTCTCTTTCTAATCATACTTTTTTTAGGGGCGAGAAGGTTGCTAGTTGCACTAGACAGGGAACAAACATCATATGAGCTCGTCGCAAAAGAAGAGGCAAATCTTGTTTCATTGATCGAAAATACCACTGATGCGATATGGTCCTGTGATCTTATGGGAAGAACCATAGAAAGCAACACGAGCGCAAAAAAATTCTTCAAAGAATGGTACCATTTCGATTTACTAAGTGGTGTGGAAACTTCTCATGTTTCTTACAATGAAAATAGCTTATTTCGCCAAGAGTACGATAGGGCTAAAAGAGGAGAGAAATTTATCGTAGAATTTTCAAAAAAAGTTTCAAACACAGAGCGCTGGGTCGAGTGTGCTTTCAACCCTATAGTGTCTATCTCAAAAGAAGTAATAGGTGTGACCGTGTTCGCAAGAGATATATCAGATAGAAAACAAGTAGAGAAATTCCGACAAGAACTTATAGGGTTCGCTTCACATGAGTTACGTACTCCACTCACAAGTATAAAATGGTTCGCAGAACTTTTGCTGTCTGATAAAGATTATGTGCTACCTCAAAAACAAAAAGGAACCATAGAAAACATGTACAGAACCACAGAACAAACTCTGCGTCTTGTAAAAAACTTTTTGGAGTCTTCAAAGATAGATCGAAATGGAGGACTTGTAGTACTTGCTCGGAAAAATGATATCTCATACCTCATAAAAGATATACTTAGAGCAGAGTCGGTGTTTTTTGAAAAGAAGAAAGTTTCTTATGAATTGGGAAGTTTTTTTGATGCACCACACATTTTCATGTTTGATGAAGAAAAGATACGATATGTTCTCCAAAATTTGATAAACAACGGGATAAAATACTCAAAGGATGGAGGAAGAATAATTATACTTGGTGAACAAAATGGTGACAGTATAAATATTACTATTCAAGATTTTGGAATTGGAATACCGAAAGAAGATCAAAGTAAAATTTTTGAAAGAGCATATAGGGCGACAAATGCATTGAGTGAAGGTATAGAAGGGAACGGGCTCGGACTTTATTTGGTAAAGGCGATAGCAACTGCCCACAATGGAAATATTTCATTCAATTCTGTTGCAGGAGAGGGATCGGTCTTTACAGTAGAACTTCCTTTTGTAACAGAATCTAATAAGAGTTTGATATAATAAAAATATATTTATGAAACAAGACAGGCTCGGACAACTAACAGATGGAATATTTGCGATAGTTATGACACTTCTTATTTTCGAAATAAGACTACCTCACATAGACACACCAGTTACAAACGAATCTCTTTTGTATGGACTCGAACACACCATCCCACTTTTTCTTAGCTACCTTCTTTCTTTTCTTGTTCTTTTTACTTTTTGGAAATCCCATCATTTCATTGTTTCTATCTATGCAAAAAATATTGACCTTGAGGTTACAAATAGTAATGCCGTTTTTCTATTCTTTGTAGCTCTCATACCATTTACTTCACATGTATTGGGTCAGTTTCCAGATACAGAGGTTGCTATAGGTATATACGCGTTAAACATAGTCGCTATAGGGCTTGCCCTGTTTTGGATGAGACATCATATTCTGTATTCTCAAAATATTGAAAACCCTAGTTTCACTAGACGTGAGATGAGAAATGGAGCCGTAAGGGTAATGTTGCCAGTAGTGTGTGCGATTCTAGCATTTGGACTTTCGTTTTGGAGCACAACGCTCGCTCTTGTAATACTTACTTTCTCAATAATGTATAACCTATTTCCTCAATCAAGCAAACTAAACAACGCGTTCTTGGATCCTATATGGCCAGTACCTGAAGATAAAAAAACTAATTAAAGGGCTCAGGTCCGAAAACCTCTTTTATGAGTTTTGCCCATGTTTTGTTTAGGTATGTAACAATGAAAAATGCAGGTAAAAATATAATAGCAAGCAAGATGAGCAATATAAGTTTTAGAAATCTATTCATCTGATAATCCTAGCATGGCGCCACATTTATACAAAAGGACATTGTGATATAATCTAAATATGAACATTCACCCTATTCTTGTGCATTTTCCAATCGCATTTCTAACTATTTACTCACTTTGTGAGATTTTTACTGTAGGGAATTTGAAAAACAGTCAAACTTGGTGGAAAATAAAAGCGTTTTTGCTTGTAGTCGGATTTTTGGGTACAGTTGCGGCTATTACAACAGGAGAAATGGCAGAGGAAAGCATAAAAAGTTCTAGCTCAATACACAATCTGGTAGAAACACATGCCTCCTTTGCGGTTGCAACAGAGTGGTTATTTGGTGTGCTTGCTTTCTCATATGTAGTAAAGTTTTTTGCAGACAAAAATACAATTCCTTTTATGGACACCAACTTTGTAAAGTTTGTAATTTTCGCCACAAAAAAGACTTTGTTTCTCTCGGTACCACTTGCGCTTGTTGGGCTTGTCCTGGTTACCATAACCGGATCACTCGGTGGAGCTATAGTTTATGGTCCCGATGTTGACCCTATTGTTTCATTTATATACAAAATTTTTATAGGATATTAAGGTGAAAATTCGGGACTCTAAAAGAAAGAAAAAAATAGTAATCGTAAATGATATGATGCAAAAGTCATATCGTTATGAAATACAAGAATCTGAAGGAAAAAATTTTTCTCCACTTTTCAAGCCAAGTCTTACTCCAAAACAGATGCTCTCGCTTGGAGTTTTTGGCGGGGTGTATATGAGAGATTGCACGAAAGAGTTCCCTAAAGACTGGTTTACAAAAGCAAAATTCGCACCGAAGGATACATACAGACACTTGTCTGAGATAAATTTTTTCAAGGTCAATGCATCGCAACCACTTTCAGTTTGGAGGAAGAAGGGATGGATAGACGAAGACCATGATCCGAGAGGCTGGTTCCAATGGTATTGCCGATATTATATGGGACGAAGGTTGCCGAAAGTAGATGATGTCCAGATCAAGCGATGGAATGCTATACGACGTCATATAGGACAAATAAAGGCCAACTGCAGGGCAGGTGACATGACCTGTCGTCCAAAGCAACGTCAGGCTCTGTTACACTGGGCATATGACTCAAGAAAGATATAGTACAGTAGTGTTGTGTAAAATTACTTCAAAAAATGTTGTTCTTTTGTTAAATCTATAATTCTACAAACATGTTTGGCTATGTGTTATAATCGCTATATGAAATTGGAAAACAATGAAAGGGGAAGTATCGTTTTCGGTATAGTTCTAGGGATATTATTTGTATTGGCCTTGGTTTTGTATTCAGGACTTAGGAAATCCCAGTCTCCCGAAACGGAAGCATTGATTGTGGACCAAATATTACAAGAAAATAACGAAAATATTATGGAAGAATCAGAAAATCCAAATACAATAACTACTCCAGACGGATTGGTTATCGAAGTATTGAAGGAGGGCACAGGAGCTGTTGCAGAGAACGGAAAAAAGGTGAGTGTTCATTACGTTGGGACATTTGAGTCAGGTGAAAAATTCGACTCGAGTGTGGATCGCGGAACGCCATTTACATTTACACTTGGTGCTGGGCAAGTAATAAAGGGATGGGACCTGGGAGTTGTTGGAATGATGGTTGGAGAAAAAAGAAAACTTACAATTCCTTACACGCTTGGGTATGGTGCAGATGGTTATGGACCAATCCCACCAAAAGCAACACTTGTATTTGAAGTTGAGTTATTAGAAGTAATATAAATTTTTATGGAAAATATAATGAACGAATTTAAGAAGCCAAATATAACAAATCTTTTCTTAGCAGTGCTGGGAATAATCTTTCTATTTTTTGTAGCGAAGACTATTAGTAGTTTTAAAGAGATAAAGTTTGTTGGAACAAATGTCCCAGCAATGAACGTACTTACAGTAACAGGAGAAGGTGAGATAATAACAAAGCCAGATACTGCAACATTTACTTTTACTGTGACAAAGGACGCAGTCACCATGAAGGAAGCAGAGGAAATGGTTTCTACATCAGTTGCAAGTGTTGTTGATGGAGCGAAGGAGATCGGTGTAGCAGAAGAAGACATAAAGACAGTTTCTTACTCTACATATCCAAAGTATAAGTATGACGGGTATAATTGTTATGGATGTGAACGCCTAGCAAATGAGATCGTAGGATACACAGTTTCTGAACAAGTAGAAATAAAAATCCGAAATCTTGAAAACGTTGCAACACTAGCAACTCTCATGTCAGAGAGTAAGGTAACAAACGTATACGGTCCAGAATTTTCTATATACGACGAAGATGGTGTTAGAGATTCAGCTAGATCTCTTGCAATCATGGACGCTAAGGAACAAGCAGAAAAGTTGGCAGATGACTTAGGTGTAAAACTCGGAAGAATCGTTAGCTTTTCAGATGAATACGGATATCCATATTCCTATGCAAATGATTATGGTTCATTTGACACAGCAGAATCAAAGTCTACTATAGTTCCAACTATTCAAACTGGAACAAACACTATTACAGAGAATGTAACCATCACTTACGAAATAAGATAATCTCAAAACTAAAAAAGCCCCGACCGGGGCTTTTTTAGTTTATAATGCATATATGCAAAGTGGTAGAAAACAGGCACTACTTATATTTTCAGCAATATTTATATTTATTGCATCTTTCTGGGTTCTTTTCATTTTTATTGATATTAATGAACTTTTTTCAAAAATAGGAACAGAAAAGGGTTATTTTTTTGTATTTTTATTTGCACTTGTAGGGGGAGTATCGGCCTTTACCACAGCTTCATTTTTTGCATTTGTGGCCTTTTTGGCAAGTCAGGGACTAACACCTATTTTACTTGCCCTTTCCGCAGCTCCTGCGCTCGCGATAGGAGACCTGCTTTTCTATCTTTTGGGTAAAGAAGGTAGAGCTATCTCCGAGGGGGGATTTAAAAAGTTTATAGATAAACTGACATCCTGGTTCGAAAAGAAACCTCGAAAGTTTTTCCCGCTTTTTATATATATTTACGGACTTTTGCCATTACCAGCCGACATACTTATGATTACGCTTGGACTTCTGTCTTATCCTTTCAAAAAGGCGCTACCTTTTATAGTTTTGGGGCATATTACACTCCTAACCCTTTTGTCTATGGGTGCATTTGCAATATTTGGCTAAAAGTGGTATTATCCAGGTATTAAAGCCCCGCAGGGCTTTTAAAAAAGCCTAAATTCAATTTTTATGAGTATAATAACTTATCTAAAAGAAACTCGCGGAGAACTAAAGCATGTAAAATGGCTTTCTCGTAGCGAAATCATTCTCACAACTATCTTTGTGTTGCTTATAGCAGGTATAGTCGGATACATGCTTGGGTTCTTTGATGCAGTATTTGCAAGATTGCTAACAAATATTTTCTAATACATTATGGCAAAACAAGAAATTACAGGCGAGAGACACTGGTACGCTATACACACATATGCGGGGTATGAAAATGCAGTTTTGCGAAATCTTCGACAACGTATAGATTCACTTGGTATGAATGACAAAATATTTAGTGTCATCGTCCCTACAGAAAAAATAGTGAAAGTAAAAGCAGGGAAGAGAGTAGAGACAGAAGAGAAAATATATCCCGGATACGTTCTCGTAGACATGATAGTTACAGATGACTCATGGTATGTGGTACGAAACACACCTCGTGTTACAGGTTTCGTTGGAGCAGGAGTAAATCCAGTTCCTCTAAATCAGGAAGAGATAAATTCTCTATTTTCTCGCATGGACAACGCTGACAAAGCACAGCACTCGATCGACCTTGTCCAAGACGACATCGTTATTATCTCAGATGGACCATTCAAGGACTCAGAAGGAAAAGTTTCTACTGTTGATCATGAAAGAGGAAAGGTAAAAGTACTCGTGTCACTCTTTGGCCGAGAAACTCCAGTCGAACTAGACTTCTTGCAAGTAAAGAAATTATAAATAATATCTAAATAACATGTTCGACAAAAGCAATTTAGAACAGGGAATCATAGAGGACACTAATCCTTATATAAGTAAGATAGATGAATTGATTGCTAAATTTTCAAACGAAACCACAGACGGCAACAGAGAGCTAACATATTTAGAGTTATCCTTAGATTCTATAAGAAGAGATTATGAAAGGGATCAAATAAAAAAAGATGAAATTGAGATGTTGATAAGCAAGATAAAGGATTTTAAAATTACTTCAGAGACTTTTTTTAAAGAGAAAGGCAGAGCTGAAAATGAGATTTTAACACATAGGCTAGATAATTTAGCATCTGACCTAGAAGAAATTATAAAAGGCTAATTTTGACAGAAGTTAGTTAAAATGGTAACTTTCGAGTGTTACATCCTGACGATACTCGACAGGATTCCGACATACTTGTCGGGGCAAAATGCTTCAGGGTTTTGAGTCCCTTATAAAAACTTATAACTATAAATCTTAAACTAATTATATGGCAAAAAAAATTATAAAAAGAGTAAAATTGCAGGTCCCAGCAGGGAAAGCAACACCAGCTCCACCACTTGGTCCAGCACTCGGACAAGCCGGAGTAAACATAGGTGACTTCGTAAGTAAGTTCAACGATGCAAGTAGGGAAATGATGGGAGAGATCGTGTCAGTAGACCTACAAGTGTTTGACGACAGATCATACGACTTCCAAGTAAAGACTCCTCTTACAATGTCACTTATAAAGAAAGCTGCAGGTATAGAGAAAGGTTCTGGTAAACCAAACGTATCAAAAGCAGGCGAGATAACAAAAGAGCAACTTAGACAAATCGCTGAGATAAAACTCAAAGACCTAAGTGCAAATGATATCGAAGCTGCGATGAAGATAGTTGCAGGAACAGCTAGACAAGCAGGTATAAAGATAAAAGAATAAAGTACATAAAAACTCACCATTGGTGAGTTTTTATGTACTCAGTAAATTAAAAAATCCCGCAAAAAGCGGGTCATTTCAGCATGTCGAGCATTATTTGTTGAACGATTGGTCTGTACTCTTCAATCACAGAGACAATTTTACTCAATGCGTCTTCTGAAGAAACCTCCATTTTTCTTACATACTCAAGGACGTGTTCATCAGTTGCGTCCGACTGGCACAACAGTGTTAACTTTCCAATTTCTGTTTTCTCCCAACCTTCGGCTCTGGCTACTTGTATCATATTGATTTGTCTTTTTTTGATTGTCTTTCATTTGAGAATATAAGTCAAACTCGCTAAAACCACACTTTTTTGTTAGTATGCGATAAGCATGAAAGACAAAAAGATTGAGAAAATATTGAACAGTGAGATAAAAAGGCAGAAATCTGTCATCAATCTTGTCGCGTCAGAGAACTATGTCTCAAAAGACGTTCTCAGTGTTCTTGGAAGTGAATTTACAAACAAGTACGCCGAAGGCTACTCAGGCAAGAGGTACTATGGAGGGAACAAGTTCATAGATGAAATTGAAAATCTTTGCAAAGAAAGAGCACTAAAACTTTTTAAATTATCCAAAAATAAATGGAGTGTAAATGTGCAACCACTCTCTGGTTCACCTGCAAACCTCGCCATCATTTACGCACTCGTACCAAAAGGGGAGAAAATAATGGGAATGAGCCTGACAGATGGAGGACACCTTACTCATGGGTATAAAGTTTCTGCTACGGGAAATATTTGGAAAAGTGTTTCTTTTGGAGTTGATCCAAAAACTGGCTTGATAGACTACGCAGAAGTAAAGAAGATCGCACAAAAGGAAAAACCAAAACTTATCATCGCAGGATTCACAGCATATCCAAGAAAAGTAGATTTCAAAAAATTTCGCGAGATAGCAGATTCTGTTGGAGCATATTTGTTGGCAGATATATCACACATCTCTGCTCTCATATCCTGTGGTCTTCATCCTTCGCCTTTTCCATATGCTGATGCCGTTATGACAACAACGCACAAGATCCTTCGTGGCCCACGAAGTGCTCTCATTTATTCAAGAAGCGAAATTTCTCAGGGCATAGACAAAGCAGTTTTCCCTGCTCTTCAAGGTGGACCTCACATGAACCAGATTGCAGGGGTTGCAGTCGCGCTCGAAGAAGCGATGAAAAGCGAATACAAAAAATATGCAATACAAGTTGTTAAGAATGCAAAAGCCATGTCTCTTGAGCTCATGAGTCTTGGATGGAAAGTAGTATCTGGTGGGACAGATACACATCTTGTTTTAGTAGACACATTTGGAACTATTGGTATGGGTGGAAAAGAGGCAAGTGACAAACTCGAAAAACAAAACATAATAGTAAATAAAAATACTATACCTGGAGAAATACGAAGCCCGATGGACCCTTCAGGGATCCGTATCGGAAGTCCTGCAGAAACAACACGTGGAAAAAAAGAAAAGGATTTTGTAAAAATCGCTCAACAGATAGACAAAGTACTTAGAGGATAGAAAATTCTCTTCCAAAATTAAAATTCCTTAGCAAGGCCAAACAAGGTTCATCAGAGCGCTTTTTGTGCTAGAATCCAGATATATATGGATACAATCCTTTCAGAAAAGATAAAAATAGTCCTCATAAATTTAGGCTTAGGAGAAGCCGAGGTTTCTTTGGATCATCCAGCAGAGTCGGCAAATGGTGACTACTCATCCAATATTGCAATGGTTTTGGCAAAAAATCTGAAAAGAAATCCTAAGGATTTTGCCATGGAAATAGTAGAAGCTCTGGAGAAGTCTGATATCGAACATGTGGAAAAAATAGAAGTTGCTGGTGCAGGGTTTGTAAACTTCTTTCTAAAAAGGGAGTATTTCAAAAACACTATCGAAAATATATCGAAGAACACAGATTTTGGTAGAACAAATATTCTTGATGGAAAAAAAGTTGTTGTTGAGTATACAGACCCAAATCCATTCAAAGAATTCCACATTGGTCACTTGATGAGCAACACCATAGGTGAGGCTATCTCTAGGATATATGAATACAATGGCGCGGATATAAAACGAGCTTGTTACCAAGGGGACGTTGGTCTCCATGTCGCAAAAGCTATTCTTGGAATGAAAGAAAATACTGACATGCCACTCGAGGATGCAGATATAAATATCTGGGCAAAATACCTAGGTAAATGCTACGCAAAAGGAGCCACCCTTTATGAAGAGAATGATGACAGCAAAGAACAGGTCAAAAATATAAATAAGAGTATCTATACAAAAGACAATGAAGAGATAAATAAACTCTATAAAATAGGTAGAGAAAAAAGCCTTTTGTATTTTGAGGAAATATACAAAAAACTTGGAACAAAATTCGATTTCTATTTCTTCGAGAGCAACACTGGAGAGTTCGGTAAGCAAGTAGTAACGGAAGGACTAGAAAAGGGAATTTTTGAAAACGGAGACGACGGGGCAGTTGTTTTCAAAGGGGAGAAGTACAACCCCAAGCTTCATACTCGTGTGTTTATAAATTCACAAGGACTTCCTACGTATGAGGCAAAAGAACTCGGCCTTTCGAAAATAAAACACGACGCATTTCCATACGATGAGTCCGTTATCATAACAGGCAACGAAATCAACGACTATTTCCGTGTGCTCTTGGAAGCCATGAGTCAGATATACCCAGACCTAGCATCAAAAACAAGACACCTTTCACATGGGATGCTTCGTCTTCCAACTGGCAAGATGTCTTCTAGAACAGGAGATGTGATAACAGGAGAGTCGCTCCTAGAATCCATAGGGGAAACAGTAAAAGAAAAAATAATAGAGGGAGGAAAAGAATATCAAGATTTGGAAAACTTGATAAATGATATATCTGTTTCAGCACTCAAGTACTCAGTCCTCAAGCAAGCGATAGGGAAGGATATTGTTTTTGATTTTGAAAAGTCAGTTTCTTTCGAAGGAGATTCTGGTCCATACCTTTTGTATTCTCACGCAAGAGCATGTTCTGTTTTGGAGAAGGCAAATAATCTAAATATTGAAGGAAACATAGTTCTTCCAGAGGAATCTTTCGAAATAGAAAGACATTTATACAGATTCCCAGATATAGTAATGTCTGCGTACGAAGAGAAATCTCCACACATTGTCGCAGTATATCTAGTTGAGATATCTAGAATGTTCAACTCATTTTATGCAAACAATCAGATTGTAAATACAGATGATAACTCTTCGGCGTATAAGGTCATGCTCACAAAAGCGTTCAAAAATATTTTGAAAAATGGTTTGTATATCCTAGGGATAAAAGCCCCTGAGAGAATGTAAAGTATTTATCTTTACAAAACATGACTTCCGTGTTAACCTCTTGAAAAGTAAAAATTAAATATGTATCCACTACATAGTGTAAACGAGACGTATCAGTCTCTCTGCAAATCAATTTTCGGTTCAGGGACAAACCCTCGTACTCACGAATATTGGCCAGAACTCTTGAACCTTTTGGAAGACACAAATGAGGTTCGCGGATTATATGTCTGCACAAAACCTGATGGAAACCGGATAAAAACAGTTCCTTCTTTGTATCTCATAAACAAAGTTCGAGATGTGAAGGAGAATTCGCTTGTTAACCAGGGACACACCATCTCATTTTTTGAGCCTGTGTTTGTAAGGCCTTACTGGGAATTTTCGGACTACAAACTTCTATACCAGACAAAAAGTCTGGAAGGATTGCTTAGTATTGCTTTAAGAATGCTTCGCAAGATGTCTACGACGTATTTAAGACCCATAGAAATAGTTTGTGGACCCATCTCGACAGGAGGAATACTCACAAACGACGGGTTAGCTGACATACAAGCAAACAAGATCCGGTTCTATCAAACCGTGAAGAAGCTTCAGAAGGAAGGAGCGAATGTGTTTGATCAGATGGTTTTTCAGGAAGCGATGGAAAAGATATTTTTAAGTTCGGGGCTAACATCTCCCGAGTTCAATAAAAAGCTTCTTCATGAGTTTTATCTCCAGATTTTCGAATCGGGTTTTATAAAAAAGAAAAACTTTATTCATGACTGGAAAACCTCATGGGGCGCAAACTTCGAACATGATCAAGCAGAAAGACTAGGTATAGAAATAGTATATCTACCGCCTGGTTTTGTAGTTAATAAACATCTTTCTTTCATCAAGTAAAGTCAATCATCACACTATTAACGTGTGGTGTTTTTTTATTCTCATTTTTTACAAAGTGTGCGGTCGTGTATTGACTTGTTTGTACGTTTTGATACAATTTTTAGGCCAAGAGAAATATATAAAAATATTTCGAAGGTCTTGTTCGACACAAGGGAAACGCCCCACACTATTTTAGTGAGGGGTAGTTTTCGTTTTATAGCCTGTTGCAAATATTGTGTATTTAGTTATACTTCACTTATAAGCAATGAAGAGGCTATCACCTTTTCGTCCCGCCAAGTGGGACATGCTCTGGGAAGAAAAATCCGCCTTCACATAAAGTTATGGCGTGACGAAGTAGAACCTAGCGGGTAAGCCCGTTAAAGCTGTAATAAGCCCGAAAGGGGAACCGAGGTGGTACCACGATTTCTTGTTCGTCACGCTGTAACAAGTGGAGGCGGATATAAAAAAAGAAACTCGTCCTTGAATTATGACTTTTGTCGTAATTTGAGGACGAGTTTTTTTGTTAATTAATTTCTTTTTCAATTATATCTTTGTAAGTAAAAGGATCTTTTCCTTTCCTGGCCATCTCTCTGTCGTGTTCAGCGAAACCAGAAGCCCAGCAGATGATACAAATAATGGTAACTATTGAAAAAGTTGTGTTGTAAAATTCTAGTGAAATCGTTTCGGATATGGTTGTCTTAAAATATCCAAGAAAAAACATTCCAATTAAAGTTAAAATAGCAGTTGCTCTGTATTTCATAATTAAATTTTTCTTTATTCTATATTAAATAATCAATTTGTCAATATGTCAAACGAAAACCAAAAACCAAATAATACCGCCTCCGTAGAAGGCTCCGGCGTGGCAAAGTCAGAATCAGCTTTAAGAGAAGAAGCGGTTTTGAAGTTGTGGCAAGAGAAAGATATTTTCAGCAAAACACTTTCGAAGGATTCTCCAGAAGGCGAGTTTGTATTTTTCGACGGACCTCCAACTGCAAACGGTATGCCAGGGCTTCATCATCTCGAACCTCGCTGTTTCAAAGACGCCATACCACGATACAAAACTATGCGCGGATATCATGTTCGTCGTAAGGGAGGCTGGGATACACATGGACTTCCTGTGGAACTTCAAGTTGAAAAAGAGCTCGGTTTGAAATCCAAAAAAGAAATCGAGGAATACGGTGTGGAGAAATTCAATCAGAAGTGTCGAGAGTCAGTCTGGAAATATATCGATGAATGGGAGAAGTTCACTGACCGTGTCGCGTACTGGGTGGATCACAAGAATCCATATGTCACGTATCACAACTCTTATATTGAGTCTGTTTGGAATATTCTTTCTAAAGTAGAAGATCAAAAACTTTTGTACAAAGACTACAAAGTTCTTCCTTGGTGTCCACGTTGTGGAACTGCTCTTTCGTCTCATGAGCTTGCACAAGGCTACCAAGACGACAAAGACTTGTCTGTAACTGCAAAGTTCAAAGTCGTAGGACAGAACAATACATATTTCCTCGCTTGGACGACAACTCCATGGACACTTCCTGGGAACGTAGGGCTTGCTGTAGGGGAGGATATTGATTATGTAAAAATAAAAAAAGAAAACGATATTCTGATTCTTGCAAAAGAAAGACTTTCAGTTGTCGAAGGCGAATATGAAGTCGCAGAAGAAATAAAAGGCAAAGATCTTGTCGGATTAGAATACGAACCACTATATTCATATTTCAAAAATCTTATCCCAAAAAATGTAGATATGAAAAATGCATATAAAGTGCACGGTGCAGATTTTGTAACTACTACGGATGGAACAGCGATAGTGCATACTGCGGTTATGTACGGACAAGAAGACTTTGATCTCGGAACAAAGGTCGGGCTTCCAAAATTTCATCTTGTAAAAGAAGACGGAAATTTCAAAGATGGGATGGATTTTCTCTCAGGACGATTTGTAAAGGACGAAGAAGTTGCGATAGATATCATCAAGGACCTCGCTCATCGCGGACTACTGTTCAAGAAAGAAAAATACGAACACTCATATCCTCACTGTTGGCGATGTAAAACTCCGCTTATATATTACGCGCGGGATTCTTGGTATATCGAAATGTCAAAACTCAGGAATCAATTGCTCAAAGAGAACGATACTATCAACTGGGAACCATCTCACATAAAAGACGGGCGTTTTGGTGAGTGGCTACGTGAGGTGAAAGACTGGGCGATATCTCGTGAGCGATATTGGGGAACCCCACTTCCTATCTGGGAAGCAGAAGATGGCGAGCGAATAGTCGTCGATTCTATCGATACACTCAAAAAATATACAAAGAAAAGTGGAAACAAGTATTATGTTATGCGACACGGAGAATCTCTCCACAACATAAAGGGTCTATGCAATTCAAGATTAGGATCCAAAGATGAGGATGGATTAACTGAAAATGGAGTTAGTCATGTAAGAGAAAGCGCTAAAAATCTAGTTGGAAAAAATATTACAAAAATAATCTGTTCTCCGTATAACAGAACAAGACAAACCGCAGAGATTGTTGCCGAAGTTATTGGTTTTGATAAATCAAAAATAGCTTTTGATGAAAGAATACAAGAGTTCAAATTTGGTATTTTCCACGGTAAAAATTTTAAAGAAGATTATCTGGTTTGGAGAAAAGAGGTAGGAGATACAGTTAACCTTGCACCTGAGGGAGGAGAAAGTGTTTCCGATGCAAAGAAAAGATTTGCAGACTTTTTCTATGGCACAGACAGGGAAAACAAAAATGAGAATATCCTGGTCGTATCACACGGTATTTGTTTTGAAACACTAAAGGCTATAGAAAACGGATACGACGATGAAAAAATGTGGAATAGTTGGGAAATGAACAAGGTCAAAGCAGGAGATTTTTCAGAATGGAAAAGTTTCGTCCCTCTTCCTCACAACGAAAATTATGAACTTGATCTACACAAGCCATTTATCGATTCTGTTGAATTAGAAAAACCTGCCCGCCCTCACGAAGGTTCGGGAGCAGGCGGGGACGGCAAGAAATTTAAACGCGTAAAAGAAGTTTTGGACGTGTGGTTCGACTCTGGAGCGATGCCTTTTGCTCAAGACAACTATCCATTTGGAAATGACAAGAATGTATTCCAGCCAGAAAAAGGATTGTTTAAAAAGACTCACGGTTATCCAGCAGATTTCATCTGTGAGGCTATTGACCAGACTAGAGGTTGGTTCTATACACTTCATGCTATAGGGGCTCTAATGGGCACAGGAAAGGCCTACAAGAACGTAATCTGTCTTGGGCACATCCTAGACGCAGAGGGCAAGAAAATGAGTAAGTCTCTAGGGAACATAGTAGAGCCTTGGGAGATGTTTGATAAGTACGGAGCCGACACACTCAGATTGTGGATGTACTCTGTAAACCAGCCAGGAGACTCAAAAAACTTCGACGAGAAAACAGTGCTCGATCTACATCGTAAATTCTTCGGACTTCTATACAATGTGCTCGCTTTCTATGAACTTTATCGAGAAAGAGATGCTGAGATAGATGCAGAAAAAGAAGCTAGATCTACAACAGTTGTTTTGGATCAATGGATTCTTGCTAGACTAGACCAGCTTGTAGAACTTTCAACAAACAACCTAGAAAATTACAAACTTCTAGAACCTGTGCGCGCAACACGTGACTTTATCGACGACTTTTCTACTTGGTATCTCCGCCGATCACGAGACAGGTTGAAAGATGGATCACTTTCAGCAAAAATGACTATGTATGTTGTTTTGAAAACTCTTTCAAAACTTATAGCGCCATTTGCACCATTTAGTGCAGAAGACACGTGGCAGAAATTGAAACTTGAGAGTGAGGTTGAGTCAGTTCATTTGTGTGAATGGCCCTCTTTCGCCAAGGCTACGGATGGGCAAGCCAAAATGCTAGCAGACATGAATACTGTAAGAGACCTATGCACAGAGGGGAATTCACTTCGAAAGAAATTGAATATTCCTCTAAGACAACCACTTGCAACATTTTTTATAAAAGAAAACCTTTCAATAGATTTGATTGAAATCATCAAAGATGAATTGAATGTGAAAAATGTTTCTGTGGGAGATGAAGTCTCTTTTGATACAGAGATAACTACCGAACTAAAACGCGAAGGGGAGTACCGTGAGCTACTTCGTTCTATTCAAGATGCACGAAAAGAAAAGGGTCTAATGCCAAGCGATATTATAAAACTCACACTTTCAAACGAGTACAAAGAAACAATCTCAGGGTTTGAAGAAGATCTAAAGAAAACAGCAGGAGTTTCGGAGATTACATTTGGA
>DALYDA010000016.1:0-1254 GCA_031973435.1 Minisyncoccota bacterium
CCTGTTAAGCGATTGGTCGCAGGTTCGAATCCTGCCCGCGGAGCAAAGAAATTTAGAAAATAAGGATACAGTTAGTAACATAATTTAATAGAAATTAAATACGATATATGGAGAAAAATGAAAACCCAGTTCCATTCGAGAAACTTGATTGGAACGAGCAAATAAAAATCTTAAAAATTAAAGTTGAAAATAAAAGCAACTTATCTAAAGAAGAATTGAATGAGGTATTCAATAATCTTATTCGACTAGCTGGTGAATTTATAGAGATGCATGAGGAAGATATTTCAGATCCTCAAGAGGAAGCAGAGGAAGTGAGGACCATGCTAAGAGAACTTGAATCAGTGCTTCCTGAAAAAAAGAATGAGATAGACAGAGGTCTTGGTCATATATATTTCGAAATTCTTGGATAATAAAAAATACCTTACTGTTTTAACGGTAAGGTATTCAATAAATTAAACGTCCTGAGTTTAAGCACCACAGCCACTAAAGGGTAATATAAAAAGCATTTTTGTCTTGCTTGTCATATCTGGTATTATTATCTGATGACAATAAACCCTTGGATAAACTTTAATGGCAATGCTGAAGAAGCGTTTACTTTTTACAAATCTGTCTTTGGTGGTGATTTTACAAAAATTGTTCGCTTTAAAGATCTAGCAAGTGCCGAGTTCCCAGTGCCTGAAAATGAGGAAAATAAAATTATGTATATTGCTTTGCCTATTGGTAACGGCGGTGTATTGATAGCAAACGACGTCCCAGAGTTTATGGGACCTGTAAATGAGAACGAAAACAGGAGCAAGATTTTGATAAACACAGAAAGTAAAGAAGAAGCTGAAAGATTATTTAATGGCTTATCTGTCGGAGGGACAGTTGAAGGACCTATGGGCGATAGTCCTTGGGGCAGTTACGCTGGAATGTTTCGAGACAAATACGGCATTGAGTGGCTAATCGAATTTTCTTCAAATAAATAAAATTAAATCTATTGACTTTGCCAACATATAAATGTAAGGTAAGTGAAAACATATAAAATGAAAAAATGCAAAGTTTGCCCGCGTGTCGTGGATGGGTCACTAATATTTTATGTCGTTGAACAAACATCTAAACTAACGGGAAATGACATACCAAAAAACAGGTTACTGCATTTCAATATACAAAGATTTGTAATTAGAAAGTCCCAGATAGTTAATGGCTTTGAAGTAAAAGCTATTGAAAATAAATACAATAGATTTGCAAAACCTTAACTACGAATACAAAATC
>DALYDA010000016.1:1264-20133 GCA_031973435.1 Minisyncoccota bacterium
CTTAATTGCTGGTTTTTTATTTACCTATGTGTACACCCTGCCCAACAGCACGGTCTACGCATTCCACCTTTCATTTTAGATATAGCTTTTTCAATACGGAGATTCCTTGTCTCTTCTTTCTTGGCAGAAATAACCCAACAGATCCATTCATTGCGAGCAAGAGGTGTAATATCGTCCCAAACGGCTTTTACTTGTGGAACAGAGAAGATAACCTTTCGCAAATCAGCTGGCATTTTGTGTGGTATTTTATCCATGCTCATATTCTACCAAATTTGGCACTAATATTATTATTGCTATAATAAAATCATGCAAAAAATAGCAACAAAAATATTTATATCAGCATCTATCGCTTTTGGAATAATAGGCATAGTTCTAGTTCTAACTGGAGGGCTCGATGGAGAACAAACAGCACTGAGCGAAGTACTCGCAAGACTTCTACAGGCAACAGTATTTATAATTCTGCCATCATTTGCACTCAGTATTGCAAGTAAGTATCTGAAGCAATAAAAATAAAAAAGGCCTCCTAAAAGAAGCCCTTCTTTATATCACCAACTCATTTTGATCAGCACGAGAGTCTTAGAATGAATCGTAGCAAGGAATGCCACTATACCCCGATTTTTTTCACTTGAGGGCACGTCTAAGAGTTTTTTAAACTCTTCAGCTCTCGTTAAATAAAAGTCTTGGTCTGGAACATATTCATCGATATGATCCTTCATTCTAAGAGACACACTGTAACTTGAATCCAATCGAACTATTTTAACCACCGGTTTTTCTGGAATTTCAGGAAACTGATCTCTTCGTTTGGACATATCAACAATATGACCCAGGAATAAATAATCTTGGTCAACGTGTATATGATCCCAACATTCAAAGGTTCCATTTGAGGTCCCTTCTTTGGGTAAATGTATACTCATGTTTACGGACATAGTCTTTAAAATATTTTTTGTATAATATCATTTCATATGCGGTTTGTCAAATATTACAATCATTAAATAAACAATGAGGAAACACCTCGAAGTTATACACTTAGAAAATTGGGCAAACAATCTACAACAAGGTATACTACTGTTATAAAATTAGTAGGTTAACAAAATAAAGATATTTATGGGAAAAAGACCAAATTCATTGAAACCACATGTAAAGTCAAAAGGTTCTCCAAAAACAAAAAAGCGTCTAGCAACAAAGAGAACCATGCTTGCATCTAGAGCAAAGAAAAAAGGAAAGAAATAATATAAAAAACACCCTTGAGGTGTTTTTTATATTATTTCTTGTAATTACCTATCTCAAATAGTAAAATCTATACTATGAAAAAACACAAAATAATCTTCTGGGTCACCACTAGTCTTATTTTTATATTCGAAGGAGTCATGCCTGCCCTCACTTCACAAAGCGAAATGTCTATCCAAGGCATTGTAGGGCTCGGATATCCACTTTATTTCGTCACACTACTTACAGTATTCAAAGTCATCGGATCTATAGTCCTTATCGTTCCCAAGTTCCCTGCTAGAGTGAAGGAATGGGCATATGCTGGATTTGGTATCGATTTCATCTCGGCATTTGTCAGTATCTGGGTAGTTGCAGGATTCAACACAACACTTACTATCCCCTTCATCGCATTTGTCATACTCGCACTTTCCTATCGGTCTTACCATAGATTAAATCAATAAATACTATGACAAAAAATTGCAAAGATGCGTGCGAGAGTTGTTTGATGCCATTTTCAAAAGATCCTGGTGTTCGTGAAAGTGACAAATATTGTAGTTACTGTTTCAAAGACGGAAAGTTTACATACGTTGGTGATCTAAAAGGGTTCAAGGAATTTGTCTACAAAGGAATGCTCGGAGTTGGCGTACCAAAATTAAAAGCAAAATTTTACACATGGATGGTGCGCTTTGCTCCAAGATGGCAAAAGAATAAATAAAAAAACTGACCTACAAGGGTCAGTTTAAGTTCAATTCATCGAACAAACTTTCATATTTAAGAAACACAATTGGAGAATTTAGATCATGTTCCTTGCATATAAACTCTACGTAAACATTTTTATTGTTCCAATACATGTCTGCCTTGAACTCGTATCCAGTGATGCCACCTATTGTTTTTTTCTTCCATTTTGTTCTCAGTCTACCTGTTGAGATAGGAGTCCTCAGGGATTTGCTTTCATTTCCGTCCCGAAACATTTCTTGGGACTTATAAATCAGCAAAATTCGTGCCGTCTCATCAAGTGCACTGCCGTTGAACATGATACAGAAAAATTCCATTTGATTTAAATTTTCCAAATATTACCAACAATTTATACTTTTGTCAAAAAACAAAAAAACAGAGATTATTTCCCTGCTTTTACTTCAGATTCATTTTTTATTGGATAAAAAACCTCCTTATTGTTCTCATCTTTGATGTGACCAATAAGGACTCCTTCATTTGCTTTTAATTCTACTTTTGGTCCGTATTTATACTTCCAAAAAAATCTTTCGAACTTCATGTTTATCTTTATAACATCCATGATTATTTTTTTAAGAATTATAGATTATTTTTAACCAAAAAACAACCTAATTATATGGAAATTATTACCCTTTCTTCAGCTTTCCTTTTCCATCGCAGTGGCCACACAAACACCCCCGATCTATTATGTGTCCGTCGAAGAACTCCTTACCATAGTTGTATGTTATCTCTTCGCCTTTTGATATCTTTTTCATAGCGTATATCCATATTTCCTTTTTACCAACCTTGTAAGATTCAGCATTTGGACGACATGAGTGGTTGATATAACGAGCAGTGTTTGCACGTCCACTTCCGTCTATTGTATATCCGTTGTCGAGTTGGAACAGATACATTCCGAGTTTTTCGTCTGCTTGCTCGTCAGTGATGATCTTGCCTTTATATTGTATGATCTCATCTCCTTTTTTAAAATCTATGTTTGAGTACAATCCAAATCCTCCATGTGGAGATCTTTTCACTTTGAATTTTGAGTTTTTCTTTTTTTGCATGAAACAATAGTAACAGAAGATGAGAAAAAGAAAAAGCCGAAATATTTTATCGGCTTACATTTTTCACCTTGTATTCCCTAACTTTTCTGTAGAGAAAATTTAGTTCATCTATTGCAACAAATGGGTCCACAATTTCCTTGTCAAAATGGAAGGCACAATGCAAATGTGCATCTCCCACCTCTGGAAGCCCACTCCAACCACTCTTTGCTATGACTTCCCCCTTTTGGATAAAGTCTCCGAACAGGAAATTCCTCTTGGACAAATGCATAACTATGTAGAAAACATGCTCCCCATAGTCCACGAGCATAGTATTACCCCAGCCCCCACCCAGTAACCCTGAGAAGGTCACAACGCCGTAGTTTGGTGACTCTACCGCAGTACCGACAGGTGAACGAAGATCCTTTCCTCTGTGTCTTGTCCGGATCACAGAGTCCTGGTCCAGATGACCCACTACATGATAAAGGCGTGTCCTTCCAAAAGGCGAAGTAACAACCAGAGACTTGATATCATCGAGATAGTCTTCGTTATTGTAGAAAAAATCTGGTGAATAACTCTTAGCCTCAATCATCATCGCTTTGTTATACGCAAGTACGGAAGTATCCGAGTCCCGCATACCCCTATCACGAATACCAGCGTAAAGTGTATCTACGTAAAATGGATAGGAAAATATGTTCCCTCTCTTTGTGTGAACAAAGAGTGTGTCCCACCCAACCACACTTTCTACACCAATAGCAAGAAGTCCGATACCAAGAACAGAATCTATTTCAACATACGGCATGACACTTTTGTGCACGACAACTTTTTCTACATGCACAGTGCCCGTGAGTTCATAGTATGTAACACTTCCTTGGATGATTGTGTCGTCTCGGAGATATAACTCTGGAGGATTTTCAATGACTACTTTCATAGCGGAGTGTAAATCTATATTTACAAAAGAAGCAATTTTGTAAGGTAAACATTTTGTTTGACTACTATTGCTCTGTATACCTAGATACACAAAAACAAAATAGATAGCAATCATTACACCCACAAAAGGGTCAATATTTTTTATTTTCATGTTAAAGGTTTTTCTTAATTATATCACTTCAGATAGTTTCAAAAATAAGGTACAATTACCCTTATAAAATATGGATTTCTTTAGTGCAACAATTTTGGGTGTAATCGAAGGTGTAACAGAATTCTTGCCTGTATCTTCAACTGCACATCTCCTGATCACAGAAAGACTTCTCAGGATAAGTGGTTCTTTCGCACTGACTTTTGCGATATTTATCCAAGGCGCATCGGTACTTGCGATAATCGCACTTTATTTCAAAAAGGTACTAAGCAATCTTTCGCTTATACCAAAAATCATAGTTGGTTTTTTGCCTACTGCGATAGCCGGAGCACTATTTTATGACTTTATAAAAGGATACTTACTAGAGAGTATGGCAATCATCGCATCTTCTTTGTTTTTTGGTGGGATTCTTATGATATTAATTGATAAAAAAAATAACCCTGAAGGGATAGAAATCGAGAAAATATCTTACAAAGATTCATTCATACTTGGACTGTCACAAATATTTGCACTTATACCTGGGATGTCTAGGTCAGGCTCTACCATCATCGGAGGACGCCTCGCAGGACTCCCTAGGAAGCTCATAATAGAATTCTCTTTCCTTCTAGCGATACCTACAATACTTGGGGCAACAGTATTTGATATATCGAAAAATGCATACACAATGACGCAAAGTGAAGTGGACATGCTCATTGTTGGAGCGATAGTTTCTTTCATAGTTTCCCTTGTAGTTGCAAAATGGCTACTTGCTTATCTTTCGAAAAATTCGTTTTCTATATTTGGTTGGTACAGAATTATCCTTGCTATATTCATAGTATTGTTTTTCGTAATATAAAAAAATAAAACCGTTACGTGAATTGCTTCGCGTAACGGTCTTCTTTACTTCTGCCCAGGTTTTTTTCCTTTTGCCTTCAGGTGTTGTGTTTTCTCATACTCTTTATATGTTGCATTGAGGCCCAAGCCTTCTATTACTTCATACGTCGTTGTATAAGAGAGTTCTATCTTGTCCGTCTGATCATCGGTCCCAAAAAGAGGATTTATACAGAGTTCATACAAGTCATCATCGAAACTCTCTGTATCTGAACCTTTTACTCTTATCATTGGGAGGATAATTTCCGGTTCCTTTTCGTACCCAACTGGCTTTCCAAAGTTGACGTATATCTTGTCTCCATCAACTTTATCAACCGTACCGGGAGTATTCTTTTTGATAGTAACAACCTTTTGGGTCAATACTACCGTTCCATTCTCCTCAATAACAGCAAGATTCTTTTCACTACCAGTAACTTTGTACTTTTCAGCAACAAAGTCTTCGGATATCGAAACCAGAATCTTTTTTGGGTAGTCAGCGGGATAGACACCCTTATCGGAGAGCTTCTCCGGGTAAAGGTCCTTGTAGCATCCGGTCATAAAAATAACTGGAAACACTAATAAAACAAACGTTTTTAATGCCTTCATATCTTTTCAATATTTTTTAGTATTATATCAGAGACGGATAGATATGTCAATATGCCATATTGATTGGTCCCCTTTCTAAGTTGACACGCATTTCTAAACTGGTACAATGAAGAAAAATTCCCTTTATGAGTAGCAATGTAGTAACTTCTTTACCAAAGGAGACAATGACTCCAGATAGGTCAGAGCACTTTGCGAGAGAGATTCAAAAAGAGTTTCTCGGTTCTCATTTAAAGAACAAGAAAATCGCTCGGTGTCGTTCAATATTAAAGGTTTATAAAGAAAAAAATATATTTGAACTATTTGGTTTAACTGCATATGAGTTTGCAGAAAAAACGGCATTTACTCTTGCAGAAATAACAATAAAGGACGAACCAAACCTATTTGAAGACATTGATATAGATCAAACTATTGTCGATGAATTCAAATCGTTTGTTTCTATCAAACAAGCCAAAGAGGATTTCCGAGATTGGAGTCATGGAAGACCATTCTACGGAGAAGATCTTGTGGATGAATTCCCTTTTTACTTGGTTGAAAAAACTCCATTTTTGGAAAGGATGGCAAGACAAACAAGAGCACGATAATATAAATTCGTGCTTTTTATTTCCCTTATTTACAATCAAAAACCCTCCCGCAGATGCGGGAGGGTTTTTGATTAGGCTTCAAGTAAAGCTAGAGTTGCAACTTGTGATACTTCTATATCAACAGGCGTTTCTTCTATACTTTTCATGATAGCTACAACTTGCTCTGGGTAATGATACACCACTGTTCTTGGGTTATAAGACTCAAGTTTAGAAATAGTGTCTTTACCTGCATAGTGCGAAGCTGTCTTTGGATTGTTACCTCCTAGGTTTCGGGACACTGTAGCGATAGCCTCTTCCGCAGAAGTGAAGTTTATCTTACATGAACCCCAGCCAAGGAAACTGTGTGTAGCCTTCTTACAAGCATGTATACCTCCAGAAGATTCACGGACTGAGATTGCTGCAACAAGTGCCCAATCTAGTCCATTTTTCTCTGCCTCAGCTACGAAAGTTTTTCCATAGCCTGAGAGTGGCATACCCCTGTCTGAGAAGTACTTGTCTATTTTTGCTGCCTTTTCTAGGAGCTCTTGCTCCTCTACAGCTATGGGATTAGTGGTAAATGGGATATCAAACGAGATTGACTCAGATGATATTGGGGATACGTTCGCCTGTGAAAGAAGCGAGGTACCTAGCGGCATTGTCGATAGAAAAGGTAGGACAATAAGTGACCGCACTAAAAGATATTTTTGTTTATACATAGTTAACGGTTTCGCTCCGTAAAACACTGTGGTAGTAAGGTTTTGCCCTCAAGTTGCCCTAAGAAGCAAAAAGTACCTTCTCATACGAGCTTGCGCTTATATAATCAGATACAAGTACATGGTAGCATGCCTGACAAGATTTGTCAATGACTAAACAATATTATTTTTTATTTGTCAAATGACACGCTATTTGAGCCTTATAAAATAAGGGTTTTTTAGCGATTAAAACTCAGTCCAAAATTACCCTTATTTTGTAAGGGTTTTTAGCAAAACAAAAGACCTGACAAATGTCAGGTCTTTTTTGCAAATTATTTTTTTGTTGGGTTAATCCCCTCTATTAGATCAACTACTTGAGAATAAAACTGTGCTTCCATCTCTCGGAATAGTCTAAGTCCTTCCTTTTTGTACTCTACGATAGGCTCTCGTTGTCCGTATGCTCGAAGGTTTACTGAAGACCGTAGGTAATCCATAGTTTCTAGGTGATCAGTCCAAAGTATGTCCGACGCATACAGCCCTATACGTCTTACCACATCTAGAAACGCTTCTTCTCCAACCAACTTGATCTTCTCCTCAATTGCTTTGACAGCTCTTTCGCCTTCTTGCTCTATGTCCTCAACAAAACGAAGTATTCCGTCCTTGTCTGCTAATAGAAGTTCCCTTCTTCTTGTGTAAATAGCCTCTCTTTGATGATTTAGTACGTTGTCGTATTCGAGAACATGCTTTCTGGCATCGTAGTTGAAACCTTCTATCTTTGTCTGCGCATTTCGAAGGGCACGAGTTACGAAAGAGTTCTCCACTGGTTCGTCTTCGGGTATACCGAAAGACCCCATCATTTTCTTTATCCTATCTCCTCCAAAAACTCTCATCAGGTCGTCGTCTAGAGAAACAAAGAAACGAGTATTTCCTGGATCACCCTGACGTCCTGCACGACCGCGAAGCTGGTCATCTATCCGTCTTGCTTCGTGCCTTTCAGTACCGATCACATACAAGCCTCCGAGACTTTTTACCTCTTCATATTCCTCCTGTGTCGAAGATGAACCACCTAGCTTTATGTCTATTCCACGACCTGCCATGTTTGTAGCAATAGTTACTGCCCCCTTTCGTCCAGCGTTTGCTATGATCTCTCCTTCTTTCTCATGATTCTTTGCGTTGAGTATAGTATGTGGCACTCCTTCACTTTTTAGATAAGTAGAGAGAAGTTCATTTTTCTCAATTGAAATAGTACCGATAAGCACAGGTTGCCCTTTCACATGCAGTTCCTTTATGCTCTTTGCCAAATTTGCCCACTTACCTTTTTCTGTTTGGAAAATAAGATCGTTCTCATCTTTTCTCAAAGGAGTTTTGTTGGTAGGGATAGAGACCACATCGAGTCCATATACTTCAAAGAACTCTTCTTTAGAAGGAGTCGCCGTTCCTGTCATACCTGCAAGCTTCTTGTAGAAACGAAAATAATTTTGATATGTGATAGACGCTGCAGTCTTAGTTTCGCGTTTTACTGACACACCTTCTTTCGCTTCTATTGCCTGATGAAGACCTTCTGAGTATCTTCTACCTGGTTGCATACGTCCAGTAAACTGGTCGACTATTATTATCTCTCCATCTTTTACTACGTACTCCTTGTCCTTTTTGAAAAGCGCTTCAGCTCGAACTGCAGTTTCTAGATGATGAACGAATTTTATTCCTTTCTCTGAATATAAGTCCCCAACACCAAGAGCTTTTTCTGCCTTTTCAATTCCTGAATCCTTCATGTTTATTGATCTATGTTTCTCGTCTGTGATGTAGTCTGTCTCTGGCACCAATGAACTAGCAATGCGTGCAAAAGTTTTGTACAAATCTCCAGACTCTTGTGCTGGCATAGACATGATAAGCGGTGTTCTTGCTTCATCGATAAGTATAGAGTCTATCTCATCTACAATAGCGAAATTGTGTCCTCTTTGAACTAACTTGTCCGCCGACGCCGCTATATTGTCTCGCAGGTAATCAAAACCAAACTCATTGTTTGTTCCATAAGTTATGTCGCATAGATATGCTTCCTTTTTTGTTGAGGGACGTAAAAAATCGTAAGAGACTTTAAACGAACCTGTTTCATCTCGTTCTTGATCTTTCTCAATGTGTTGTGGATCGTAAACGTATGAAGTGTCTTGTGAGTTTATTATTCCCAAAGTTAATCCCAAAAAAGAATATATCTGACCCATCCAAGTTGCATCACGACGTGACAAGTAATCGTTTACAGTTACGACATGCACACCATTTCCAGTAAGTGCGTTCAAGTAAACAGGCAAGGTTGCAACTAGTGTCTTTCCTTCTCCAGTTCGCATCTCGGCAATACCACTACTGTGTAGTACGTAACCTCCAAGCATCTGCACATCATAATGCCTCTGACCGAGTGATCTGCGAGATGCTTCTCTCACAAGTGCAAAAGCTCTTGGTAAAATATCATCTAGGCTTCTTCCACTAGCAAGCTCATCTTTTAGTCTTTTTGTCTCTTCGGGAAAGTCACTATCGTTTAGTGCCTTTAGTTCTTCTTCTAGGGCATTTATCTTTGGAAGAACAGACCTTGCTCTCTTAAGCAAAGCACTTTCTGATTTTCCAAATAGACTCTCTAGGAGTTTCATACCGGAGGATTGTAGCACGAAAACCCCCAAAATAACAGACACAAAAGAGCCCAGACTTGACTTATTTTCTTATATTTGCTATACTAGCTATGTGAGTTAAAACCTCCGATAAGTAATAAAAACAATGCCTTGCACGAATCCCGCCTCTGGCGGGGTTTGTGTTTATATGGACCTACGCAAGAAAGAAATATCTCAGGGTATCTATTGCTTTGAGAAAGACAAATGAAATGCTAAACTTTCAAAGTGCAAAACTGATCTACATCTATGTAGCCAGCGGCGCACTCACATAAGGCATTGTGTTGGAGTTCTGCCCCGCTGGCTTCACAGCTGCGGATGAACAAAATGCACAAAATAAAAACACCAATAGTTTTCTATCGGTGTTTTTATTTTTCAAATTAAAAATTATTTAAAAAATAATTAAATACAAAAAAATAATTTTAAAAAGTTTTCCACAGTTTAAATACAAAAAGCATTGTGTAAGATTTTTTTTCATACGATAATATAGTAGTCAATGCGGTGTAAATATTTTTTATAAAATAATTTATTTTATAAAGGTCGCACACTCGCATCGCTTTATAAGTAACTAGTTACAATAATATGGCAGCAAAGAAAAAAGCAGCAAAGAAGTCTTCAAAGAAGAAAGTAGCAAAGAAGGCAGCAAAGAAGACAACTAAGCGAAAATCAGCAAAGAAGAAGATATAATCTTCCGTCGCTCACAAAAAGAAAATCCCTCCTATCAGGGGATTTTCTTTTTATATATACTGTTATTTTTTATCTTCCGGCATCTCACACGTCTCTCCCTTTTTGCTTAGCAACATGTCCATCTTCTCTTCCAGTGATTCTACAGTTCTTGCTATCTCTTGCATGTTTTGTTTTTCTTCATCTTCTTTTACCAATGTTTTTTCAGATAACTTACTTTCCTTTTTCAATCCGGAAAGAATAATCACATCCCCAACAAAGGATGAAACAAAAAGTCCTGTGACCAAAAGTATTGCAATCGATATAGTAAATGACACCCAACCTGAAAGTGATAGCGAATCAGCAAGTAGCCAAACGCCTCTCCAAAAAAGTACGACACATATTCCTCCGATGATAGCATAGAGTATCTGGTGCTTCGATAACCATGCACGAACATGGTCTTCTAATTTGTCGAAAAAATTGTAGATGTGTTTGAACCATTTCATAATAGACAGTATAACCACTGATTCACTTTTTTCAAAACTATAAATAGTACAAAAGAAAACACCCCGCTTTGGACGAGATGTTTTCATATGTTTGCCTGCCTCTGTAAGCCGAATTCTGTTTGTCACGCCGTAGCTCTAGCGGAGGTAGATCCGCCTTCGCCATATCAAACGATGGACGGTCCGTCTTCGCCAAGGCTACGACGTGACAAGGTAGTCATTTATCTAGGCCCTCGATTGCTCGATATTCTTTTGGGGCTCAAGCGACTCAAACCAATACGAAGTATTGGAATACGGTCTTGCACAGAAGTAAGGATTTTGCCGTTTCACCCCAACGTTTCCATTGGATTATTCCCTAGGGAATTCCTTTTCTTTCGAATTGGACGTCACTGCTCGCACCTCTCACGTTACCGTGGACGGGAATTACCCGCTACCCTGCTCCTACATCCTGAGTATGGTACACACTGCAACCTTCGATATCTTTGTTTGGCAGCAAAGAAAAAAGCAGCAATGAATACCATACCCAGGACGAGGCTGTGTTCGGACTTTCCTCATCGCGTCAGACGCAACGAGACTACCCGAAACAGGCAAAGAAATCTTAACATGAAAAGCTCTGTTTGACAAACACCTACAAATCAATTATAGTTTTTTAAAATTTGTTTTTATGCAAGTAAAAAACATAGTGGAACTCTTAAGGGCGGTCCTGGAATTATCCCTAAGAGAAGGCACTCACCGAGTATCCTTATGGGATGGATGGGACATGATCATTGAGGATACAGATGAAGTCCCCCACTTATACGAGATTCCTGAAAAAGTACTACGTGGAGAATTTTTTCATAAAGTTACAAGCGTTGCAAATAATTTAGGAAAGAATATTATAGTTTCCTTCAAAGAAGGTCTTTCCAAGAAGATATACCTAACCCCACAAGTCGCACAATAAATGTGCGATTTTTAATTTTGACAAAACTAAAACAAAGAGATATTATCTAAAAAAACTTTAATCATGATAGCAACAAAAGTCCCCATGGAGGACAAAATTGCACTAGATTTCGATGAATTACTAACCGAGATTTTGTACTTATGTAACGGGGTTTACGAAAATTACGTTTCAGGTTCAAAAAAGGTAGTGGACATTATGATCTGGAATGACCAGGTAGTAACTGTTAACTTTGGAGAATGGTCAAAAAAAGACCCCTCCATTATAAACGGTGAAGGTCCCCAAAGAATTATTTCTGCTAAAAATATTACAAGAGCAATCTGTGATCTTGTAGATAACGGAGTTCCATTCAAAACAGACTCCGGGACAGGCGATGAAGTGCTCTGTCTTGAATTTGAGATAAATGATTAATCTGCTAATAGGCAGATTTTTTATTTTATAGTCTACATTGACAAAATCCATAAGATTGATAAGGTAAAGAAAACTGAACTTTATGGGACAAAAAAACATCAGAAGGTTATCGGACAAAGGTACCTTAAGATATCCAACAGTTTTAGCACAAAGAAATGATGGTAAAATAAGATTCGGATTGGCCGTATATATTGGACACGTTCTGCCTGATGATCAGACAGAAGCCATAGAAAGTGAAAAATTGGCCGACGATACAGTGCAGAAACTTTTTCCAAATCATGACATCGAAAAGAAAGTGCACCAAGAAACATGGAAACCACCCTATCCGTTTACATCAACCCAGCAACGAGCATATGTATATGTTCTTGTACCAAAAGGATCTGTACAGAAAATTGTTCCAACTGCTACCTTGAAAAACAAGACTAATACAGAGACCCGGATTCTTAAAAAAAGAGTAAATTACATGATTCCAGGCTTTTTCTATCGACTAGCACAAAGTAAGCGAGGTGGGTCGCTTAATAACGAAATAAGTTTCCATTATGACTATGATTCCGAGTAGTAAAATACGTATCCGCTTTTTGGCGGATTTTATTTTATGAAATTACAAAAAAGCCTAAAGATACAGCAACAAGATTTAAAATTGCATGAGAGACAGATACAAGCCAAAGATTTGGAACAAGATAGTATGCAATTGCAAAATATAATCCACCGATAAACGCTAACGGCAACATAACGGGCTGTAATGGGAAAATAATATGGAGTATTGTAAAAAGTGTTGCATTGAAAAAGATAACGGTCATTTTGTCAGCAAACACAGACCGCAACATCTTCATAAGAAATCCTCTGTATATGAATTCTTGGAAAAACGATACTGGTATAAAAGTAAGGAGTAGGTAGAAACTAGGTTTATGATCCAAAATACTTCCCATACCAAGCTCATGCGCATAATATGTTATGGAAAATACTCCAACCAATGTTAAAGGCACGTAGAGCAAAAGCCCTTCTCTTAGATTGTCCATTCTGAAACCTATATCTTTGAATGACCATTTCTCGCGAAAGATTATGATTCCTATCACAACACAAACGACAAACAACGCGCCGAACCTATATGAGTTCGGGATAATCCCCCAGTATATAAGTAGGATTGGCAAAAGAAAAATCAGCAACGTTTCGATTGCAAACTTCTGATCGTTGTCCTTATAAAAAACCATAAAAAGATTATAACATGCAAAAGTGACAACACTATTTTATTTGAATTTGACAAATATTTGTAAAAAAGTAGTATTAAGAAAATTTTGTAAAATGAAAAAAATACCGAACTATGCCGAAAAGATTAAAAAAATTGAAGGGCATTTTGAATATCTACATGGTGTAATCCTAGATGCTTTCAAAGAGATATATACGGATACTGGTTTGGAGTATGAAATAGAAGAGGAAAATAAACCTTTCAAGGCAATAAAATGTGGAGATACCCGGAAGGGATTCTTCCCATATAAAATAACCTATACCAATGGCCAGATTGAATTATGGAAAATGAATGAAAATGATCCTGACTACAAGGTAACTGCGTGGAAAACAGTGGAGTCATTTAAACAAAACTTCTATACTCACATATCGTCTCAAACTTAACCCGTCTGCGGGTTTTTTTGTTTGACAATCACACCTTCAGAGAGTAGATTGAGTAAAAATTGAGTTATGAAAAAGGCTTGGAAAGGCATTGTAAAATTCTTCGATACATGGCCAGAGGTTTTTAGTGAGAGATGTATCAAAATACTCGAAAACACAGAGGATTCGAGGGAGCTTATGGTCGCAATAGAGAACGACCAAAATCATCCGAATACAAATTCTCCTACTCGATATACAGTACGAAGAATTTACTAAAACTTAAGAGGAACATACATAAAACAAAAGCCGTGCGGAGAATCTCGCACGGCTTTTTTTATTTATACTCATACTTATACTAAATCCTCATACTCCCCCTACGCTTCGCAACTAACACAAACATTATCCTGAGCAACGAACATAACTTTTGGTTTCTTGGAATCCATCTCTTGAAGTTTCTTTCTACCAAACTGCTGTGCTGCGTTCATACTGTGTTGGTAGTAGAGAGTCTTTATTCCCTTCTCCCAAGCATACAAGTAAAGTGAGTTTAGATCCTTTGCAGACACTGCAGGGTCTATCATTATGTTTAGTGACTGAGCTTGGTCAATATATTTTTGTCGGTCTGCTGCTTGGTCAATGATAGTCTTCTGGTCGATCTCACTAAATGTTCGGAATACTCTTTTTTCATGATCAGTAAGGAAGTCTAGGTGTTGGACAGAGCCATCATTGTCACGGATACTGTCCCATACTTCTTTTGTATTTTTTCCTTTTTCCTCAAGTAACTTTTCTAGAGTTGGGTTCTTTATAGTTACTTTCATCTTGTCTACATCTTTTACAAAGGCGTTTGACATGAGAGGTTCGATACTCTGAGAAACCTGTCCTAGGATAAATGCAGAAGAAGTAGTCGGAGCAACAGCCAAAAGTGTGGTGTTTCTTCTTCCATAACCTTTCAGAACTTCTGGCTCACCAAACTCTTTTGCAAGTTCTGCAGAACCTTTATAAGATTTTTCTTTTATCAATTTGAATATTTCTTCATTTAATCTTGTTGCCTCATCACTTTCGAAAGGGATACTGTTCTCTTGTAGATATGTATGCCATCCCAAAACTCCTAGTCCAAGTGCTCGGTGCTCTTTTGCAAACTTGTGAGCTCTTTGCATGAAGTAAAATGCAGATTGTTTCTGTGGATCACTACTGTCACGATAACTCTCTAGCCTCTCTATAAAGTCGGTTAGTACTGTGTCTAGGAATGCAACGAGAGTCTCTACTGCGTCTGTGTCTTTCCATTCGTTGTAGTTTCGAAGATTCATAGATGAAAGACAGCAAACGAAAGATATTTCATCACTTGATGGAAGACAAATCTCTGAACAAAGGTTACTTCCATGTATTGTCATCTTTTTGTCTTTATAGACGTCTGCAGTGTTGTTGTTTACGTTGTCACTAAAGAGTATGTAGGGATATCCAATCTCAGTTCTTCTTTGGATTATTTTTGCCCAAATCTTTCTTTTTTCTTGATCTCCTTCCACCATTTCCTTTAGCCACTTGTCTCCAACTGTTACCGCATAGGTAGACTCTTGGATAGCGTGACCTTCCTTTCCTATATTTAGATACTCTTCGATGTCACCATGTTCAACTGGCAAGTATGGAGCAACGTGCCCACGACGGACTGAACCCTGACTAACGATGTTTATAAGACTATCGAAAAGTTCCATGAAGTGTACTGAGCCAGAAGAGTGACCATTTCCGGATATAACTGTTCCGCGAGGACGTAGTCCACCAAAAAAGGCAGATGTACCACCACCGTACTTTGTCATCATACCTATCTCTGCGTGTGTATACAAAATACGAGACATGTCATCTGCAACATAACTACCGAAACAACTGATCGGCAAACCTCGAGAAAGGCCATAGTTTGCCCATATAGGTGTTGCCAAAGAATAAAATCCCTTGGACATATAGTCGTAGAATTTGTCTGCAAATCCTGGTCTATTTAGGAATTTCTCTGCAGTTTCTGCAATGGCTCGGATACGATCCTCTGCCTTCTCCCCCTCTGCAACGTACCCCTTTGATAAAAATTTTCTACTATTTTCGTTTAGCCAGTACATATGATATTTGTATTTTATAAATCTAATAATTTTATTTTAAAACAGATCGTCACTTGTTATACTTTTACTCTTTTTGTTGTAGTTGATAGATTTCTTGTTAAAAAAATCTCCGTGCTTTGTCGCGATAACTTCGTCGTAAAACCAATCAGATTCTTTTAGTAACTTCTCGTTTAGTGTAAATATCTTACGTATACCTATGCTCTGAAGTGAATTGTTAAATCTTTGCTTTATAAACTCAAACACTATTTCTTTTGAGATAAACTCTGGTTCCCCTTTTTCGAAAATCCATTCAACAACTTGCTTTTCTGATTCAAACGCTTCTTCACAAAGTGCAACAACGCCATCCTCAAATTCCTGATCAAACCACTCGGGGTGTTCCTGCTTGATGATGTTTATGATGTCTATTCCAAACAAACCATGTATCTGTTCCTCTTTTGATGTTGCCTCTACTGCATTGGATATCCCCTTGAACAAGTTTTTGTTCTTATTAAATGACATGATTATCAAAAACTGTGAGAAAAGTGAGACGTGTTCAATAAACAATGAAAATAGAAGTATTGATTGACTGTATTCTTTATTATCACTACTTCTTGAATTTGCTAGAGATTTCTCGAGATAGTTAACGCGTCTCATAAGAGCTGGAATCTCGTCTATCTTTCTAAACACATCATTTAGTCCAAGTATTTCGAGCAAGTGAGAATAAGCATCAGTGTGTCTGACTTCACTTTCTGCAAATGTTGCCCCCACTGCCCCTATTTCTGGCTTTGGAATCTTTTTGTAGATATCTCCCCAAAAAGTTTTTACCGCAACTTCGATCTGAGCGATCGCTAGCATGGCGTTTCTTATTACATTTCTTTCTTTCTCATCTACGTTTACATGGAAATCTTGTACGTCGCCGACGAAGTTGAATTCAGTATGGATCCAGTATGAGTGCCGGATAGCACCTACATATTCGTATAATTCAGGGTATTCGTATGGTTTCAAATGTAGTCTTTTTTTGAAAATGTCTCGTCTTCTTTCCTTGTTTCTTTCTTCTCGGTATAGGATATACGCCTTTGCAACCTCAAAATCACCTTTTTTTGCTATCTCTTGCTCGACAAGATTTTGTATTGACTCTACATCTGGACCATCTTCGGAATCTTTGAACTTTTCTTCAATCTGAAGAATAACACTGTCAACCAAATATATAAGGTTGATGTCCTCGATTGGGGTATTTGTGGCTTTATATGCCTTTGAGATGGCACTCTCTATGCGCTTGCGGTCAAAATCCACAATTGCTCCACTTCTTTTCTTAACTTGGGTGAGTGCCATGAATATTTTAGAAATTTATAAATAAAGGTAATTACATTGTACTAAAAATTTTCTTCTTTCTACTATGTGGAAAAGGAAAATACACATCTTAAAAATATTTTTTTAGATGTGTAAAGTCATGTGCCAAACAAGCTAACCTTTTAAAGTGTTTTGAGGAGAATATTTTAAAAAAAAATATTAAAATAGAAAATTGTTATTTACCAAGTCGTTTGGATGTTAAAACTTTACATCGCCACCTACTATGCAATGGTTTTCGCTTGCAAAACCAGATGTTACTTCAAGAACTTTTAATACTGGTAGAGCTGGAGACACAGTCTCTGGGTAAGTCTCGGGCTGAAAATCCTCTGTAATATCAACGATTTTACTATTTTCATCTATCCATATTATGTCTATAGCGAAGTTCATATCTTTCATCCAAAATGACGGCTTGTTCGGCTCTTCAAAAATGAAAAGTAGACCTTCTTGGGGTGACAGATTCGATCTGTTTGAGAGACCTTTTTTCCTTTCGGAGTCAGAATCTGCCAATCCATAAGAAATTTCCTTCTTGCACAAAGTTACTATCCCCTCATCTAGGGATATATCGGATCTCTCTCCTTTTCCAAAAACAAAAAATGAAGCTCCTCCAAGGAGTATGAGTGCTAGTATAAGTATTAGTATGCGTATAGGGGAAGATCGACGCGAGCGTTTCATAAGATTCATTATACCCCATGAGATATTAAAAGTAGATCATTATCTGAGAAATAATCTCACTGGGCATACATTAAAAAACCTGCTATTAGGCAGGTAGTTTTTTAGGAATTTTAGGGACTTCTATTTGAATGTGCTTAATTTTTAAGCATATTACTCTAACAGAGTCCTTCCATTTATTCATTTCAACGAGGTCAGCTCTGAATACATATTTCATTATGTTGTCTGACGTATAATCATCCTGCTCAAAGTTGTTTATGTCACAAAAAAAAGAAAAGTCTCCGTAACAAAACACGAAAGTATCTTCTAGAATATACTTTTTCTTTTCTCCTGGCATAGACGAGTCTATACTCAGAATAAAAGCTATTTCGTTTTTTTGAGGCCACTCATCAATTAGCACCTCGTCTGGATTCTCGCTATATTCTAAAGATCTTTTTACCTGATTGTAGAATATATTCAAATCAAAAATATTGTCTTCAAGGATTGGTCGAACGATCTTTATCCTTGGCGAAAGATTTTGTAAGTATTCGATATATGAAAGCAACTTCTTTTCCACTTCTTCGTTTACTTTTTTGTATTCCGGAATATCCGGAATAATTTTCTTCTTTTCTGGCATTGTAAAAATTTTTCTTTACCTTACTAGAGAAAGGGTATTTAGTCAAACCCCGAATAACGGGGCCAAACAGAAAAAGACTCTCTTTTAATATCAAAAAACCCACGGGGTTACCGTGGGTTTTTTGATATTAAATCTTGATTAGATCATTTTTTAGGATGCGTGCTCTTTCTATTGTTCCGTTCTAGGGGTCTTTTCCTCCTGTCAGAGAATTTTAGGTCATATATCTCTGTAGACCATTCTGTGCTCAATTGAGGCACAGAACATCGACTCATGGGGTAACCAACAAAGGTCGTTACCCCGTGTTTCACTTGAATGATTCCACGAACAGCTTCCGCTACCCGTGCCTTGTTACGACTTATTCCCTGTCACCGAGCTTACCGTAGGCCCTCCTTATGAAGAGACTTCGGGTACTCCCGGCTCCCTTGAATTGACGGGCGGTGAGTACAAGACTTGAGAACGTATTCACCGCGGTTTGCTGACCCGCGATTACTAGCGATTCCGGCTTCATGAAGTCGAGTTGCAGACTTCAATCCGAACTGGGGCTATTTTTCTAACGATTTGCTCAGAGTCGCCTCTTTGCGTCGCGTTGTAATAGCCATTGTATTGCGTGTGTAGCCCAGGGTATCAAAGGGCCATGC
>DALYDA010000017.1:0-5461 GCA_031973435.1 Minisyncoccota bacterium
TTAGGACACATCCTTCTCAAGGATGGAATCAGGGTTCGATTCCCTGTAGGGTCACCGTCACGTGCACGCACGAGAAAGTATTGTCCTCCAACTTTTTAATATTTTATGATAAAGCTATCATATGGAAAAATCACCAGTCAATACTACGAATAAAGTTGGGCTACCAAAAATTGAACAGTTAATTGAGCAATTTTCGCCTTATGAACCGAGGCAAGGATTTTATTATAGAGGAATAGGAGAAGATGGATTAAAAGATGCAATAGAATCTGGTTTTTTTAGGTCTCCAACAATGCGAGATACATATAAAGGAATATATAAAACTTCTGAAATATATTGGGCTGATGCAGATAATTTTGAAGTTGCTAAAAGAAACAGCATCCGAACAAATGCTAGTATAATGGAGGGTAAAAGTGTTATTGTTGAATACCCTTCTATTCCTGAAATTACTCCTAAAGACAGAACTCCTAAAGATGGTAGTGGTGGTGATAGAATAGTTTTAGATAATTATGCTTCTCAAACAAGTCTTCCACTTGGTAATGCTCGTATCTTAATAGGTGATAGAAAAACTGGAATATATAATTACATAGATTTAAATCAAATAACCCCTACTGACATTGAAAAATTAAAAGAATTTGTGTCTAAAAATAAGAATAAGTAATAAGATGTATTAAAGACTCTATTGCTTAAGTAATGTTACATTTATTCTCTCACAAGAAAGGTCTAAGTAATATACTTAAAACATTAGTAATAACATTACTAGGCAATGAATCAATTAGTTCTCTCTCGAAAAGGCTCACAAATAAACTTAATAAGTTAAGCAAAGTCTCCAAATAAAAAACCGTCCAAAGATAGACGGTTTTCAATATTATTTTGATAATAAAATTATTCAGGAATCTTAATATCGGTATGTAGATATCCTCCAATCGCTCCATGAGCTGCTCGAATTTGGATATACTTATCGTATTCCCTCCCCATAACCTTAATATCTTTTTCTTCTGTGTCAATTTCACCCTCCTTGTTTGGAGCAGTAAATTTGGCCTTAACATGACAAAACCCTAGGGGCTCCATTAGTGCTAATAGTTCTTCAAGTGAAAATATATCGATAAATTCTACTGAAACATCTTTCATCTGAAGACGCTGCAAGCCAGCAACAGACACTGAAACAATATTTGCCTTTAACATGATGATTTGGTTTTAGTGGTGAACACAAATCCTGGTAAAAGAATCTCTGTCCAGCACTAAAACTTTTTAAATGAGCTATGTCTTTCATAATAACATAGAGTTAGTAAAAAGTCAATGTATATATACATTACAAAATTCCATCGATTAAAGGAAAGTGTTTAGTTGCGGAAAATTAAATTGAATTGGGTAATTCCCTACTAACTTGTTTGCGTCTTATTAGCAAAATTAAACAGAAAATTACATTGGCTAGAGTCCAAGCTACTGGATATAAAAGCGTGAAAATATTAAATCTCTGTAATGCTATAATTCCTAGTCCATGTCTAAAGCCTGCTATCCACCACGTAAATAATGCTTCCTCATGAGGCTTATTCCATGACTTTCTTATTGTGGGACCAAAACCTAAAACATCTGTAAGAACTACTAAAATTACTGACAACACAGGTTGATCTACAACAAGCCACAAGAATAAAGAAAAGAGAGCAAGAACTAAAAATAATATATCCAGCTTGGTGATAGTTTTTTCACCGTATTTAAGAGAAAGAAAGAAAATGAATATACATACTGCTGAAACAAAGAAAGTGATCCATGCCCCAACTCCAGCTCCACCATGAACTTGGAGTGCCCATGTGATTGAACTAGCAAGCCCCCAGACCAGAAAGGTAAAGGCGTGAGGAACAATAGTTCTTTTTAAAATGCCTTTGATATATGAACCGTACCCAACAAAGACAAGAATGACAGAGATAGCACTGATTATCACTTTATAATCCATAAGGAAAGTATACTATTAAAAATTTGAATCATCCACAAAAGACGATCTAGAACTGGAAATTAAATCTATATATAACTCTACTTGACAAGTCCAATTAAATAAGTTACTGTTTTTAAAAATCAAATACAAATGAATAGTTTAAAAGCAGAAATTTTGTTCCTTAAAGGATTTTTTAGGGAACTAGAGACAGTCAGCTCTAAAAGACTGATTCATATGTTCTTGGAAACTACAAATAAAGATTTCCAAGACTACATTGCAAAAAAAATACTGGCAAGAAAAAGTCTAGATATAGACAGTGAATACAAAGGCTGTCTATTAAAATTTTTACTCAGACCAGATGCAGATGACCCCGACATAGTTTCTTCTGATATCATAAATTTTTTTTCTGATCCTTTTGTCACAGAGGAGTTTAAGAAATCCTTTTACAGAGCCAACGTAAAAAATATGTCTCTGCGGAGGGCTGTAGATATTAAGAGCGTACTGAATCTGGAAGAAGAGTTGTCAGATCTTTCAGCGGAGTACGAAAGTACAGACCTTTTAATTCAAGATAAAAAAATTCCAGTACTAAAAAGGATTGAGGTAGCCCAAAAAAACAGAATGGAAAGCCCGGCACTTCGTAGCGAATTGCACGAATATTTGATTTCGTTGAATATATACGAGATTGCCCAACTAATGGCCGGATCTCATTGTAAGCAAAACAGTCTGATTTTTGATTTCTGGGAAGAATGGGGGTATGACTCTGGGCGAAAATTATCCAGCCTTTACGAAGAAAAGAATCTAGACCCAATATTGGAACTACTCTTAAACAGAGCAGGTATAATACCTACAGACTTTCAAATGAAAATCGACTCAGTCAGTCCTTTGAAAAAATGGGTTTTCTGGTTAGAAAATCCCTCTTGCAAATTTGCAATATCAGAAGCACTAAAAGATCCTAGAATAGGGGAAGAAGAAAAAATAAGAATCTACTACTCATTAGAGTGGCATGAATGCCCCGACTACTTAGTATCGCTATTGAGAAATATCTCAATTGAAAATGCCTTAATTCTATATAGCAAACGGAGAACTTCTTTCTACGGTCGCTACCAAGAAGAAATCTACGACTTAATGGAAAGAAGACTTGAAGATCCAGAGGATTTCGGCAAAAAAGAAAAGAATATAGCCGCCTGGTTTGAATCTTTAAAAGAGGAACAAAAAATTAGAATTTTCTCTGACAAAAAAATAGAGATAAAGAAACTACTAATAGGATGTGAAGAGTAAACTTAAAGAACCTTAGGGTTCTTTTTTTTATTTAAATAACCTATATATTAAATTCAAAATAAAAAACCCATACGGGTTTCATTTTTTAGATGACCAGAATCCTTGAATGATTGGATCAAAAGTATATACAAAGCATTCCACTTTTGCACTTGGATAAAGTTGTTTTATTGCTTTACCAACACTTTCCGCAAGTCTTCTTCTGACCTCAAGAGTTCTTTCGGGTTTTTCAAAAAGACAGGAAACTTCTGCGATGATATCAACACCAAGACCATAAGTCATCATGTCTGGAGGAAAAAGTACGGTGATGTCATTTCCATCTTTCAAGCCAAGCTCCTCTATGTCTATAATTGCTTTTACTGAATTCTTGTGGAGTTTTCTTAGTTCAAATTCCGAACTTTTTGGCAAACCCCAGATTTTTAAAATTGGCATGTGTAAGTTTTTTGCTAATCTACTACACATACCACTAATTGTCAATTTATCTATCCGGTGGGACGTCGTAATACGAGAGGAGGAACCGCGCTGTTTCCATAAATGAAGGCGCGACAGACTGAGAAGCGTATTTTACACCCTTTGGGTACTTTATATATACAAGCATGAGGAACTCTGGATCATAGGCTGGGAAATATCCGAAGAGTGAGTGAAGGTTTCGGTCGTCGTAGTATCCACCTGCTGGGTTTGGAATCTGAGCGGTACCTGTTTTTGCGGCGATACTATAGTGGTCTAGCTTGTATGAACCTTCACCAAGAGACGAATCTACCACCTCTACAAGCATTCTTGTTATCTCATTTGAAGAACTCTCCTTTATGACACGTCTGCCTGTTGGGAATTCCAATGCAACCTCCTCGTCCGGATACACGAGCTTCTCCCCCAAATGAGGAGTAACGAGAACACCACCATTTGCGAGTACTGAGAAGCCTCTGACGGCCTCCATCGGAGTCATCGCGATACCTTGTCCGAATGCTGCAGTCGCGTACTCTAGATCACGAGGAGAGCGTAAGTTACCAAGAAGACCAGTTGTTTCGTTAGGCAAGTCTATACCTGTTTTTTCTCCCAATCCAAATGAGTATATATAGTTTCTAAAGTTGTCCTTACCCATCTTGAAATAGGTCATAACCATACCAGTGTTTAGTGACTGATTTAGCACGTCTTGCATAGTTACTTGTCCTCTTCCCTTTTTATCGAAGTTGTAAATTGTCTTGTCCTCTACAACAACGAAACCACCGTCGTAGTAGGATGTGTCAGCTGTGATCGCACCCACATCGAGCGCTCCTGCGACAATGATCGGCTTTATAACTGAACCAAACTCAAACACATTCTCGACAAAGGGATTTGCATAGACAGAGTTTGAACTTACTGAACCAAAATCATTTAGGTCGAAACTCGGCAAATAGTCCATTGCAAGTATTGCTCCTGTTCGTGGGTTTATGATTATTCCTCCGATCGCTTCAGCGTCCCACTTTTCCATTGTCGTAGTGAGAGTGTCATTTAGAAATGACTGGATATGAGGATCTAGTGTTGTTACAAGATTTGCATTTACACTTTCTTCTTCACTTTCTATGTTTGAGAATATCTCTGCAAATATATTTATACGAGAAGTAGTATCTTTCGCCTGTAGCTCTTTGTCATAGAATCTCTCCAGCCCATAACGTCCACGCAAAGAATTGTCCTTCCACGCAGTAAACCCAACATTGTGTGCTGACATACTTTTACCTGGATAGTATCTCCAGTTCTCGGATGAAAGTATCACACCATCAAGCCCCTCTTCAGATATCTTGTCTCGCGTTTCTTTATTTAGCTTTCTCGCTACTTCGATATAAGGATCTTCTTTGTTTGTAGCATCTTTTATAAAACTATCATGATCTAGTGGAATATAAGTCGAAAGAGATTCGTACAATGACTCTGCATCTGTAATAAAGTTAGGATTCAGCGCCAAAGTGTATCCTGTTACAGTTGTAGCTAGAGATATCTCGGTATCATCCTTATCTACCATTATTATGTCCCCTCGGTCAAAAAGAGTTGGAGCATCTTTCACATATGATGAGTTCGCATCGTCTCTGAAAGATTCTACATTCAATACTTGTATAAAAAAAAGCCTAGTTATGGCAATAAGAGCAAGCAAAACTAAAACAGATGAAAGTATCCCTATCCTACTTTTAGTATGAAGTCTAGATTCCATGTGTAGAAGGAATATATGCAACGTTTGGAACACGTGTTGCGAAAGAGATATTTTTTGTCTCTGTGTAGCCCTCTTCT
>DALYDA010000017.1:5471-11116 GCA_031973435.1 Minisyncoccota bacterium
GCCTTTGAAAGTGTGTATGAGCGAGTTGCATCTATATATGTTAGCTCCATTGTAGAAACTTCAGTTCGTAGTGTTCGAACTTCTTTATCATTCTCACTTCTTGATACTGTGTTCATCCCAGCCATACCAACTAGATACATATATGATACAAAAGAGAATACAAGCACTGACAAAAGACCTTTTGAGATATGTTCACCTTCGAAAGATCTCATTTTCTTACTTATTTTTTTTATTCCTTTGTTAGTTTTATTTATCATTTTTTTGAAATACTCTTAGTTTTGCACTTCGTGATCTAGGGTTATCACTTACCTCTTCATCTGTTGGAACTATTGGCTTTTTAGTGATCCGTATACCCAAACCCTCGTCTTCTAAATTATTAAAAAATCTTTTTACTATTCTGTCCTCTAAACTATGAAAACTTATTACTGCTATTCTTCCACTACTTTTCAAATGCTTACTACTTATATCTAGTCCTTGTTCTAACGACTGTAGCTCTGTGTTTACTGCCATTCGTATCGCTTGGAAAGTCTTTGTAGCTGGATGAATCTTGAACTTCTTGTGCCACAGAGGAATACTAGATTCTATGATTTTCACAAGCTCGAAAGTTGTTTCAATGGGCTTCTTGTCCCGAGCGCTCACAATGCCCGCGACAATTTTTTTTGAAAACATTTCTTCCCCAAAGCCTGTTAGTATCGCCTCTAGTGACTCCGCTGACCATGTATTTAATACATCATATGCGGTTACATCGTCTTCGGATGGGTTCTCTTTCATCGTCATCTTGAGAGGTTCATTCTGCTTGAAACTAAAACCTCTACCGCTTGCATCTATCTGATACGAACTAACTCCTAGATCGAAAACTATTCCATCAATCTCAGTAATATTGAAACTCTCGAGAACCCTTTCCAAATCTTCGTATCCACCATTGTATGTAAAAACTTTTGTTTGAAGATCTTCTAGGTTTTTCTTTGCACTTTCTAATGCAAATGCGTCTCGGTCTATCAGTATCAATTTACCGTTTGGATTTTGCTTTGCGATTTCTCTGCTGTGTCCACCAAAACCACATGTTGCATCTACATAGACACCACCGTCTTTTACAGATAATCCTTCTATTGTTTCTTTCAAAAGAACTGTCCGATGTATTTTTTGTGAGTCGCTTGTATCCATAACTATAGAACTCCTATTTGACCCAATTTTTCTGCTAGGTCGTCAGCTCTCTTGTCCAAAGTTCCTTTGTATGTGTTCCAAGTCTTTTCGTCCCACAACTCTACTCGCCCTTGTACTCCTATTACTGCAATTTTGCCTTTTATAGAAGCTCGGTCCTTCAAAAATTGAGGAACCAATATTCTACCGATCGAATCAACCGAAGCCTCGACCGCGTTTCCAAACATCAAGCGGGCAAAACTTCGATTGTCACTAGACAGCATCGATGATTCAGAAAGTTTTTCTGATATGCGAGCCCACTCTTTCACAGTGAACATCGCAATACACCTATCTAACCCTGGTGCGAGAATCACACTCTTGCCGAGTTCCTTTCGAAACTTTGAAGGCAATGATATGCGATTCTTTTCATCAATTGTGTGTATGTATTCTCCGATCAGCATATCCCCGTGGGCCCATGAACATCTTAATTGATATTCCCACTCGTTCCCACTTGTTACCATTATATCCCACATCAACCCATAATTCAACAAGAGTCCCCACTTAGTTTTCCACAGTAATTTGACACTCAAAATGAAATATTGCATTAAAAAACAAGCTCGATTGAGCTTGTTTTTTAATGCTTGTTTTTAGATTATGAAACGTCCTTTATGAGGTATTCGTATTTACCAAGTGGAGTTGTTACGATAACTGTATCTCCTTTCTTCTTTCCAAATAGTGCTTCACCTATCGGAGACTTGTGAGTGATTTTACCAGCTGAAGTATCACTTTCTCCTGTTCCAACGATAGTAAACTCTTTTACATTTCCATCTTCCTTCTTTACTATTTTTACATGTGACCCGATCTGAACCATGTCACCCTTACCCTTTTTTGCAATAACTGCATTTTTTAAGATGTCCTCTATTTCTGCAATTCTTTCTTCGAGCTTTGATTGCTCTTCTCTAGCTTGGTGATACTCAGCATTTTCTGATAAATCACCTAGAGATTTTGCATAACCCAAAACATCTAGTATTGCCTGTCTTTTTGGACCAGACAAGTCTTTTAACTCCTCTTCTAATTGAATCTTCTTTTCCTCTGAAATATAGTTCTTATCATCATCCATAATACGTAAAAGTTTACTAGTTGTAATACCAAATGTCAATCTACCTTATTTAATATACTCTGGCGTAGTTGTACCTACAAATGTGAGCACTTCTCTTGCCACTCCAATTGCACCACTCGCGGTTGTTGGCCCACTTTCCATAAGTATCGCAAATGAGTATTTCGGATTTTCGTACGGGAAAAATCCTATTATCCAGGAGTTGATTTTATTTTTCTGCAGTCCGACCTGAGCGGTACCAGTTTTTGCAGCAACATTAAATGGCAGATATGAAAGTGACTGCGCAGAACCCTCTGTTACAACCATTCTCATTCCTTCTCGTACTATCTGATAGTCCACTGGATCAAGTCCTACTTCTCTTTTAGTGTTTTCGTATTTGGCATCTCCAACTAATGCATGCGGTGTTACCAGGGTTCCATTGTTTGCGATTGCTCCTACAGATCGCGCCATAGAAAGAGGTGTTACTTGGAATCCATACTGTCCGATAGATGTGTTGTATGTGTCTCCTATTCTCCAGTCATCACCCTTAAACTTTAACTTCTTCCATTCTCTGCTAGGTATTGTTCCTTTCTTTTCACCTTCTAAATCCGTATCGAGTTCCTCGTCTAAGCCAAAGAGTTTGGTGTACTTTTCTATTCTGTCTATACCTAAACCTTCTTGATCTTGATAACCTCCACTAACAGCATAAAAGTAAACGTTAGAAGACACGGCAATGGCTCGTCTTAGATCGACATAGCCATGTGCTTTGTTGTCTTTGTATGTATAAACTATCTCAGGGTCATATGGGCTTGTTATAGAAATAGACCCGCTCGAATATATCTGTTTTAGTGGGTCAATAATATTTTCAGTCAATACGCCCATAGCAACAAAAGGCTTTACGATTGATCCAGGAGTATACAGACCTGCAACTGCACGATTTAGATATGGCTTACCAGATGACGTTTGGTATGAAGAGATAGTGTCGCTATCAGAACCCTTAGACATTATCTCGCTACTGTATTCTGGATAGTTTGTAATTGCGAGTATCTCTCCCGTATCTATGTCCATCATTATTCCTGCTCCTCCTGTAAAACCAAAAGTCTCAGCGTGATTCTTTATAGCCTCATACATACTACTTTGAACTCTAGAATCTATAGACAGATTTATATTTTCTCCTGGAATCGTATTTATTATTTGATTTTCTGATTCTTTGTTTCCGTATACATCTATAGATACTAACTGGGTTCCATTTTCTCCATCAAGTTTGTCGTTATAAATACTCTCTATGCCTGCTTTTCCAATAAATTCTTTTTGCCAATAAAATCCTTTTTCATCTTTCTTTGGATATCCAACATATCCGAGCAAGTGAGAAAAGCCTCCGGAAGAAAAATACTTTCTTTCAGGAACTGCTTCTTCGAGAACTGTTTTTTCATTCCACGCGAGTTCCACTCCATTGCGATCATAGATGATACCTCTTTCCGCAAATATCGGTTCATGTGTCAAAGAATTGTTTAGACTTTTGTCATAATAAAACTCTCCTCGCGCGATTTGTAGACTAAATAATTTACCTACAAAAACAAGCGCAATCAGAACAAGGGAAACACTAAAGAAATTGATAGTTCTACTTGCTATTGGTTTCTCTATGACCCCCTCAAACTGTTGCTTATCAAAATCCGGCAAGTTTGAAGAGTCCAAAAATATTTCATCTGGATTTATCTCATGATTATTATAGCTTTTTCGCTTTAGTCTAAATGCCATATAAGTTTTGGTAAGGATACCTTGATAACATACGCAAATATAAAGGAAAATACAGTCATATATGCGAATATGCCAGATCTTTGCATGTCACCAGTCGCATATACAAGGTCCATAAGTATAAAGGGTACAGTTATGACAAATGGCGATACTTTCATCAAAAAGACGGCGGCTATGCCTATAAAAAGCACTACCCACCAAGGCAATACAAATATACATAGCGCGAGGAATATTGCGACCAAAAATACCATACTATGAGTATAACCGTATATTACCTGTTTTCAAAATTGAGATTCTATCTAAAAAGTCTCCTCAAAACAATTAGAAGTAACACAACTACAAGAGTCCAAAAAATATAAGGGGAACTAGATACAAACGCCATGGCAAGCATTAGATAGTACACTATCGTGACAAATGCTTCCTTTACATCACTTGAAGAGAAACCTTCATCCTCTCCGACCACTTGAGCTGGGCGATCCAAATATTTTGTTACATTCTGGTTTGCGTAGTTGTTTATTTCAATTCTTTTTGCCTCCAAATACTCTTTTGCTGTAGAGATAAAGGTCTTTACATTCTCTGGCGTATTTTTGTCCACAAAACCAGCAACCTCATTTGCCCTATCTAGAACATCAGAATCTTCTTGTGCATGTACTCTGTAAGATCCCATCATGACCATTGAAAATAGCACTATTGCAAAGTATTTTTTATAATTCTTCATCATATTTTTTCTTCTATATCATTAATTTCTTTTTGAATAATATTTCCCGCCACGTCTATGTCACTTTTTAGCTTATTCAAGAATTTCTGCTCATGTTCTGACAAAGGCTCGCCTTGTCTTATTTTCTTTAATAGTGATATCTCGTTCATGACCTCTTCATCAATTACCTTTATTGACTCACTTGTGGCAACAGATGACTGATCTGCTTCTTCCAATAAAGATTTTCTATATCTCCTAAAATACTTTCTTATTAGAATAAGGAGTGCGCCAATAACAATGATTGCAACTAGTACTGGGATTACAGGGAGGAGTATGTTCTTTATTTGGTTCATGGCCTTTTCAAACTTACCTGGAAGCACACTTACCTCTACAAACTCAGTCTCTAGACTTTCTGCGCCGTTATCGAGTACTGTCTTTGCACTTATGTGGTAATTTCCATTCTTCCATATTTCGTTATTCTGGAATACGAATTTTCCCTCACTGTTTACTGGGACTCTTTCTGATTCGGTTTGCCTCTTGATCTGACCAGAAAGAAGGATCTTTTCTATAAGGGTTAGATCCTTTTTCTCAAAAAATAGGTGAACTGTTGATGAAGGAAGTGCTTCCCCTTCTAGATATAGAAGTTCTCCATTTTCCATGGTTTGTGGATACTTTGTAATCTTAGGAGGAGCAACTGGTTCTAGATCAAAATAGTCTCCATTTGCAGAAGAGTTACCTGCAAAGTCCAAAGCCCGAACAAAAAGCAAATGTCGTCCTGATGAAATAACCCCTGATATATATTCTTCATTTGGAGTTCCAGGTGTCCAATACGAAGGAGATTGGCCATCTATAGAGATCTCATATTTTTCAATACCAGAAGTGATGTCTGTAGAAGAAATATTTACATGGAGAACTCCGTCTCCGTATCCCAACACCGGCTCAACAGTTACTGCTTGG
>DALYDA010000017.1:11126-15833 GCA_031973435.1 Minisyncoccota bacterium
CTTGGGGTGCGACGGTGTCTACTCCAATCCTAAAATGTGACACTGCTCCCCATCCTGAACTATTTCTAAAACGAATATGGAAATAATACTCCCCATCAGCCAGAGAATCAGATGTATATGAACTAACGAGACCCTTGGACAAGGTCGGCGTTGAAACTTGAGTACTGTCCAATGAATACGATACGTCAGTAGCACCGACTGGAATATCCCAGTTTATTGTTGCAATCTTGTTGTTGTACCAGTCTGATGGATCCGGATGTGTAGATGAAGAAACAATAGGCGCCAAAGGAACCCCTGTGGTTGATACTGGTGTTGTTGAAATAGGAGCACCTTCACCGATAGTAATTGTTGTTTTCGGTATTACTCCACTAAATATATTTGTACCCAAACCGTCATTTGCTAAAGTGGAAGCGTTTGTAAGAGATATATATGCCACTCCACGAGACTTGGCTTTGAATGTGACAGAGAACAATTGCCCACCAGAACCCGTGTAGCCAGGGTTTAGGACCAATCCTTCAAATCTTATAGAGTTTGCAGATATAGTAGGCTGAACAGTCCAAAAGTTTACTATCGAACTACTAGTAGAGATACTTTCAGCATCCAATATTTCATCTGGAAAAGTAAGTGTACCTGAAAAGGCATTTACAGCTTTGTCAGAAGTCGACAAAGAAACATTTATTGTAAATTTCGAATCGACATCGACACTTTTTGCTACAGGAGAATAGTTGATCGATGCTGAAAAAGCCGTACCAGAAGATACAAAGAAAGCAACGAAAAATATCGAAAGTAGAAACTTTACACGAATCATAAATCTCTTTTTTATTATACTTTATCTGTAACTGTTTTACTATCGTTTTTTCCTCGCAATAGGAATCTTTTCAGTCTTCTTACTACAAAAAGTGCAACCAAAAGAATGAGTGCCGACAATATCAACAACATTGATTGGTATTTATATCCAACACTCGCAATCGTTTCATTTCCAGCAATGTCTACAGCCTTTATCTTTATCGGGCTTTTGAGTGATTGGTCCTTGAGTTCATAAGGGCTCGATGCTTTTTGCCATTCTCCTCTACCTTCTTTTATTTCATAGTAGGCTATCCCTGTCCCTAGGTCCTTGGTCTCAAAAATAACAAAGTATTTTCCATCAAATACATTTTCTTGTTTTGTAATTATTGGTTCAAACATTTCAGGTGGAGTAAGATCTTTTATATAATCTGTCATTTTTACACCATCTTGTGAAAGAACAAACGAAAGTGAATCTGTAGTTAGACTTGAAAGTGATCCCTTGCCATCATTCAAATAGACCGCTGAATTGTCAAAAGAAATAGTCCCCGCTCCTTGCTGTAGTGGCCGAAAAACTATTCTCATAATATTTCCAGGTAGCTCAATGTTTTTTACAGGATCCACAGCTTCCTTAAAGCCTCCTGCCATAATCCCAGCAAAAACAATACTAGATCCATCTTCTGCAGGATATGTAAGCCAGCTAGTAACTACACTTTTACCATTGTATATATCTACAACTTCTACCAAATCATCGGGAAAAGTGATTACTCCTTCTATGGCATTTACATACTCACCTTCAGTGTCGAGTTGTACGTCTAAATAAAAGTCATCAGAGCTCGAAAGATAGAATGGAGGATTTCCAAATGACAAGTTTGCTGAAAAAGACAAACTTGTATTTGTGAAAAAAGATAGCAATATAATGCAGATTGTGAAAATTGTTTTTGAAAAGTATTTCATAAATATAGTAATTATCCTGTCCAGTAATACGCCATAATAGAGAAATCCACAAGTGAAATCCTAGAATCTCCTGAAAGATCAAGTTCTAAAGGAAAACCAGTTCTTCCGTACCAATATGCAAGGACAGAAAAGTCTACGATGTTTACTCTACAATCGTTAGTGAGATCTCCTGTAGTTGCACAGCCAGACAGCACTGTGTCGAGACCAACCTCGAACTCAACTGTGTTTGAATACGAACTAAACTCATTTATCAAAGAAGATTGAGACTTTGTTGTGTGTGAACCGATCTCCAAAACACTAGTATTGAAAGCAGACAAATACACTCCATCAGAATCAGAATACGTAGAAACAAAGTGAGGGACTAGAGAGTTTACATTGATAGTGATAAGTGCATTAGGAGAAGACTGACCAAATATAGATATGACGTCTCCCTTTTGCACAACAGACTTGTCTACAGAAATTGTTGGGGCGATATATATCCCAGAGATAGTTGTAGAAATACCTTCACTTACATACAAAGGAAAAGTAAATAAAGTAGATCTTATCCCGTTATCATCTTCAGCCAATATGGAAAAAGTATATGATCCTGTTGTAAGGTTTCCTACAGAAATACTAAATTTAGCATCTCCGCCGGCGACAGTGCTCACTATCTGCTTACCATTCTTTAAAACTATGACTGTTGAGTACGGATATGCTCTACCTGAGAACTCCACTTCGGTTGCACTATTATTGCCTCCGCCCCCTCCTCCACCCCCTCCACCACCGTCAACGATAACTGCGCCAACTTGAGCAGATATACTTATATCAGTAGCAACCGAAAGTCGGGCTGAAAAAACAAAAAGCATGCAAAGTAAAAAGATACCGAGAGCATGCTTTTTGTTTTTGTTTAACGAATACATAGGGCAAGAATTCCCTTAGAATTGTATATGTTCTTTGTCAGATGGATTTTTACCTCCCATCTCTTTCATTATCTCTTCACGCATCTCATTTTTTAGAGATTCTCTATGATGCTTTGTTACTTTTCTCCATGTGAACTTAATCAAGACCATAAGTACTATAAGTGTAAGTAGGAGTTGCCATGGAAAAACCCACACACCTACGCTTGCATCAGTAACCAAGCCTGACTCCCCGTACGAAAGAGCTATATTTGCCTTGTAGTAACCAAAAGCAAAATTTGACCATTGGTTTTTTACATTATCAAAAAAATTCATGCTCTCTTGTGGAACACTATCTCCACTTCTACTTTGCCATGTTGCCTCAAAACGTCTTATTTGATTTGGGAGTACGTTTCCTTCAACAAGATTTGCTGGAACTCTCGCTTTTGTAAATCCTACAAAATGCTTGATAGTTATATCTCCCTCTGGCTTTACTCTGTCGCCTCCTGTGTTTTGGAATCTGTAGTAGAAACTAACTGGAAGTGATGTGAAGAATTTTGATCCACTCTTTGTGCCAAATTCTAGAATTCCACCGTTCTCATCAACATCTCCATTTACACGCAAGAGAACCAAAACACCCGTTTTTGCACCGATAGATACTGTCCCAGCATCACTAGGGTTTGGATTATTTGTACCAAAAAATACTGCTGCAAAATATCCTCCTGGTTCAGCATTTGTAGGTATAGTTATTGTTACTGGGATTATTTTACTAGTTCCAGGAGACAAAACTACAACATCGTCAGTATGTATCCATGTACCTAGACCTTCTGTAGGATTTACAAAGTTTGGGCTACCTGTCTCTCCTTGAGCTTCGAAGTTTGCATAGGAAGAGTAAAATGTTTCTTCTGTGTCCCTGTCGTTAATCAAAGTTATTTCACTTGTAACAACTGTACCAGCATCACCACTTAACTCTATACGCACTGGTGTAAGAGTAAGAGCATGTGCCTGCTTGGATGCACCAAATGACATTGAGCAAACTAGCAACAAGATTGTGAAGATAAATGTCTTTTTTGACATAAAATAGTTTGATTAGACTAGAAGTTCCCCGTTGCTATCCAAGTAATATTTGTTGTATATGAACCAGCCTCTGTAAGACCCGCAACGTTTGCAATGTATTGAACATCAAATGTCTCTGTTGCAGTAGCAATTGTTTCAGATGCAACTGTAGTTGTTGTACCTGCTACAAAACTATAACTATTCGCTGTCGCCAAGTCGTAAGCTGACACGATTGTTGCGTTCCCTCCGTTATCATCTAGTCCTAAAGCAAACTGCTCTGAACCAGGTGTACCATCATCGTCTTCGGATATTGTTGCTACGTCTATAGTATTTCCGCCACTAGTGAGAGTTGCACCGTTATATGTTATCGAGTATCCAGAAGCTGCGTTTGTGGCGAGTGTCATCTCGTGTGCACCTGAAGAATCAGCTGGGGCAGATGTAACTCCGTTTGTATCACCAGTTGCCCAAGAAGCTGATCCTGTTGTCAATGTTCCAAAACCAACCGTAGTGTCAGATATTGTAAAAGTAATTGTAGGATCAACTGTTGCAGTTATGTTAACTGAGTCATCTGCAATGATATCGATAGCTGCAGTACCAGAATCACCGAAAGATCCACCGATTGTAAGTGAGTGTGCGTTTGCAGCAACACCATTAGATATCTGCTCACCACCAGTTACCCCTGATGTTGCATTTGTACCAATCTTGATACGAATACACCTAGCTGCTGCAACTGTTGCAGAAGCACCTCCAGATTCAAAAGTTATCACCTGACCAGAAGCAGAAGCATTGAACTGTGAAGAAGTTGCACCAGATGCAACTAGAGTTTCTTCTGTATATGAAGCTGTTGAACAAGTTCCAGAATCCCCTTCAGCGAAGTCCAAGTCTGTATCGTCAATAGATGAAACACCAGTAAAGTCTGCATCAAAAGTCAGAGTGACTATACCTCCAGATGCGACTCCTGATGGAGTGACAAAATATATTGTATGGTTTGCAGCTGTTGAAGCTTGAAGTGTAGAGAGTGTGTCAGAGAAAGTTG
>DALYDA010000018.1:0-14849 GCA_031973435.1 Minisyncoccota bacterium
TTCTCAGTTATTTTTGAACTTTCTGTATCTATTGCAGAACAGAAATCTCCTGCTGCAAATGTAGATATAGGTGATACGAGGATTGCTCCAAGGGCAAATGATGCCAACATTGTTTTATATTTCATAAGATATTTTTGATAGTTCGGTTAAGTCAGTGTTTGCACTTGCTACTATGTCCATACTGGTCGTATCTTCTTCCGGGAGATAGTCTGCATATGCGATAAGCTCATTTGTGATAAATGTAATATCGTTTGTATCTAGATTCCCACTTCTTGAAAAGTTGATGTCACTTCTTAATGAATATGAACTATCAGCTAGTCTTGTGAGATCCTTGTTTGTTGTAGCAACTCCACTTGTTACAAATACTATGAACATAGTGGCTACTCCAACACTCGATATCATCCATGGTGAGCGAACTGCTCTTCCGAAACCTGTTTTATTTAATAAGTTTGTAAATTCTGAGATAGTGCCTCTTGCTCCATCTCTACTTTCATAACGCGAAAACTCTGCTTCTGTGACAGATGGCATTTTCGAAAGTAGTGCACGTAGTGCGTCCTTACTTGCATGCGGGATATTCTCTTTTGCTACAGAGAAAAATACTTCAACCTCTTTTGGTATCGTGTCTTCGTATTGGTTTTTTGAATTATTTTTCTTCATAGTGTTTGTTTGTGTTTATAATTTTTCTTATTTTTTCTATTGCTCTTTGTTTTTGTTTTCTGATTGTTGCTTCATTCTTGCAAAGTATCTCTGCGATCTCTTTTCCTGAGTAACCTTGCATTTCAGAGAGCATCAATATTTCACGGTCATCGTCTGGAAGGGAAGAAAGTATTTTTTCTACATACCTCTTCCTTTCAGATTCTTCCATGTCTACTTCTTCTCCATGGTCATACATAAGTAGGAGTTCGTCGTTTGCGACGGGCTCGTTCTTTTTGCGCCTAGCGCGGTCGATTATTGTGTTACGAGCTACTGTAAAGAAGTACGAAAGTGGGTGCTTGTCTGTGACGTAAAAACGGTCTATAGACTGGAATACCTTTAGAAACACGGTCTGGGCTATATCCTCAGCATCCTTCTTGTCTCTTACTCTGATATACGAATACCGAAATACGGGGTCATACAGAGTCTTGTATACGTCCTCAAAGGCCATTTGGTCACCCTGCTGTGCCTTCCTTAGGAGCTCGCGAAGTTCTTGTATATTTATCATGTGAAATGTGGCGCTCCCTAGTAGGGCGCCACATAATAGTATAACGGAAAGGAAGCATTTTTGTGACTATGTTATTTTCTTGTCTTTTTTTCATTTTTCTGGCAATATGTGGGAGTTACGGAGGAGTGCCAGAGTGGTCTAATGGAACAGTCTTGAAAACTGTCGTCTTCGAAAGGGGACCGTGAGTTCGAATCTCACCTCCTCCGCCATTAGCAGATAGCACGACATGCTATCTGTCAAAGAAAACAAAAAGTATGGGACAGGAAATTGGAAAAGTTGCGTTTGGAACATTCCGATTGGTCAGAAGAAAAACTTTTGGAAGAAGTGCCAAAATATGCGGCACGACCGACAAAAGGTGCACCGCATAATACTGGCGGCTCTGTTGATGTAATTGTTCTTGATCAAAATGGAAACGAACTCGATATGGGTTCTCCGTTTGGCGGTGTTGGAAAACCAGCACATACTCGATTTGAAGAATTGACGGAAGCACAAAAGCAAAATCGGCAACTTCTGTATTGGACAATGACTAATGCCGGCTTTATCAACACGAACCCTTTTGAATGGTGGCATTATGCGTATGGTGACAGAGCATATGCTTCCTACAAAGGAGAAGAATTTGCAATTTATGATGGAATTGAGGAGTAAAACAAAGTAGCGAGCAATCGCTACTTTTTTCTGTTATATTAAGATTATGTTTCCTGAAAACAAAGAACGAAGCAAAAAGCTTTTTCAGATTCTCGCTGAAAACGGTTTTACTAAAAATGAAATTGGTGTAGCTATCATTGATTTAACTGAATCAGCTCCTACAATTTTTGGCTATAACATGGATCATTTTATTTATCCTGCCTCGGTGTACAAAATTTTTATCGGGGCAGAAATTTTACGCCGAATAGAAATCGGTGATTTCTCTCTTGACCAAATTGTAGAAATAAAATCGCCAAATGATGTAGACAAAGACGCGAACATTTTTCCGGGAGATACGAGAAAACTGCTCGACGCTGGCGATAAAGTCACGATTGATTATTTGCTTGATCTGATGCTCACACGAAGTGACAATACTGCCTCAAATACCCTGCTCGATATTGCGGGGCGTGAAAACATAACTCAAAATATAATCCATAAATATAACTGGAATGGAAGCGAGGTGACAAGAAAGTTTTTGGATAGGATCAAAGAGGACAAGTCGTATCAATTTTCATCGACCACACTTTCTTGTGCTCGCCACCTTGCCGAATTTTTCTATCTCGTCGAAAAGGAAAAATTGATATCCTCTTTTGTTTCAAAAAAACTAAAAGAATACATGCTTCGCTTCAACAAGCATGGCAAAAAGGGACTATGGTTGGAAAATATTTACCAAGCCTACTATTGCAAAGGGGGCTGGCTTGAAACCAATCTTTACAAACACGGTTTTCTTTCTCTATGCAAGGCAATATTCAAGAAAGGGTGGGCAATTATTCGCTGGAGTAATGATGTCGGCATAGTTACAGGAAAAAATTCAAATTATGTAATTGCTTTACTCACTGTGAACAAATCAATTTTGCCTTCAAATTATTTCCCAATACAAAAACTCGGAAAAGTTGTTTATGATTTTATGGAAAATAAGAGTTAGTTTTTTAATAAATAAATCTAATCTACATCCACATAATCCCTGTAGTAGAGAGTGTCGTCATCGCCCCCACCACCAAGAAACGCCATGATCCATGTCGATTCGTTCGCGTGGTGATCAAGTGTTGAATTCACCAACAACGAAAACGCATCCGCAAGGTCGTCATGCTTTTCAACCCCGAAGCCGACGAGTTCTCGGATAAGATCCATTTTTGCTGAAATAGTTACAAAAGACTGTCACGAAAGAACTGCAAGTACTGTCACTTTTGTCACTTTTTGGTGCGCTCGAGACGCGTCGACTTTAAATCTGAAAAATGCTAAAATGACCTTACAGGGCTTGTCGGGGTTTAGTTCTAACACGACGCTCTCCGCAAAGTAAAATTATCTCTATTGTTGAACGTATGTTTGTCGGGTATCTTGGCAATGCCTAACATGTATTCTTTATTTAACTTAAAAGAAAGGTAAAATCAGAAGATATGTCAGAGAATCAATCTAACTTCGTGTGTTTAATCACAGGCCCAATGGGGGCTGGTAAATCTTCGGTATCAAACACATTGGCTAAACGATTTGAACGAAGTGCAGTTATAGAAGTAGATAAACTTCGTGAAATGATAAAGGGAGGATTTGTAAGACCTTCGCCTCATACTGACGAGGTAGATTTACAGCTTTCCCTTAGTGCCAAGAATGCGTGTGATATGGCCAATAATTTCTTGGAAAAAGGTTTCAATGTTTTTATTGACGGTATCGTAGGCAGAAAGTTATTGGAGCAGTATTCAAACTTCTTTAAAGATAAAAATTTCAAAGCATTTCTACTTTTACCATCACAAGAAGCCCTATTGGCACGCTTTGATGACAGAGGAGACTATGTAGAACTCCGCGAAAGAGCTACCGAGCTTCATAAAATATTTTCCGAGAAACGAGATCAACTTAACTTGCAAACTATAGATTCTAGTGACCAGTCTTTAGAGGAAACCGTAGAACAGATTTATAAAGAAGTTATATAACCCAGAAGATGAATTCCACTTTGAGTATTAATCCAGTTTAGAGTTCTAAACGAATCTAACCCCTCCCGTCAAAATAAAATGCAAAAGGTAAATCAAGCAATAATTTTAGCTGGAGGACTAGGTACCAGACTTAGTCCGAGCAACAATCCAAAAAAGTGTAAATCTCTTATTCTCCACAACGAGAAATCCATGATCCAGTATCTACTGGACAATCTTTTCGCATCGGGCTTCGAAAAAATTATTGTTGCTACTTGGGAACACGCATTTGATGATATATCTCAAATAGTGGAGAGACTTGAATATAAAGATAAAGTTTCTGTTGTTGTTGAGGACGGAGGAAGTCTCGGGTTCAGAGGTGTAATACTAAACTTGTTGGAGCAACTAGACGAAAGGTTTCTGTTTATTTGCGGACACCACCCACAGACAATCTCACATCTGAAAAAAATGAAAGATTATTCTCTCGACTTCGACATAGTGTGCAGTGGATACAGAAAGAGTCGCTATTCGTTCGGTTTGGAAGGGGATGATTTTGATCAGATTGTCTTCTCTTCCTCCCAAATAAAAAAAATTCCTCCAAACACTGTGCCCGACGAAGAAGACCCTCTTTTCATCAGAAACCCATATATAATCTCACGCGAATTTATCCAAAATACAGATTTTGAGAAAGAAGATTATTTTGTCTCATATATAGAAAAGTTTTCAAAACTAAACAATAAAAAAATAAGTGTTGTTGAATCAGACACTCCTCCAGAATTTGATTATGATTTTGAACTTGAGGATACTCGTTTTTTTCTCGATAGTATGCTCTAATCTACCTATGAAATATCTAGGTATCGACTACGGTACAAAAAGAATAGGGTTGGCGACATCTAGCGAGGATGCTGTTTTCGCTTTCCCGTACAGTGTTATTCCAAATGACAAAAAGACAATAGAGGAACTGAAAAATATCATAGAAAAAGAAAAAATAGAGGGTATAGTTTTGGGTTTGTCTTTGGATCAAAATGGAAAAGAAAATCCGATTTGTGAAAAAATAAAAAAATTAGGAACTGATCTTGGTGAAGTTACCAATCTTCCTATACAATACGAGCGTGAGACATGGACATCTGTGGAAGCGGTTCGCAGTCCAAATCAGAAAAGTTCACGCGATGCTAGAAAGACAAAAAAGGAAATAGTCTCAAACATAGATGCTCGGGCAGCCCAGATCATACTTGCCAGATTTTTAGAAAGAAATAACAAATAATTTTATGGAAGGAAAAGAAAACCTACAATTAAAAATTGAAACTATGCCCCTGGAAGATTTGATGAGAATCATTTATCGTGGTGAATCAGTGCCCCAGGATTCACGTTTTTTACCAAAAAAAGAGGGAGGAGTTTTTCACTATTTTGATCTCCCAGAAATTTTAGGTACGAATAGAAAGGAGTATGTATATTTTTCTGTTTTAAAAGTAGGAGATATTATAGTTGGTATAGCAGAGATCGAGAAAGATCCATACAAAGAAAACAATTTTTGGATAAAACAAATATCTGTAGATCCGCTCTATCAGGGCAAAGGATATGCATCGCGCCTTATAGAAGAAATTTTTAATTTTGCAAAAACTAAAGAAGCGTCTCTCCAGTCATCGATTTACAGTGAAGAAGGAAAAGAAAAGCTTGAAAAAGTAATTCAAGGTTTCTCCGAAAAAACTGGCGTACCACTTATTAAAGAATAAAAATTTTATGCAAAACGAAGAAATAAAAAAAGAAGAAGTTCAGGCAGAACCTTTAGTGCAAGAAGAAATAAAGTATATATCTATAGATGATGTAAAAAAGCTCGATGTGCGAGTAGGGAAGATTGTCTCTGTGGAAATAGTCGAAGGAGCTGACAAGCTCTACAAGTTCATGGTGGATGTGGGCCTAAAACCATCAGCGGATGGTTCGGCCGAGGAGAAGGATATCCGCCAGATACTTTCTGCAATCCGAGAATATTTTCCAGAAGGAGAATCTCTTGTCGGTAGATCGCTACTGTTTGTTGTAAATCTAGAACCGAGAAAACTTCGCGGTTTCGAATCGCAAGGCATGCTCCTTGCTGTTGGAGATGATCGTCCAATATTTCTAGTGCCAGACGAAGAAGTGTTACCAGGATCAAAAATGAGATAAACTCTCATTTTTTTTTGTGCAAAACAAATAAATGTATAGCCTGCCCGGTAGTACATTGTGAAAACAATTCGCTACGGGGTATAATTGGATACAGTTATGCAAAAGCGTGCAATTTTTTCTCCACCAAGATCACTTCTACTACACAGTGTAGGGATCGATCTTTCTGATCGCTCTATAAAGTATGTTGAAATCAATAATACTTCGAAAGGTCTTCGTTTGGGAAAGTACGGAAGGGAGTCAGTTCCTGCGGGAATAATAGATGGAGGCAAAATCGTAAATATAGATGAGCTCCGAAAAGTAATAAAGTCTCTCCGAAGTAAAACTAGTACAACATACGTTCGCATGGCACTTCCTGAGGAACAAGTCTATCTTTTTTCATTACGAATCCCCAAGGTATCGAGCGCGGAAGCACAAACTACCATCGAACTTTCCTTGGAAGAACATATTCCTATCCCTGCCGAGAGTGCAGTTTTTGACTATGAGTGTATTGCGGACGGAACAGAATTTATGGACTTTATCGTTGTTGCGTCATCTCATGAGATTATAGATTCGTATTTGTCAGTATTTGAAGAAACTGGATTTACACTACTCTCCTTTGAGCTCGAAGCACAATCTGTTGCTCGTGCACTAATAAGCAAAAAGGAAGTTGGCGTGTCTATGGTTGTAGATATCGGAGAAACAAGGACAGGGCTTTGTGTAGTTGAGAACGGAAATGTCGTTCTCGCTTCAACCATAGACATAGGAGGAGCGAATCTGACAGCCCTGATAGAGAAGAAACTTGGGGTATCTAAAGAAGCAGCCGAAAAATGGAAAAGAGAGTTTGGTTTGGAGGTACACGACGAAGCACCACAACTTCCAGAAACTATTATGGGTTCGATAGGAGCGTTGCGTGATGAGATAAACAAGATGTATGTGTACTGGCATTCACACAAAGATGAAAATATGGAAAAGAGAGGAAAGATAACAACAATACACTTGTGTGGAGGTGAGGCAGGACTTCCAGGTCTTTCTGAATATCTTACATCTAGCTTGGGTGTTTCTGTTGTACTCGGCAATCCTTGGACAAATATCACAGACATGGAAAGTTATATCCCAGAGATAACCCACAAAGACTCACTTGCATATGCAACTGCGATAGGTCTAGCATTGGCAGACAAAGAGTTCAATTCAAAAAAATGATAAACCTACTCCCACAAGAAAAAAAACACAAGAACATAATGCTATTTAGGCAAAATGCTGTTTCTGTTTTGTTCTTCACTCTAACTGTTGCGGTCTTGCTATCAGCCATATCTTTGTTGCCTGTATATTTCGTTTCATCCGTAAGAGAGTCCGTAGAACAAGAAAAATTAGTACTCTTCGAGCAAAGACCAGAGGTTACAGAAAGTGGTGTTTTGGCTGAAACGATAAAGGCTACAAACGAAAAACTCGAGATATTTTCTGAAACAGAAGTTCCTACGCTTATGAGAAGTGTTATATCTCCTTTGATCGCGATTGAACAAGAGGGGATAACAATAGAAGGATTCCTTTTGAATCAACCAACAAAAGAAGGTGAGGGTTATACAGGCGAGATAAACGGGCTAGCAAGTTCGAGAGAAGCATTGCTTGAGTTTTCTTCCAAGATAGAGGCAACAGGAAACTTTTCGTCTGTTGATGTGCCTATCTCTCAGTATGCAAAAGGTAAGGATATAGACTACAGTATTACTTTTCAGATTATAGAAAATAAAAATATATGAAAAAAATATCAAAACAAAAATTTATACTGATATTTTCTATAATTGCATTTATTTTGTCATGTGCAATCTTCTACTTTGCACTCAGAAGTATTTCCTCAAAAAACAGCGAAGCAAGTGATGCTCATGCACGGTATTTGGAAAAAGTCGCATTGCAAGAAAAAATCTCTAGCTTGAAAGACCAGGTAAACGAAACCGAGATGGATAGAGATACTATAGACACATACTTTTTGGGAGGGGAAAAGACAGTCAGTTTCCTTACATACCTAGAAAGCCTCTTGGCTTCTGCTGGAGTGACTGGAGAAATCTCTAGCGTTTCCAAGAATGATACGACAGATCAAGGCGGAGGTCCTCTGCTGTATGTGTCACTCGAGGCTGAAGGAGATTTTACTTCAATATATAGTTATATCAACTTCGTAGAAAACATACCTTACGAATACAGTATAGAGCGTGCGTCTTTGGTTGTAAGAAAGTCTACTGACCCTTTCGTAGAAGATAAATGGATTTTGTCGATGTCTATGATAATAGAAAGTATAACTATATGAAAAACCCTTTTAAAGTAAAAAAATCTATTGCGCCTTTCAAAAAAAGTGACCCTTGGTCTACTGTAAACCCAGTTTTGCTTTGGCGTGCGTATATCATAGTCGCATTCCTTGTTTTCATAGGTGCCTGTGTGTTTTCATTTTTCTACTACAACAAAATCTCCGAGATATCTTTTTCAGAAAATGAAACAGCAGGGACAGTAGAAGTCGAAAGTATAAATACAGAAAAAATGCAAAAGATACTTTCCAAGTACGAAGAGAGGGAATACAGATTTATTTCAAATGGGGTAACAGAATACGGCGAGATCCCTGATCCTTCGAGATAAAAATATACAATTGCTCCGTGCTTGGGTGATGTTCGAGTGAGTTTGGGGTAATAAAAAGCCCATAACATCACAATCAGTGAGAAATGGGCTTATAAGTATTGATTATTTTACAATACAAATCAGATTAGTGTATTCAATCAGATCATTTTTGGCCTCGTCAATTTGCCATTGTTGAATATTATTTTCTTTTACAAGGTCTAAGGACACTGCCTCCTGGATTTTTAATAAATAATCCTTTACCACTGGAATGTACTTTGTGTAGTACGAGTGTCTCGTTTGCCAGTCAATATAGTATTTATAGCCAAGATGATCTATCAAAAAAGCAATTATCAAGACTAAATCACACTGGATCTGCATTAGGCCAATAATATAGAATATTTTTTTAAAATAACTTGGATTTTCAGTCCTCATTTTCAATGCTTTTACAATTGGAGGTAGTAACAAAGGAGAACTTTCATCAACCTGTTTTGCATATCTTTCTTGGATAAACACTAACATCTCTGTTAAGTAATGTTCTGCTTTCTGAAAATGCTCCTCATTGTAAAAGCTTTTAATTATTTGGATTGTCTTTTGATAGTGTGCACTATCCAAGTGGGTTCCAAGCTCTTCTACTAGCTGTCCAAAAAGTGTGTGCATTGTTAGTCCGTATCGCGTACAAACAGAGTATGATTGTTCGTATCGGAGAGTACTCTTTAGTTTAAGAAAGTCATTTACTTTAGTAGTACCTTTATTTAACTGTAAAAGAAAGTCATCTACAATGACTAGTTTTCCTATTGTTTTTTCCATTTCGGTAGATTTTAATTTTCTTCACCTTACAATATTGCCTTGACTTTATCAAGTGGGAGGGGGTAATTAAAAAGCCGTCGATGTTTGAATCAACAGCTTACTTCGTGCTTATACCACTTCAAGTTTGTAAACCTGCATCGTTTTGGAGTTGTCATCAGGCCAGATAATGCCCCATCCTCGCTCTTTCCACCAGGCTTCTGCAAGTGGTGTTATGTATCTATTAAGCGCAGGCATTTTTTCATCAACCTTCGCCCGTTCTTCAGGGCGCATTACTTCGTATACATCTTCTGATCGGACTTGATTATGGCGTAACCAGTTTGCCCGAATGGGTTTGATGTATATTTGGTACTCTATATCTAGAGTTTCAAACTCTTTTTGTATAGATAATTTTTCGTCCATTGCTAATTAATTTTCTTTCACCTTATAATCTTACCCTGCCTTTGTCAATTGGAATGGGTATTACTAAGGACAGCTATATCAAAAAACACACCAACAAAATTGGAGTGTTTTTTGATTGTGCCCCCGGCAGGAATCGAACCTACAATAACGGCTTAGAAGTCCGCAGTTATATCCATTTAACTACAGGGGCATTTTAATATATCCCGACGTTTCAGTCGGGACCCCGACCAACAAGTCGGGGCAGGGGCGAATCTAAATTTGACCCCGAAAATATAACACATATCTAGGTGCTTATCAATCTCTCTTTGCCAGTTTACCCAGTATATGTTAGTGTATTAATTGTCAAAAGCATTTGGGAAAGTTTGGCCAAATGATTGATAAATAGAGATTTCGGGCGGTTAGCTCAGTTGGTAGAGCAGCGCTTTTACACAGCGAAGGTCAGGGGTTCGAATCCCTTACCGCCCACAAAATGTCATCAAGAGGAGGAAATAACTATGAAGATAGTTTTATAGATAATATAGATTTTTCTTTTAAAAAAAAGAAAGAGAATATTTTGGTTGATGAAGAGAGAATGGGTGACCTCTTGGAAAGGATGCAGATAGCTGGTGTTTTCGATCGACCAGAAATAGACGACTTTTCCGATATATACACAGAGGAAGAATTGAAGTCAAACAAAGCAGATGTAGAAAGACTTGAGTTTGAATTTAAAAAAAGAGAGACACCTGAAGGTAAAAACCTAAAACTCATATCAGATCTTTTCGAAGGAGTGATAGTTGCAGAGGCAGAGCAAAGTGAATGGGCGGGAAGTAACGCAATCGTTCACAGTGCTTCACTTTATGACGACTATATAAATGGTGTAGATGCAATTGTAGAATTTAACGATGAAAAGGAGGAAAATAAGTTCCTCGCTCTTGGAATAGATGTAACGTTCGGATCATACATAAAGACAGAAGTGGGAAAAAAATTAAAGAGAATAGAAAAAGAAATACGAGAGGGTAAATTAAGCACAGTTAAGTATTTTTCTGATTCATATGGAAAGCATCAAAAACTCGAATTACCAAAAGTTGTCGCTGGGGCAAGTGGAGAAACAGTGCGACAGTTATTAGAGCTTTATGACAAAGGAGACAGAAAAGGTCTAGCAAGTCACCCATATCAATGTGCCCTTCTGGTCTCGATCAGACAGCAAGCAGTATATTTTTATAATATTGCGAACAGTTGTGGTAATGAAATTGCAGCGGATAAATATGCTGAAGCTGTAGACACACTAAATGAAATAATAGAACCAAGACTCGAGTTGTTAAACTCACTATACGAAGAGGCATTCAAGGATGAAGTAATCCAAAAGATAATGGAAATTGTGGATCCAAAAGAAGACTAACAAACTAAACATTTTTTCCGATAAGAAACGATTTTATGGAACTCCCGACAGTTATATACGAAGATAGTGATGTTCTGGCTATAAACAAGCCAGCGGGTATTTCTGTGCACAAAGATGGCAAGACCGTGGAACACACTCTTTCAGACTGGTTGATCGAAAAGTATCCCGCACTTGCAGATGTCGGCGAGCCTTTCCAGATAAAAAATAAAGGAGGGGTCGTAGAAATGGTTCCGAGACCTGGAATTGTGCACAGACTAGACAAGGACACTTCCGGAGTAATACTGGTTGCAAAAAATCAGAAGTCATTCGACTTTCTGAAGACTCAGTTTATGGAGCACACGATAGAAAAAGTTTACGAGGCTTTTGTTTATGGTTGGCCAAAGGAAGACAGAGATCTAATAACGACCTCAATCGCACGAAGTAAGAGTGATATACGAAAATGGGTTTCAGGGCGCGGAAAAAGAGGACGTGAAAGAGAAGCGGTTACATACTACGAAGTTATAAAAAGATTTGATCTAAGAAAAAACAAAAAGGATATTGCAGAGGGGGGAAATACAGAAGAGGGAACATTTGCATACCTAACACTCCGTCCGAAAACTGGTAGAACACACCAGCTCCGCGTTCACTTGCTCCATATTAACCACCCTATTGTTTCAGACAGCCTCTACTCCAGCAGAAGAAAAAAGGAACTAGGATTCCAAAGGCAAGCATTGCATGCAAAAAGTATTACTTTCACAAAACAGGACGGCAACTTAGAAACTGTAGAAGCCCCATACCCCGAGGACTTCAAAAAGGCTATAAATGACTATGGGAGCCAAGTTTAGCCAAGAGATATTTGCTTATATTAAAAAAACATGATAAAGTAATGCCCGTTATGGAAATCACAAGCATAAAGCGAACTCCAGCAGATATGGAGTCACGCAAGAAACTAAATATCCGCTCTGGGGACACTATCCGTGTCTGGTCAAAGATCGAAGATAAGGGTAAGTTCAGACTTCAGGCTTTTGAAGGTATGGTACTTGCTCGAAAACATGGAGATGAAATCGGCGCTACAATCACTGTTCGAAAAGTATCAAATGGTGTTGGAGTAGAGAGAATATTTCCACTTTTCTCACCTATGATCGACAAGATAGAAGTACTCAAGCACTCAAAGACACGAAGAAGCAAGCTATACTTCATCCGTGAAAAGGCTGTTAAGGAAATAAGAAAGAGAATGAAAAGCTTCTTTGCAGATCACACTTCAGTAGAAGAAGAAATGAAAGCTGAAGAAAAGATAACAGAGGAAGTAGAAAAGATAGTAGAAGCTGAGGCTTCAAACGAAGAAGCTCCAGTAGTAGAAAGCACAGAAGCAGAAAAAACTGAAACTCCAGAAAATACAGAAGAAGTAAAATAATACAAACTCCGCTCTCGCGGAGTTTGTTGCTTTTGGTATGCGTGTTTGATAGTATCACAACAGTAAATGCTCATGCGCGGGTGTTGAAACTGGTAGACAAGCATCCTTGAGGTGGATGTGCCGTAAGGTGTGGAGGTTCAAGTCCTCTCCCGCGCACAAAAACAAAAGACCCATTCGGGTCTTTTGTTTTTTTTGGACGGAGATTTGAACGGGAAAGGGGGCAAAAGGACGATTTAGGGGTGCTATTGACAAAATCCAATATTCGTGTAGAATAAAGCTTAGAATATATTTAGTTAACCGTTTTTTAAAATAAAAATTAAGCTTATGAAGAAAGCGTTTTTCTGCGTACTTTTGGCCCTCGCAACGCCATTTTTTGCGTTTTCTCAAACGTTACCCATAATCAGAACAAATCCGATTATGTGGGTGACAGAAGAGGAAGCGGCAGTTTCTATTCAAATGATATTTCGTGGTTCCGATGCCTCCACAGAAGTGTGGATGGAGTACGGTATCGTGGGTGTGGGTTTCAATGAAGAAACCGACAACGAATATCTCGAAGTGCCCTCATCCATGGGTTTTGTCCTGGAAGATATGGCACCTGAAACAAATTATATGGTTCGTGCGGTTGCAAATACGTATGACGGTATAGTTTATGGTGACACCGTTTTCTTTACAACTCTATCTGAAAATCCGGTAGAAATTGTGACAGATTATGCAGCACCCTTTGCAGTTGTAATGGCAGGAGATCCTCCTTTTACGGCAGCATGGGTTTACGGAAATGTTATTGATTTAGGTGATTATGACGAATTATCAGGAGTGATCCATTATGGAAAAAACCCCAACGACCTTAACCTTTCAGCGGCACCATACGGCACTATTGAGGATGAAGGGTTAGCTGAAGTATTTCTTCCGGACCTTGAGTGGGGACAGGTATACAGCTATGAGTTTTGTGTTTACTTAGACACAGGCTTGCTGTGCGGAGAAATCATGAATTTTGATACTCCGTTAAAATACAACGAAACCACAAACTACGATTTGGAACATTTTGAAGTTTACCAAGGCGGTACGTGCTCACAATATATCGAGTTTGAACTTGAGGATATTGTAGAGCCGGTGAATATCTCAGTGGAAGTAAAGTCAGCTGATGGAAACATTGTTTTCACAGACGAGCTCATCATGACAGACGATGAAGATGTCGAATGGATAATTGGAATGTCTGAGTTTGTGGACGATTTCAATATCGACACAACTTTTTCTTTTGTTGTTTCGTTCGATGACGGACTCACCAACAAAAAATTAAAAGGGCTATTCAATTTCGACGGGAAAGGATGTATAGAAGAAATGGTGATGGACTCATATATCGCAACTACTTACATCGATGAATGCATTGAGAAAGTAGAATTTTTCACCTCCGCAAATGAGACCGACGAAATCGAAATCGGTATCAGAAAAACCGGAGGTGGCCCCATTGTAGAATCAGAAGAATTCGAAAATGGTGTTGGATACGGAGTTATTTATTTTGATCCGAGCGAGCACGGTTATGGAGGTATCAATACTTTCAAAGCGTTTCTCGAAACGGAACATGATATTTCCGACCAAATACTTCACGACGCACTTGCCTTTGAAACTAATTGTGGAGAAGATGAGGAATATGCCTTTGCTGTTATAAACGAAGGTGATGCTTGCCAGTATTGGGTAAGTGTCTCTGTTATACCGGCGTGCTTCGATTCGATGACAGTTGCAGTCAAAAAGGTTGGTGGCCCAACAATCTGGGAATATAATTTTCTGGATGAATGTGGCGACGTGTACCTTTTCGATGTAAACATTGGATGGTACGGAGAAGGAACATATAAAGCCGCAGTACAACTTTATGACGGAGAATTTGCATGGACCAGCTCAGAAACTTTCTATTATGACGGAGGTGCATGCGGACGCATGGGTGACAGTGGCCAATCTACACAAATTTACCCTAACCCTGCAAAAGATTTTCTAAACATAGTTTCAGATTTTTCTGGAAATGTTGAAATAGGAAATCTTAGCGGAGCCACGGTTTATATAGGTCAGATTGTTGAAGGAGAGAATCATTTCAATTTTGATCTTCCCTCCGGTTTGTATGTCGTAAATTTGATTGGTGACGGTGGGTTGGTGAAATCTGAAAAGATCATAATCCAAAAGTAAGCTTTGAATATTAGATAATGCCTCGACTACGGTCGAGGTGTTTTTATTTTACTTGCCTTTTATCATGAAATGTGGTATTGTAAAAATTCACAAATTTAGTTCATTTCAAATTTAAAACGCGCTTATGAATAAGTTTTCGTTATTATTTACAGCATGCATGCTGTTTTTATCTAC
>DALYDA010000019.1:0-4407 GCA_031973435.1 Minisyncoccota bacterium
AATCAATTCATAATAAAATTGGTTGACACATACACTAGCTAAGTGTATGTTAGTAGAAAATTACGAGTTTATGGAAAAAGAAATTTATGTCGTATTGCCAATAGCGGGTGATAGTCCAGCACATTCAATACAAGAAAAACTAAACACCCAAGATCCTGATATAAGGTGGGAACAGTTGGTGGTAATGGTAGGTGCTACTTTAGCAGAAAAAATCCTCAAGAGTGACAGTAGTGTTACTGGTGCAGAAATAAAAAATGCACTGGACGGTACTCATCACAAAATCACCCTTAGTACAAAAGCAGTTGAAAAATTCTTCAATTTGCAAAATGAGGGTTTTGTAATTTTTTGCGAGCTAGATGATGAAAAGGAAAAAGCAGTTTCATCGTATGTCTGGCACCCAGAGGGGAAAATTCCATCCTAAATTTAAAATGCACTAATATTAAAAATTAGTGCATTTTTATATAGGTTATAAGTCTATATCGTACCCAAAATAAAAAATCCACAAACGATACATAGAGGAAATTAGGATTTGACATATTTTATAGTGAGAGTAAAGTTACTGAAAATAGTTCACAAATGAAAAACTACACTACTCTAACAGACGACCATCTTGCCCAAATGGTAAATGAAGGCGATGAAAATGCTTTCGGTGAAATATACAAAAGACATCAACCGCGCTTGATCAAGTATGTTTTGAAGAATAAGCTTTATAGCAGTGGAAACTGTTATGAGCCTGAGGATATTGTACAGGAGACATTTATACGCGCGCGAATCGCAATAATTGGTGGAAAATACAAACCTCAAGAAGTCATGTTTTCATGGCTTATAAAAATAGCGACAAATAAGTTCATCAATTTTTGCCGGCAAAATGCAAAAAGGAAAACTATCTCATTGTCCATACGCAACTTTTTAACCGATGAAAGTACAGAACAGGGGTTTATTCCACCAGAAGACACAAAAGGTTACGAACTCAAGTATGCTATGGAATATCTGAATAAAACAGCAAAAGATATTCCAGTAAATCTTCAGACGATAATTCCATTTCTTGTTAAGGGATACAAGTACGAGGAAATTGCAGAGGAACTATCCCTTCCTCTTGGGACAGTGCGTTCAAAAATTTTTCACTTGAAAAAGAAACTTTTAAAGATAATGCAAAAACAAGGAGTAGGGATAGAAGCTTTGTTGTGAAAAGAAACCTGTATATTTATACAGGTTTTTTATTTTGGAGTACGGTATAATTCATGCATGGAAAAAAGTAAGATCAAAAAAATAGGAGAGGTGGTATTACTGGTAATAGTTTTTGTGTTTTTATATACCTTTATAAAAAATGACCCTTATGTTCCCGAAAGTAAAAGGATAGATGATGCACAAACAGTAGAATCATTTCTAAAGTTCAATATTCTCACACACGAAGGGATGAATCTGTCTGATGTAACACCAAATTTTTCTGGAAGTGACCAAGACTGGAGTTCTCGCTCCACTGCTCAGATAAATAATTTTTTAGCTGGTTCACCGACAGTACAAAAGATGTTTGGAGACCCGTATGTCTTTAGCTACAAACTTACTTACGAAGAGGGAAGAGTGGTTTATATAATATGGTTCGATAATGGAGGGGACGAGAATATAGGCGCTGATACAATGGTAGACTTGGATGTTTCTATTATGAATCCACAAACTGAAGTGATACTAACAGAGAGACTTCTCGGTGCAAGTGAAACAGAACCACTAATCCGCGGATACCTTATAGACGATGCAGGACACACAAAGATCACGATTACAAATACCCCAATTTTTGTATATCCACAACCTCTCTAGTTTTTCTTGACTGTATACGTTCGTTCACAGTATAATTGGTCTATGAACACCATAGATTCTAGAAAAAGAAGAACTATAGATTTCTATCGAGCACACAAACGGATGCCTTCGTATTCCGAACTTTGCGGTTTGCTTGGTTTTTCTTCCAAGCAAGCTTCTGTTCGCGTGGTGGATAAGTGGGTAGATGAAAAATTCCTCTCAAAAGATGAAAAAGGGAAGTTGATCCCTGGGGATTCTTTTCATGCACTCAAGCTTCTTGGTCTCATAGAAGCAGGTTTCCCTACAGGTGCAGATGAATCTACTCTAGACACTATTTCACTCGACGAGTTTTTGATACCACAGAAAGATGCGAGCTACATGCTCCGTGTAAAAGGAGACTCGATGATAGATGCTGGAATATGTGAAGGAGACTACGTGATAGTAGAGAGGACGGCGAACCCAAAAATAGGAGAGATAGTTATCGCGGAGATAGATGGAGGATTCACTATGAAATATCTTCGCAAAGAGAAAGATCGATACTTTCTTGAACCAGCAAACAGAAAATACAAAAATATATTTCCAGAAGAAGACATGAAGGTTGTCGCGGTTGTCCGTTCGGTTATCCGTAAATACTAAATTTATGAAATTAATCGTCCATGTTGATGGTGACTCTTTCTTCGTTTCTTGTGAGTTGCTCAAAAGGCCAGATCTTCGCGGGCGGGCTGTGATAACTGGAAAAGAAAGAGGTATCGCAAGCTCTATGAACAAGGAAGCAAAGGAGATCGGTATCACACGAGGGATGCCAGTATTTAAAATACGAAAAGAGTACCCTAGTGTTGTTGTCCTAGATTCGAATTACAAACTCTACAGTCAGTACAATCAGAAAATGCTTTCTGTTGCGAGTCGTTTCTCAAACGTTGTGGAGGATTATAGTATAGATGAATGTTTTATCGAAATAGGCGATGAGAAAAGTACCTTGGAAGAAAACATAAAAATTGCAGAGGATTTCAAAAACGAACTACAAAAGGAAACAGGACTCACTTTCTCTTTAGGTCTTGCTCCGACAAAGGTGCTTGCAAAAGTAGCATCGAAAAATAAAAAACCAAACGGATTTACTGTGATGACAAAAGACACTATTGAAGACTTCTTACGGGATCTAGATATTGAAAGTATATGGGGGATAGGATATCGTAGCGCTAGAAGATTTCGTAGTGCAGGACTACACACTGCACTTTCTTTTTACAACATGAGTGAGTCTTGGGTACAGAGCAATCTTTCCAAGCCATATCAATCTATATGGTATGAACTCCATGAGAAAAATATTTATAGCCTGGAAACAAAACATGAACTACCGAAATCTATACAGTCGACACGGACATTTCCCGAAGCAACTACGAGGAAAGAAGAAGTTTTTTCCCATCTTTCTCGCAATGTAGAGATTTCATGTAAAAGGTTGCGCGAGATGAATCTTTTTACAAAAAAAGTGGCGTTTTTTATTAAGGAGCACGAAACCTTCAAGAAAACTTGGGTGGAGGTAGAGCTTCCTGACTATACAAATTTCCCTGATGAAATAGTGAGGCAACTTAAAAACAGTTTTGACCAAGTCTTTAGAGATAGAAAAATAAAATACAGGTCTACCGGGATAAGTTGTTATGGATTGATTGGAAAGAATCAAATGACAGGAACGCTGTTCGAGGATCCATTTCAGAGAAGTTCTATATACGAAGCGATAGATATGATGTCAGAGAAGTTCGGAGAGAACTCGTTGGTACTGGCCACGAGTATGAGTGCAATAAAGTCATTTCAAGAAAATAGGACCAAAATACTTTTAAAGCAAAAGTATTTTCCGATCCCTTTTATGGGGGAGGTGAGATGAATATTGAGTAGACAACTTAAAAGTGAACTCATGCTGCTACATTGACATAATTACATTTTTGTTACATTATAGAAGAAAAGCATTAAAATATGAATAAAATTAAAGCCATTGAGAAACGTAATTACCAAACAAGTGCTCCAAAGCAAATAGTAGAAGCTCTCATAGAAACAAACCGTGCCCTAGTTGTGATGGCCACAGGTCTCGGCAAAACAATAACCTGTGGTATGACAATTCAGGAATATTTTTCTGGAAAAGATCAATATAAAGTATTGTATTTATGTGATCGCAATCATGCATTAGACCATGCAGAAAAAGAATTTCTGGGGAAATTAGGAATGAATATCATACCGTCCCGGCTCTATGGAGACAACGAAAGTGATTTAAATTCTGAAGCTAAGTCAATTATCTTTGCATCCTTCCAAAAGTTGAACAGTGCAAAACGCTGGTATCAAAAATTTGATCGAAAACATTTCGATATGATAGTAGTGGACGAAGCCCATCATGCATTTGCAGAGACGTATTATAGCGTTATCAACTATTTTTTTGTTGAAAATTGCAAAATAATGGGTTTGACAGCAACTCCTTATCGTTCAGACCAAAAGGATATAAAGAAGTTATTTGGACCCCCAGTAATAGAGATAAGTCTGGAAGAAGGAATCGCCATGGGGTGGCTTGCAGATGTTGACTATCGTATTATTACTGACGGACTGGACGAGACCATGCTTCAACAGCTACTT
>DALYDA010000019.1:4417-11184 GCA_031973435.1 Minisyncoccota bacterium
CTTAACGGTGAGTTGAAGCCAAGAAAGAGTAGTCGCTGGACTATGAAGCAGCTCAATACTCGACTATTTGTTCGTAAACGAGATGATGAAATAGTAAAAAATATCAAATACTTTACCCAAGGTGGAAAAAAGACATTGATATTTTGCCAAAGCATTAAGCATGCCGACTATATATCTGAACTTCTTGGTAAGAGAGCAGATGTTGTGCATTCTGGGCAATCAGCTGATCGCAATCTAAATATCGTAAAAGCATTTGAAGATGGCAATATCAAGTACTTGATTGCAGTTGATAAATTTAACGAAGCTGTGGATATACCAGATGTGGCCGTTCTTGTATTCTTACGACTGACTGACTCTAAACGAATATTCTTTCAACAATTAGGAAGAGGCCTTAGAAAAACTCTTTCTAAACGGAGAATATTAGTTCTTGATTTTGCTGCAAACTGTCAGCGTCTTATACAGGTGTCTGAATTATTAACGAAAATTCGAGAACAGGTTGAGATGAAGCAATTAAATGTCCCAGATCCCAAGTTAGAAAAAATAATAGTTGCTTTTAAGCGACAACAGGAATCACTTGTAGTTAACGGCGAACACTTCAATTTCACTTTTACTGATCAAGTTGTCAAAATGATCCAAGTATTAGAAGTAATTAGGAAAGGCATATTTCCAACATGGGAAGAAGCAAAGGATGTCTTTATGTCTGGTAATTTTACAAGTAGTTTTGATTATCGTAGGCGCTATGCGGAAGTAAACTTGCGTTTACCCAGGTCGCCAGAAATTTCATGGCCAGATTTTCCTGGATGGGGAATATTAAGAGGTGTCTCTGATAAAAAAAGCAGGCACAGGAATACTTACACAAAAGAAGAGATAATTAAACAAGTTAAAAACCTGACAAAAGAGTTAGGAAGAGTGCCAGTTTTTGATGATGTGATTGCTGCTTCCAAGGAAAACAAAATTGCGAGTGCAAAGCGCATATATGCTGTATTTGGAAATTTACCAAACGCAGTGAGGGCAGCCGGATTAATTCCTATTAATAACTCGCCTCGAAGTACCTCTGAATTACCAACGAAAGAGGAATTGACACAGGAACTAAAACGGATAAGTAAGTTGGTGGGTAAAAAACCAGGAAGAAGGGAGATTGATAAATTGGTTAAAAATGGATCTACGAAGGAACCATTTGGTACGTATGTGAGGACGTTTGGTAGTTTATCTGAAGCCTTCATTGCCGCGGGATTCAAAACCAGGGCTTCTGACAATACTCGGCTTAAAAGAAAAACTCCTATGCCAAACCGGGAAGATCTTATTGTAGAACTACAAAAAATTGCTAAACAGCTAGGTAGAATTCCAACGTCCATAGATATACAAAAAGAGTACGATAAAAAAAGGACCGAAAATTACTACAAAGTTTATACTCGCGTATTTGGTAGCTGGAAAGATGCTCTAGTTGAAGCACATCTTTTATAGTCGTGTGTAAGGGATACTCCATTGAAAAATGGGGTTTTTTATTCTCTATCAATCTTTTCGTCTATAAGAATAGGGTCTATATCAGAAACTGTTCCAGTGATACGGAGAACATCTTTGTCTACCTTTTTTAATTCCTTTCCAGAAGAGTTGTAGTGGTTTAGTACGGTTCCAAGAGAGTTCCCAAGCTTGTTGTGGTAGTCCTCATAGGCCTTTAGGTGCTTTCCAAGTTCTCCTACGCGCTTTACGATATCCTTTGCACTTTCCTCTATCTGCATCGCCTTTAGTCCCTGTAAAACAGTTTGGAGGTACGCAAGGAATGAAGTAGGAGAGACGATGATCACTTTATATTTACTTGCAGCGCGCTGGATGAGGTTTTCTGTGTCTTCCGTTATCGAACCTATTTTGTTTACTATCAAGTCATAATATATCGCCTCATGCGGGATGAACATGAAAGCAAATTCCATAGTTCCTTTTTCGGGTTGTATGTATTTTGCTGTTTCTGTGATTCTATTTTTTAGATCGTTTACAAATATTTTTTCGAGTCGTTCCTTTTCAGCAGGATCGTTTGTCTCACTTATTCTGTTGTAGTTTTCTAGAGAGAACTTGGAGTCGATAGGGATTATTTTATCTTTTACAAATACAGCAGCATCAACGATAGTTCCGTCAGGAAAAGGGAACTGCATCTGGTAACTTCCCGGAGGCATAACATTTTTCAAAAGAGTTTCGAGATAGTATTCACCGAGTATTCCTCTTTGCTTTGGGTTCTTTAATATATCTTGGAGACTTTGGAGTTGGTCAGTGAATGACACGACCTGTTTGTTTGTTTCGTCTAGTCGAGTGAGTTTCTCTGTTATGTCTGTAATGATACGAGTCGTTTCGGTAGATTGGTAGCGCATGGATTCTGTAACTTGCTTTTGGGACTCACCAAGCTTGTTGTCTACTGTTTGGGAAAGGTTACCGATTTTGTTGTCGATCGTTTGAGTGAAGTTGTTGAGCTGAGTAAGAAGCATCTGTAGTCCAGTGCCGTCTTCATGCTTCGCAGGCTTCTTTTGAGAAATGATATATATACCAACTGCAAGTAGGATGATTACAACTATTAGGAGAACAACGGTTATTGTCATAGGGATATTTTAACACAAAATATCTTTAGTTTTTAAGTTTGACAACACCAATCTGTGTGATAGTATTTGAAAAAACATTATAGATGGAATTTCTGCAAAAGAAGCTCCTCATGGTAGGAGTAGATAAGTATAATCCGGTTTCTGAAGGAGTTATTTCTAATCTTGAAAAAATGGGATTGAAGTTTGATAAGACTTCGTTTGTCGGAGAGATAAGGGATGAGCACTTTGATGAAACGGAGCATTTTACACAGTACGAGCTCATCTTCATTGTTGGCATGGAAAGACACATGCTTGGGAACAATCTTTCCCGTATAGATGATTATGCATTTCCCCACATGGTTGTTGTTATAGGGGATTATCTGTACAACGGCACGGTTGAGGGTTCGGATGCTGACAAAAAAGCTGTTTCGTATTACATAAAACAGGTAAATGTCGACATCGGAGAAACCTACTTCAAAAAAGTAGGATTCGGCCTCCACAAGAAAACTTTTTTGGATGAATACCAAAATATGTTGATCAGCCGAGAAAGCTATACAAAAAAATCTGCGTAATGCAGATTTTTATTTTTTTCCTAAATAGTATTTGAGTGTATATATCCAATCTTCTTCATCCGATTCACTTTGCTCCTTTTGTGCAAGTAGCCACGATAGATAGTTGGGGTCCTCGATAGCAACATCCGAAACCTTCTTTCCGTTGTATTTTCCAAACGGAATAGTGTGAAGAAGGGAAGGGTGAGATGAAACTTCGAGCATTTCTTCTATTGCTTTTGTGCTATCACCATCATGTTTCTCCAAGAATTTTGCATAGAGTCTTTTGAATAGATCTGCCAAAACTAAAACATCTCCTTTTGCATCGTGTGCCTGAGCGTCTAGTTCCATGTCTAGATAGTATCGGAGAAACTGAAGATTGTATCGCGGGATAGCGTTTTTCTCATCTAGATGTCTTACGAGTCTGAGTGTACAGATAAATTTGTCTATCTTTATACCTTCTTTCTCAAACATCCCGATGTCGAACTTTGCGTTGTGTGCGACAGGGATATTTTTAGTGTCTTCAAATAATTCTTTTATTTTTTCATACTCGTTACTTTCCTTGAATTTTGGCTTATCAGCAACCATTTTGTTCGAGATATGGTGCACTGCGCTAGCTTCGGCTGGGATAGGTCGTCCAGGATTGTAAAGGAAGCTAAATATATCGTCGTTTACAATATTTGTTTTGTCTATAGATACAGACGAGTATGCAATCTGACAAAGTACGTCTTCAGACGTATTTCCTGTGGTTTCTGTGTCGAAAAATATCAGATTTTTTTCCATGGATTTATTATAATATATTTGCTATTATGAACCTATAAATATATGACACTACATGAAACTATAAGAGGAAATATAAAGACAGCAATGATGGCAAAAGACGCTGTGCGACTAGAGGTTATGAGAGGACTCGTAACAGCATTTACAAACGAGCTTGTTACAAAAGGCAAGATGCCAACAGACATGCTAACCGACGAAGAAACACTTGCTGTTATCACTCGTATTGCAAAACAAAGAAAAGACTCTATTTCACAGTTTGAGTCAGCTGGAAGAACAGACTTGGTAGAAGAAGATACTGCACAGTTGAAAATCCTAGAAGAATTTTTGCCCACACTTATGAGTGAAGAGGAAATAGAGACTTTTGTAAAAGCAAAGATATCTGAAATGGGTGAAGTAGATAAATCTAAAATGGGAATGTTTCTAGGGACACTCATGAAGGACCTAAAAGGAAAGGCAGATGGAGCAATGGTTAAAACAGTTGTAGAAAAATTATTGGGCTAATATTTTAAATAAGATTATGAAAATCATTGTACATTGGTTGATCCTTACTTTAGCAGTACTTGCTGTGCCTTATTTTATAAGTGGTATCCAAGTTAGTTCTATTGTTGTCGGGGTAATAGTTGGAGCGTGTCTTGCTTTTATAAATATGGTTGTAAAGCCTGTGCTTTCTATACTGACTCTGCCGATAAATATTGTAACTTTGGGACTTTTCTCGTTAATCCTAAATGCTGGGTTGTTCTATTTAGTATCAAAAGTTGTGTCCGGTTTTACAATAGACTCATTCGTAGCAGCATTCTGGGGAGCGTTGGTTATATCAGTAATAAACTGGTTTGCAAATAAAGTCGTTCGAGATTAATTGTGATTAATTTTTTCAAAAAAAGAAAAGTTATAGTTGTGCACGGAGGATCATTTCACGCAGATGATCTTTTTGCATGTGCAACACTTAGGATACTGTATCCGTGTTCTAAAATAATTCGATCAAAAAGAGGAGAGCCTTTACCAAAGGGTGACATAACTCTAGATACAGGTGGAGTATATGATCCACAAAAAAATCTATATGATCATCACCAAAAGGAAGGTGCAGGATATCACGAGGGAAGCACAATCCCATATGCTTCTTTTGGACTTATATGGAAACATTTTGGCATGGAGGTTTGTAAGGGGAACAAAAAAGTATGGGAGAGAATAGAAAGAAAAATAGTTATACCAACAGATGCAGTAGATAACGGAATAGTGCCAAACAAAAATCTTGAAGAAGATGTTTCTTCTTATTTTGCAGATAGGACTTTTTCTGTGTTCTCCCCAACATGGGAAGAAAAAAAAGGCGATATAGATAAGATTTTTAATCAGCAGGTAAAAAGAGCAAGTAAAATTTTGCAAAGAGAAATATATGTCGCATTGGCTGATGTAAGAGGAGAGGAAATAATAACTCAAGCATATTTGAACTCAAAAGATAAAAGAGTTATTGAACTAGAAAACAATTTTCCACGGTATCTTTACCAAGATACGCTGTCCAGATTTGAAGAACCATTGTATGTTATATACCCTAGTTCTAATGGTAAAACTTGGAATGCAGAAAGCGTTATAAAAACATTTGGAACACTAGAGTCCAGACTTCCTTTTCCAGAAAACTGGCGCGGATCACTAGATGATGATAGTCTAGCAAAGGCTAGTGGTGTAGGGGACGCTATCTTCTGTCACAGAAACGGTTTTTTGGCTACAGCCAAAAGTAAAGAGGGTGTAATGAAGTTAGCAGAACTTTCACTAAAACAAATATAATTATATGAGATTTGTAGACGAAGTAACAATTGAAGCAAAAGCAGGACGCGGTGGAGACGGCGTTATTCGTTGGCGACAGGAGAAGTTCATAGACCGAGGAGGACCTGCAGGAGGTGATGGTGGGCGAGGTGGAAACGTTTTTGTCCGAGCACTTCAGGACCCTTTTATCCTCGCAAAATATACTGACAAGAAAGTCTACACTGCAAAAAGAGGTGATGATGGTGCCGAGGCAAAGAAGCACGGCGCAGACGGAGAAGACGTGTATCTAGAGGTCCCCGTTGGTGTAACAATAAAAAATATTGAAACAGGTCAAGTATGGGAAATAATGACTGAAGGACAAGAAGAAAAAATCCTAAAAGGTGGAGGCGGAGGGTTGGGAAATGAGAAATTCAAAAGCTCAACAGAGACTACTCCATACATAGCAACTCCAGGAAAAGAAGGAGAGGAAGGAAAATTTCTAGTTACATTGTCACTTGTTGCTGATCTAGGACTTGTTGGCTTGCCAAACGCTGGAAAAAGCTCACTTCTAAACTCTATTACAAATGCAAATGCAAAAGTTGGCGACTACGCCTTTACTACACTTGACCCGAACCTAGGAGACTTACGAGGATTTATCATTGCCGATATTCCAGGACTTATCGAGGGTGCAAGCGAAGGGAAGGGGCTTGGAACAAAATTCCTTCGTCACATAACTCGAACAAAAGTTATCGCACATCTTGTATCATGTGAACTTGGTATGAGTATGATGAGTTCGTATAAAAAGATTCGAAAAGAACTTGAAACATACGGAAAGGGACTTGAAGAAAAAGATGAAATAATAGTCCTAACCAAAACAGATATTCTTTCATCAAAAGAAGAAATAGATGAAAAAATAAAAGAGTTTTCCAAGCCTGGAAAAACTGTACTCACACTTTCACTATTTGACGATGAATCTGCAAAGACTCTTTCAGATGAGCTAGTCAAGATACTCCGATCAAAAAAATAAAAGCCCTGCAAGTGCAGAGCTTTGTTACATTAATTTTTTATTCTTTGCTTCCCTAATAGACATATATCGTCCACTAGGGTATTTGTGGGTGGACAATACTCGGGCATCCTT
>DALYDA010000020.1:0-1490 GCA_031973435.1 Minisyncoccota bacterium
AGGGTTTGAAGAAGATCTAAAGAAAACAGCAGGAGTTTCGGAGATTACATTTGGAGATGGTGAGGAAAAGATTAGAATAAACTAATATGAAAAAAGTATTTATAGTTCACGGATTTATGGCGAGCGCGGAATCAAACTGGAGCCCGCTTCTTCGAGATAAACTCAGTTCGCTTGGTTACGAAGTTAATCTGCTTGATATGCCACAACCAAACTATCCTCGCCAGAAAAAATGGTTAGAGAAATTACATGAATCTATGGGCTCTCCAGATGAGGATACCATTCTTATTGGTCACAGTCTTGGAGGTGTCGTGACACTAAGATATCTGGAAAGTCTTGTTGATACTCAAAAAATCGAGCACGCAATAATAGTTTCTGGTGCTCATAGAAAAATATTTGATTATTCTATAGAAATGATTATGGATTTTTTGATAACTTCAAATTTCTTCACGAAAAAAACTAATTTTGAGGAAATAAAAAAACACGCAAAAAAGTTTACTGTAATATACGGAAGCGACGATCCTGTTGTGCCACCAGTTCAAGGCGCAGAGATATCCGAAGGTTTAGGAGTGACACCACACATTATCGAAGATGGTGGACATTTGTGTGAAGATTCAGGTAAAGCAAAATACACAGAACTAATTAAAATTATTGTTGATTCAGTGCAAAAAAATGAACGAAATAACTTGGAATGATTTTGAAAAAATAGAAATACGAGTTGGAACGATAATCGAAACATCGGATTTTCCGGAGGCTCGCAAACCTGCGTATAAATTGAAAATTGATTTAGGCTCTGATTTGGGTATAAAAAATTCCAGCGCTCAGATTACAAAGCATTATACAAAAGAGGAGCTTGTTGGTAGGCAGGTGGTATGTGTTTGTAATTTCCCACCAAAACAAATAGGACCGTTTGTGTCAGAGGTTTTAACGACTGGTTTTGCTGATGAGAATGGTAATGTTGTTTTGTCAGAGCCTGAACGCAATGTACCAAACGGAAGTAGATTGTATTAATTTGTTATAATAGTGGGTATGAAAAAGGTCTACATAATACATCGCTGGAGTGGGGGATCAGGATGCGACTGGTATCCATGGCTAAAGGCAGAACTCCTAAAAATGGGCTATGAGGCGCATGTTCCAGAGATGCCAAACACTGATAAGCCTGTGATATCTGAAAGAGTAGATTTTCTAAAAGATTATATAGGTAGACCTGACGAGAATACTTTTTTCGTAGGGCACTCTATTGGTGCACAAACAGTGCTTCGTTATCTGGAGACATTTCCTGAAGGAACAAAAGTGGGCGGGCTTGTGTTTGTGGCTCCGTGGTTTAAGGTTGAGAATCTAGAGGATGAGGAGACACGGGAGCTCGCTAGTCCTTGGATCGAGACTCCTATAGATTTGGCAAAAATAAAAAGCATGACGTCAAAAATAAAGGCGTATTTTTCTACAAATGAACCATACGGATTTGTAGACGAGAACAAAAAGATTTTTGAAAA
>DALYDA010000020.1:1590-3483 GCA_031973435.1 Minisyncoccota bacterium
ATGCATCACAAATATCATACAGAAGCTATAGTGCTCGGCACGAGAAATATTGGTGAGTCGGATAGACTTATTATATTTTTTACACGCGAGATGGGAGTGATATTTGCAAAAGCTCAAGGTATAAGAAAACTGCAATCAAAGCTTCGCTTTGCGATACAAACTGGATCTTGTGTGAGGGTAGACCTTGTGAAGGGGAGAGATATCTGGCGTGTTACGTCAGCGACGCATGTACCCCTTGCGGACGGGATCTTCAAAGATAGTAACAATGCCAAACTTTATATCAAAATACTTAGTCTCATATACAGACTCTACAGAAGTGAGAATGCCGAGCCTGAACTTTTTGACGACGTAATAAAAACAGCTCAGATTTTGTCTACAAATATATATTCAGGAACAGATAGAGATTTTTTCGAGATATCTTCTGTTATGATGGTACTCACACACCTTGGGTATTGGGAACAAGAGGAAATATCTTTGTCCAAACCATACGAAATGTCTCTCACGGATGAAATACTACAAAACAGAACCAATTTTATTGTTCGTATAAACAAGGCACTTAAGGATACACAACTCTAAAAAGTATTGTTTCCTCGTGTTATAATCCCTGTATGTTAAGTGATGACAACAAGCTCGACAAAGTCGAAAAACTTGAAAACAGACTGTATAGTGCCAGCAGAAATGGTATCAGTAGTGCGCGTGCAAAAATACATTCAATCAGAAGAGATCTTCCAAATCACTGGAATGAAGTGAAAAATCCTGTACCCGAAGCACATGTTATAGCTAAAACATCAAAGTTTTTCCGAAAAATGTTTCTTATTTCTTCGGGCTTTTTAGTCGTCGCTATCGGTGTTGCATTGTTTACTATTTTTTATGGGTCAGGTGGAGTATCAAACGAAAATGTCGATGTGAATATCCTAGGTTCGACTTTTACTGATGGTGGAGAGACTCTTTCTATCTCGGTTGAGTCTGTAAACAGGAATCCTGTACCGCTTGAGCTTGTAGATCTTTTGATAGAGTACCCAAGAGGAGCAAGTGATACAGATGATGTCGTAAGAATACGTGAATCTATTGGGACCATATCTTCCGGAGAGTCAGTTGTTGTTACAAAAGACGTAATCTTGTTTGGTGAGATCGGAACAGAAAGAACTATCAAAGCGACACTCGAATACAGACTTTCAGACTCCAATGCAATCTTTGTAAAAGAAGCGTTTTTTCCAGTTACGATAAATTCTTCTCCACTCGATATCACAATTAATGGTTCTGCTACTGCTGTATCAGGACAAGAAATGACATTTGATATAGTTGCGACTTCTTCAGCTCGAGAAACTCTCAAAAACGTTTTGGTAAAAATAGAGTATCCATTCGGCTATACATTTGTGAGTTCTACTCCAGAGCCTTCATATAACACAACGTCATTCTATCTAGGAGATTTTGAGCCTGGGGAGAGTAAGAAAATAAAAGTAGTTGGAAAAATAGAAGGGGGAGACAATGAAACTAGAGCATTTAGAATATATGTAGGAGAACAAGACAATGTCGCGCAAACTGAGATATCTGTTATGTACAACTCCGTTCTGAAAACTGTTACGATTTCAAAACCATTTTTGGATGCACGTATAGTTTACGGTGGATCAGTTCAGAGTACATACGAAGCAAGTCCAAATCAGACTCTTCCTCTTCAAATCCTCTGGTCAAACAATCTTCCGTCTGACATAACAGATGCTGAGATCGTCGCAACTTTTGGCGGCAATGCGATAGATATGAGTTCTATTAAGGCACAAAATAGTTTCTACAACTCAAATACAGGAGAGCTTGTCTGGAGCAAGGACACATTAGGAGAATTTAAGAGACTAGAAGCAGGTTCTAGCGGAACACTTGCACTTTCACTCAAGTCCC
>DALYDA010000020.1:3493-9558 GCA_031973435.1 Minisyncoccota bacterium
ATACAAGCGGAAAAGGGGTTTTGACTAACCCTACCATCACAGTATCTGTTTCAGTAAGAGGGAATCAATTTTCTCAAGGTGTAACAGGAAGTCAGGCCACATCTATTGCGACTACGACATTTAAACTTTCTTCAGATTTTCAAGTGTCTGCAAAGTCAACATATAAAGACGGTCCTTTTGTAAATACAGGAGCACTTCCTCCAAAGGTTGGTGCTGAGACTACATATACTCTTACTTGGACTGCTACTAACTCTTCAAATGCCCTTACAGACGGATACGCAAAAGCAACTCTACCTCTTTATGTAACTTGGAAAAATGTGATATCTCCTACATCCGAAAATGTCTCATATAACAGCGCAACTCGTGAAGTTAGATGGGACTTTGGTTCTGTTTCCCCTGCGACAGGTTACGGTACTTCCGCTCGTAGTGTTTCTTTCCAAGTTGGACTAACCCCTTCCACTTCTCAAGTTGGAGATCCACCAGAGCTTATGGGCGATACTGTCTCTTCAGCATTCGACACGTATGTTGGAGCGAGTCTCAATAGAAGTTGGGCAGCTGTATCAACAAGGACTGTTGGAGACACAGGGTATTCATCAGGATTCGCAGATGTGGTAGAGTAGCAAAATACATATGAAAAAAACTGACGAGGTAACTAAAATGGATAAGATAATTTCGCTCTGCAAGCGTAGGGGTTTTGTCTTTCAAGGATCAGAGATATACGGAGGACTTGCTGGAGCCTTTGATTATGGGCATTTGGGTAATGAACTATTGGATAATATAAAAGCATCTTGGTGGGCGAAGTTTGTTTCAAATCGTGAGGATATGTATGGAATCCGCGCAGCAATACTTATGCGACAAGAAGTTTGGCAGGCTACAGGACACGTGGACAATTTTGCAGATCCGATGGTTGAGTGTGAAAAATGTAAAAGACGTTTTCGTGCAGATCAAATAGAAGACAAGACAAAGTGTGCAGAGTGCGATGGGTTGCTTGGTGAACCAAAGCAGTTCAACATGATGTTCCAAACTAAAGTTGGAGCTTCTGAAGATTCTGGTTCTATTTCATATCTTCGCCCAGAAACAGCACAAGGAATATTTGTTAATTTTAAAAATGTTGTAGATGCATACCATCCAAAACTACCTTTTGGTATTGCTCAGATAGGAAAAGCATTTCGAAACGAGATCACTCCACGAGATTTTCTTTTCCGACAAAGAGAGTTCGAGCAGATGGAAATCGAATATTTCGTTCGTGAAGAGGAATGGGAAAAGAATTTTGATTTTTGGAAAGATGCAATGTTTGAATGGATTAGTGAAGTAGGAATTGATACTTTAAAAACTCATGAGCTACTTGTGAGTGATGAAGATAGGGCATTTTATTCTCAAAAAACAATAGATTTCGAATTTGATTATCCTTTTGGAAGAAAAGAGCTTTTTGGTCTTGCCTACAGAACAGACTATGATCTAAAAACACACAAACTAGAATATGTAGATGAAGAAGTTGGTGGAAAAATTACTCCACATTGTATAGAGCCGTCTTTCGGTGCAGACAGAGCATTCTTGGCAGTCCTACTTTCTGCCTATCACGAAGACGAAATGAATGGGGAAGTGAGAGAGTACTTGAAACTGAAACCAAGTATTGCGCCAGTCTTATGTGCAGTGTCACCACTTCTCAAAAACAAACCAGAACTAGTAGAGAAAGCGCGAGAACTTTTCAAAATGCTTAAAAAGGAATTTGGAAATGTTGCTTATGATGATAATGGAAATATTGGTAAGAGATATCGAAGACAAGATGAGATAGGTACACCATGGTGTATCGTTGTAGACTTCGATACTCTTGGAGAGAAGGCTGAACTTCTAGATACAGTAACCATAAGGGATCGTGACACAGGAGAACAAGAGAGAATAAAAATAAGTGAAATAGAAAGTTATATAAAAAATAAAATGTAAAATAAAAAGCTCGCTGGTGCGAGCTTTTTTACTATGGCGCTCCAAACATAAGAGAATATGTCAGATGAAACCCCGCTGAGTACGCTACTGAATATAAAAGAAAATCTGTAGCATAGACCCACCATTTTTTCTGGTCATAGACGTTTATTACCGTCCCAAAACATATTCCGGAAACTAACGAGGTTTTCGAAATGGTTCTGACTAAATGATATCCGTCCGTTGTCCAAGCAAAAAATGTAGAGCTTCCAACGAAGTTTTCGCCTTGTAGCGGGTCACCATTTTCCCATTTGTTTACCCAACTAGAGTCGGGATTCCAGTAATTCTGGTCGGCATCGGGAAAATCGTTCTGGAAATATTGATAATGAAATGCCAATGTTTGACTAATACCATCACTTGCTCCAGCTATAAATACCAATCCTGTTTTAACTGTATATTTCTGCCATGGACTGAGCCCGCTATCCTTTGTTTTAGTTGTGATAGGTTCAAGATCTACCGTTGACAAGTTCTGTGCTTTACTTTCGTAAGCCAGAAGCAAAATAAAGACCCATAAGATAACTCCCTTCATTTTTTAAATTTTTTCCATTTATATCAGAATATCCGTTTTTAAGCAAAGAGGGTATGTAAAAAGAAAAATATCGCATGACCTTCACGGCATGCGATATTGTTTTTAGGAGTTGTTACTAAAATCTGTAACCAGCTCCAACTGAAAAAATTTCTTTCCCTGCGGACACCTCGGTATAAATACCTTGGATATCGAGCATCACAACCGGACCACTGTTTATTCCAGAAACCGACGGAGTCAGTACACCAGTCATCTTGTCATAGTCCGAAGACATATGACTAAAATTAACTTTGTATCCAGTCCCTACTCGGAACTTTTTTGTTCCGTAGCAGATTTTCACATCTGTTTCGGAATCGAAAGACCCTCTTCCTGTAGCGATAGATCCCAGTACTTGGTTTTTTGATTCCCAGTCAAGAAATAAATTTCTCGAAATGGGAGTAAAACCACCTGCAGTGAAACCTCCACCAATACCTTTGTAGCCACTAGAGCTTTGGGTTAAGGAGAAGGATGCTTTTGGTGCCACCCAGATCTTGTCTTCATTTCTGAAGATAAAACCTCCTGAGACATTGTAGCTGTACGGGTTTGAAATTCCGTAGTTTGCCTCAACTAAAGCAGTGGTGCCTTTGTACGAAAAGGAAGGTCGGGGGTCAGTATTTTTTGATAAAAGCACTGACATAGAAGCATCCTCTATACGGTATCCTTCCTGGAAGGATTGGTACGTTTGGAAAGTTGTCTTTTGTGCAATTGCGGAACCGAAGCTCAACGCAAAGTAAATAATTGTAAAAATAACGAATTTCATTTCTTCTAATTTATGTACATTATAGCACATTTGACTAATAAAGTCAAATGGTGAAATGAAAACAAGATACTATCTCCAAATTTGACGCGTTTCATGCTAAAGTTATTACATATGCAAAACAAAGGTGAAAAAATGATAATGAGTATAGACAACGCAACCATTGTGCGTGTTATCCTCTTTGGTCTTCTTTTGGTAGGACTCTTTTATCTAAGAGAGATAATCCTTGTCTTACTTACTTCTATCGTTATTGCTTCCTTTATCGAAAGTGCAGTTGTTGCTTTCAAAAAGATCGGGATGGGTAGAACTATTTCTGTTGTGATAGTTTATATTTTCACATTCCTTGCTATTGCCGGACTGTTCTATGTTTTCGTTCCTGTGCTAGTATCTGAACTGTCATCTTTCTCTTCAACAATAGCGGAGTATTTCCCAAACTCTGCAGTTTTCCAAAACTTTGATTCGGGAACTATCTCTGGTGCAAAGGATATCGTATCAGATATCTCCAACAATGTTTCCCTTGGTGAGATCGTAGGTAGTACACAGAGTTTCATAGCAAATGTGTCAGGTGGATTCCTTCATACAGTGGTTTCAGTTTTCGGTGGAATATTTAACCTCATACTTATCGTTATATTTTCTTTTTATCTCTCGATGCAAGAGAAGGGAATCGAGGCTTTCCTAAAAGTGATAACTCCAATCAGACATGAATCATACGTAATAGATCTTTGGAAAAGGACAGAAAGAAAAATCGGACTATGGGTTCAAGGCCAGATGTTACTTGGGATCATAATCGGACTTCTCGTTTATCTTGGTCTAACAATAATAGGCGTCAAATACGCACTTTTGATTGCGATTCTTGCTGCAGTATCTGAGCTCATACCTTTTGGTCTTATCCTCGCAACAGTTCCGGCTGTTATGTTCGCGTACCTAGGAGGAGGGGTCACACTTGGCGCGATAGTGCTTGCATTCTTCTTTATAATCCAGCAGTTTGAGAACTATCTCATCGCTCCCCTTATAGTACAAAGAGTCATCGGGATCTCTCCGATCATCATGATCATCGCACTTCTTGTGGGTGCGACTCTCGCAGGATTCTGGGGCTTGATACTCGCAATCCCAGTCGCAGTATGTATACTTGAGTACGTTTCAGACCTCGAGAAGAAGAAACTTTCTGAAGTCGCATCTGTTTAGTTATTTATGAGTAAACCATTTTACATAACTACAACGTTGCCGTATGTGAATGCGGAACTACATATGGGCCATGCTCTCGAGTTTGTTCGGGCGGATGTTATTGCTCGCTACCACGAACTTATTGGAGAAGAGGTTTTTTTCAACTCGGGTACAGATGAGCACGGAAGCAAGATTTTGAAAAAAGCAGAAAGTGAAGGCAAGGATGTGAAAACTTTTGTAGATGAAAATGTCGCAAAGTTCTACGAATCTGTAAAACTTTTTGGCGTTATGGATGGTATTCATTTTATCCGCACAAGTGATGATCGACACATAAAGGCTGCACAAGAATTCTGGAAAACTGTCGAGAACAATGGCTACATATATCTGAAAAACTATCAGACGAAGTATTGTGTCGGTTGTGAAAGTGAAAAAACAGATAGTGAGCTTGTAGACGGTAAGTGTCCTGATCATCCAAACATGGAACTAGAACTTATCGATGAAGAAAACTATTTCTTCAAGTATTCTGCCTTTACAGAAAAGCTAAAAGATTTCTATTCAAAAAATCCAAACTTTGTAATACCTGACTTTCGTTTCAACGAAGTAAAAGCTTTTGTCGAACGAGGACTTGAGGATTTCTCGATCTCAAGGCTAAAAAGCAAAATGCCATGGGGGATAGAGGTACCAGGGAATCCTGATCATGTGATGTATGTGTGGTTTGACGCGCTTGTGAACTATATAGCAAACGTGGGCTATCCGACTGACATGGAAACATTTGAAAAGTTCTGGGTAAACGGAACCCCGACTCAGTATTGTGGTAAAGACAACACTCGTTTCCAAGCTAGTATGTGGCAGGCGATGCTCATGGCCGCAGACTTACCAAACTCTCACCAGATAATAGTAAACGGACACATAACAGCAGATGGTGGGGTAAAGATGAGTAAGAATCTGGGGAATACTGTTGATCCGAAAGATATTGCTCGCGAATACGGCACAGATGCCCTTCGATTCTTCTTGCTAAAAGAAGTCTCGAGTTTCGAAGACTCACCATTCACAATTGAGAGATTCAAAGATTCATACAACGCAGGACTTGCGAACGGACTGGGGAACCTGACTTCACGTATACTTACACTTTCTGAAAAGTATTTGGAAAAGCTTCCAGAGATACCGGAACAGTGCATACCTCAAGAATTTTTTGATCATCTAGAAAACTATGATATTCAAAAAGCATGTTTGTTTGTTTGGTCTCGCATACAAGCATTAGATGAGAAAATACAAAGAGAAGAACCATTCAAGGTTGTAAAAGTTGATTTAGAAAAAGGTAAGGAGATAATCAGTGATCTCGTACTAGAACTCTACACAATCGCACGGATGTTGAATCCAATTATGCCTGAGACAAACAAATATCTAAAAGCGCAGATTAAACTAAATAAAAAACCAGAAAAACCACTTTTCTTGAGAGTCGACTAAAAACCACCAATAAGGTGGTTTTTGTTGACAGTATTTACAATTTCTGTATTATTAGGTCAAATAAAATCTGATCTATGAAAAGTTTTCTTGTTTTTTTATTTTTTACTCTACTCACCTCAAAATTAATGGCGG
>DALYDA010000020.1:9568-10224 GCA_031973435.1 Minisyncoccota bacterium
ACTTTGTCCAAAGGGCAATTGAAAATCCCGGGGACACTATTCTTATTCAAGAATATAATTCAATTGTTGCATTCCCAAGATTTTTGGGAATGAAAAACTTTTTTCATGCTGAAACTTCGCGATTTGCGAAGTCTGGAGTAGTTTTCTCAGAAAACAAGATTGTGTATATAAAAGACTATGTTCATCATAAAACTGGTTTTGCGTGGTGGAACGTATTTGGAATAATACTCCTGATACTCCATATATCATTGAGATCTTTTCAAAAAAATATTTTTGATAGATTTCTTGAGCCGGTTGGTTCAGTGGTTATATGGATATGCACAATGATTGTTGCTCTTTTTGTTTTAGGGTTGCAGATTTTTTGCAACATTTTTGAGTTTGATCTGGGTGTGCTTTTTGCAACTGTTTTATTGTTCTTGTCTACAGTTTTTTCCTATGCAAAGTGCTACAAGGATGAAAATGGTCAAGTGCAACAGGTTGGTGAGTTAGTAAACAAGCCACCAAGAATAGAATTCATTGTTACATTGTCCCTGTTTTTCATCATTCAGTTTATTTAAGTTTATGAAAAGCCTGACAAAGTCAGGTTTTTATTTTGACCCAAATAGTGTTTGACATGGTATATGGGACGTGTTAATTTAATAAAAAAATTAAAATGG
>DALYDA010000021.1:0-9837 GCA_031973435.1 Minisyncoccota bacterium
CGTCCCGCTCGCTCTTTTTGGATTTCAAAAACCCTTGGCGAATTCTGGCGGAAACTCCAGTCGCGTCGCTTTGCGACGCTCCGAATTTTGGCGAAAATACGAATTCTGAAACTTGGCTGTGTCTCCTGAACAAAATCCGAACTTTTTTCCAAAACAATCCTGATTCAGAATTCTAAAAAAGGACTCGGCAGGGCGAAACAATTTTTCTGGGGTTTTGGATTCGCCCTGCCTCGGCTACTGTATTCCCGCCCGCAGGAGGGGTCTGGGGAGGAATGCGGGCGGGATTTTTCTTTTGGCAAAATCTGCAATTTGTGATATAAATTGTCTATATGAATCTGAAAGATTTAAGAAAAATAAGACCGATTTTATTCAATTCTCAAAAAATTGGGGTTGATTTTAATCAGGATGGTATTGATGGGTTTGTCTACGAAAACTACTTGAAATCAGGCGATAATTTTTTGAATGAATTGAATGGCGAGTTTGCCTTTGTATTTCAAGATAAAAAAGAGAATAAAATTTTTGCTGTGAGAGATTGGATAGGTGAAGTGCCATTACACTATATTATTGATGGCGATATTATTTATTTTGCAAATTTTATAACTGATTTAATAGATTCTGTTCCTAATTATAGTTACGATCGAGTTGTCGCTGTAAATCGTTCCGAAGTTTTAGAAATTGATACAAATACAAAGAATATAAAGAAGCGACTCTATTATAATTTCAATGAAGACAAATTTAATTTAGATTATACTAATTTATCAAAAGTTGCAGAGAAATTCCACGACCTATTGTTTGAGGCAGTAAAAAACCGTATATCTCACAAGACGGAAGAATCCGCCCTGTTACTTTCTGGTGGTATTGATAGTATGTCTGTTGCTTTTATTATTAGTAAAATAAATCCAAACATTCCTGCTTATACAATTGAGGTTGCTTCTCAACAAGCTACGGATTTAGTTAGAGCTAAAAATATAGCAAAAATATTTGGTCTAAAACACGAAATTGTCACTGTTTCCAAACAAGAAATTGTAGATTCTATAGAGGAATCTGTTTCCGACAGTGAAATTTATCATATGTATAATGTATTTTGTGCTGTTGGGATGAACGGGTTGGCTAAAATCTTACAAAGTAGAGGTATAAAATATGTATTTACCGGCGAGGGCGGAAATGAAATATTTGGTGATTATCATGATTGGGTCATACACGATCCAGCGACCAAAAAAGATGTCATTCTACAAAAAACAGCAAAGATTTTTGATGAACCTATTGGTAGAGAAGCCTATATTTGGGGAAATTTGAAAGCTGAAAAAATAGGAAGATATAATGTCCAACTTGGTAGTGGTCTAGGAAAACACGGAGGTAGTAGAATGTATAAACCAATGTTTAAAAAAGGAATAACTTTATTGAGCCCATATCTGGAGAAAGAGATTACTAAAATAGGAACCAATATCCCCACGGATATTTTACGAGAAATTGGAGGAAAACCAGGATTTATGAAACTAGTTTTTTCTAAAGAAATTGAGAGAGGTGAAATTCCAGAAGAGTTTTTTGAAATTAAAAAAATTAGATTTCAAGATGCTTCTGAAGGTGGTGAAACAGGGATTACAGAAACCTTGCTTGTCAAAGGATACGACCAAGAAAAGTTAATAGAAATTTTTAATAGAATTTTTAAGGCTTCCGTAGTTGGACAACCACACCTTAAAGAAACTACGCTCATAAAATAATATGTGTGGAATTTTTGGCGGGACAATTAAATTAGAAACAGCTCAAAAATGCCTAGATTTTATTCACCGAGGAAATGATGGGGATAGAGTAAAATTTTGGCAAGATTTCGGTGTATCCCTTGCTTTTAAAAGACATTCTATAATTGCTCCGGACGATGACCAGTCAATGCAACCGATTGTTAGTGACGACAATAAATCTGCCTTGGTTTTTAATGGTGAGATATTTGATTACAAAAAAATAAAAGCAGACTTAATTAAGCATGGTTTTCAATTTGAATCCCAAGGAGATGCCGAGGTTCTTTTTAATTTATATAAATTAAAAAGAGATGATTTTTGCAATGATTTAGATTCAATGTACGCTGGGGCTATTTATGATGAAGCTGGCCCATATCCTAAAATTCTTATATTTAGAGATTGGATTGGTGAAAATCCACTACATTATATTTATAATAAAGAGAAGAGAGCTTTTATTTTTTCGAGTGAAATTAAAGGATTTTTGGGTTTAGACAGTTATCGTATAGAAGATGTTCGAGCACTTGAACCCGGGACAATCTTTGAGGTAAATCTTAATGATTTTTCTTCAAGAAAATGGGAATATTTTAAATTGGAGGTTAGTCCAAATAAATATCAATACGATAATCTTGAGCAGATAGGAAAAGAGATACGAAAAAGACTTGAGATTAGTGCTGAAGAAAGAATTATTTCCGATGTCCCAATTTGTTCTTTAATTTCTGGTGGTATTGATTCATCAGTAACTACATATTTAATTAAAAAAATAATGGATGAAAGAGGCAAAGAACTCTATGCGTATTGTTTCCATATAAAAGAAGAACCAGTAGTTGAAGGAACAGATTTATATCACGCTAGGATAGTGGCAAAAGAACTTGGTATGGAGAAAAATTTAAGAGAAGTGATAGTTTCAAGAGAAGAAGCAGTGTCTGTGCTTCCTGAAATAATTTACGCACTAGAAGATAAAAGGTTAAAAGATTTTAATGTATATACGTCAATTTATAATTGGTTTATTGCAAAAAGATTAGCAGAAGATGGTTTTAAGGTCGTCTTTAATGGTGAGGGGTCTGACGAATTTTTTGGTAGTTATGCAAGTTGGGGCAGTTTTAAAATAGAACCACAAGAAATTACCAAACCGGATTTTCGTCTAAAATTAGCCAATAATTTACACAAAGGAGTATTGATGAGAACTTCAAAGGTAATGATGTACGCGGGTCCACTTGAGATGAGAACTTTTTTCCTTTCTAAAAATGTTGCTGATTATATATTAAATATCCCAGCGAGATTTTTAAGGGAAGGAAATGTCTGGAAAATGCCCCTTGTTAGTGCTTTTGCCAATGTAATCAATCCTGAATTACTAAAACGACCAAAAGCTCGCCCGCAGGATGTAACGGGCATTATGAATATGAAATCTCTTATTGAAGAAATTTATAAAAAATATGGTAATAACGACCAGAAGATATTTCAAAATATATTCAATGATATATTCGTAAATAGGAATCTAGAAATCAGTTGATGCAGATTTTGCCAAAAGAAAAATCCCGCCCGCATTCCTCCCCAGACCCCTCCTGCGGGCGGGAGAAATCAGTCTCGGTTTTGCTAAATCCAAATCCCCAGAAAATAGTTTGGCAAAACCGAGTCCGCATTGAAACCCCACCACCTGCCCGATTCATTGAGGGCAGAGTCCCGCAAAAAATGTTCTCATCCTTTTAGAAGAAAAAACTGGTCGCGCGCAAATCAGAAAAGTGGAGAACATTTTTTTTGCGGGACACGCGAGCGAAGCGAGCGGTGGTGGGACAATTAGCGTAGGTTTCTTTTCTTTGATTTGTGTATCAGATTAGGTAAGATAATTTCAAAAGTTTGAGAGTGTTCTAAATACGCAGCCGAATTTGTGTTTTTTGCAAGCGAAGCAATCAACACAAAAAAGCTCAAATTCGCTTCGCGGATGTTTTCGTACCTTAGGAGAAAACACAAGAAGAAATTTTAATAATATAGGTTCGGACTCCGAGGAGGGTTTAAATATACTTAAAATGGCAAAAAACGACAAAAAAATAGAATTTGATTGTGGGTGTGTTTTTTGTAAAAACAATAAAGATTTTGAAATGCCAGAACCATTGGTTGAGTCCTTACTCAAAGGTAAACTGGTTGTTTTTGCTGGAGCGGGTATAAGCACAGAAGTTTCAACAGTCTTTCCAGTATCCTTATATCAAGATATAAAAGATGAGCTTGGAATCGATGAAAAGATAGTTTTTGACTTCCCATCCTTAATGAGCAAATATTGTGAAGAAAAAGGTAGAGCAAAACTTTTGCAAAAAATTAAAGAAAGGTTTGATTACATGAGTGCCTTTCCTGAATTAAAAAGAAATGCAACTAGATTTCACGAGGAATTATCTTCTATTTTTGAAATCAAAGACATTATCACAACAAACTGGGATACTTTTTTTGAGGATAACTGTGGCGCATTACCAATGGTAACAGCTCAGGATTTTGCTTTTTGGGATAATCCCGGAAGAAAAGTTTTTAAAATTCATGGTTCAATAAATAATATTGGATCAATTATTGCTACAAAAGAAGATTACACAAAAGCTTATAAAAGTCTAAGTTCTGGAATAATTGGAAGTTCCTTAAAATTATTACTTGCTACTAAAACAGTTTTGTTTGTTGGGTATTCATTTGGTGATTCTGATTTTAATAAAATCTACTCTTTTCTCAAAAAAGAGATGGGGGATATATTACCTAGAACATATCTTGTTACACCTCGAAAAGCCCCGGATGGTTTTACTGGTACAGTGATAAATACCGACGGAACTTATTTTGTACATTGTTTGAAGAAAGGTCTCGTGGAAGACAAGAAAATGATTGATGATATGAGATTCAAAGGCGTCTACACAGCCTTGTTTGATGTACAAGAAATACACAATATGGTTAGTAAAATAAATTTGAAAGAAAACCCTGCGGTAATTTATTGCACTTCGTATCAAGATGGCATGATACATGCATTTGAGAGAATCATCTCTCTTCAAAAAACAGGTTACTATTCTCACGTGTGTAATATTATTAATACAATTGATAATTATGAGATTCTAAGAAAAAGAAAGGTAAAAAGTAGGAGTTATTTTGATGTCGCAGGATACATAGAGGAAACCCATAAAGACAAGTCGGATGATGAAAAGATTGCTATCTATATACATCATTTGATGAAAGAGAATCCGCATCTTATGAAAAAGGAATTTGAGGGTGATGAAGATATGCTCGAATGGATCAAATCTATAATGACAAATATGGGCATGTGTTATGTTTGTCAAACAGGTAAGAGCATGATCATATCTGATTTTCAGTTTATAAAAGAAAAACTGGAAATACTTTTTACGGTAGACAGAACAGAAAAACCTTAGCATCAAATCACTCGGAAGAGTGTTTTTTTAATGTGTTCAATGTCTGATTGTGGAGTATACTTATAATATGAAAACATTTAATACATACGCAGAACTTCTGAAGCCGTCATGGGCGCCACCGTCATGGATATTTGGTCCAGTGTGGACTTTCCTCTATATCCTTATCGCAATATCTTTCGGAAGTGTGTTTTACAAGCTCGCTACAAAACAGATACCATTTATAGTTGCGCTACCTTTCATACTAAACATTGTTTTCAATGCGACATTTACGTATTTCCAATTTGGATTGAAGAGTAACACCCTCGCTGCTATCGACATACTACTTGTGCTAGGAACTCTTGTATGGGCAATGATCGCTATATTCCCATATGCTAGATGGATCACTTACATCCAGATCCCATATTTACTTTGGGTTTCGTTTGCAACAGTACTCCAACTCACTATTACGTATCTAAATAGATAACACTCTATTGAAAGTGATATAATACACATATGGAATTTTTATCTCTCTTTGTCACAATAGCAGGGTTCATCATAGGTCTCGGAGCAGTCACTGTTATAGATCTGCACGGATTTCTTGCGCGCAAATCTAGTTACTGGACTGAAGCAACGATCCGCACACACAAAGTTACAAAGCCACTTATCTGGATTGGAATATTGCTTGTTGCCATGGGCACATTTCTCGCAGGAACAAATGACATCATAAGTAGTGGGGAATTTGCTCTCAGACTATTTATCGTATTTCTCATGATACTAAACGGTGCATTCCTTTCTTTTGTTGTATCGCCCGAATTGCTACGTAGAGAGAAGGACGGTAGGGGAACAGAAATACTTCCTCGTACAATGCAAAACAAAATAACAGTTAGTTTCCTCGTCTCAGTAACTTTGTGGTGGGGACTACTCGCTTATATCGTACTTGGTTTGGTACAAAAAATACCCGCTTATTAACGAGTAGGATGGGGTTTCTTTATTTTGCCGATACTTCTATCTGAAGTATCTCTGCTTCTGGATATAACTCCAGGAGTTCTTCGTTTGTGCCGGCAAAAGGATACGTTGTTTTGTTTCTTACATCGATTATTGTCGCCGTAACTTCTCCATTCTCATCTTGGTGATTTTCCTCTATCTCTAAGATACGGTTGTTGGTCAGGAACGGGTGTTCTTTTTGCAGCTCTGCGACTACAGCTTCTGTAAGTTCGTAATCCTTTGGGATTACTATCACTTGTTTGCTCATCTATTTCAAATTTGTTTGTATTTAATCATGAAATGAGTCTTTTGTCAAAGATATGAAATGTGAGTGTTATGTGGTTTGAAATATTTTTTGGATGAAAACAAATAAGGAAAAGTTAAGAACAGTTAATAATGATTTTATTTAGATTTGGGTGTAAAATATATTTATATGAAAAACATCTTTATAAAAGTGTTCTCTCTTACTACTCTACGTTTTTTAATGGGATTTATTTTTATCTGGGCATTTCTCGACAAGACTTTTGGTTTAGGAAAAGCAACTCTTCCGGACAAGTCATGGATCATGGGCGGAAGTCCAACAACAGGATTCCTGTCCAATGCTGTTCAAGGGCCGTTCGCGTCATTTTTCAATAGTCTCGCGGGTGTGGCGCTTGTCGACTGGTTATTCATGCTCGGACTTCTGTTTGTCGGTGTAACCCTTCTTGTAAATAGGTATGTTAAGTGGGGTGCGATCGCAGGTGTGATAATGCTCGTACTTATGTATCTTGCAGTCCTTTACCCAGAGAACAATCCTTTTGTAGATGATCATCTAGTTTATGCAGTATTGCTAGGCTATATCGCTATACACTCAAGAAATAAGTCATAGATTAGAGAAAAATTTTTACTTTGCATTTGCCTCCCGGTAAATGCAAAGTTTTCCTTTGGAATAAAAGTGTATGCAATATATAATAAAGATATAACTTATCTGCTATGCAGTCGCCATTTTCCATTCGTAAGAAAAAAAGTAAGATCGAACAAACACAAACACCGTTTGGTGGAGATGTTTTTTTCAACCCAAAAAGTTCTGTGCTCCGACTACGACGTAGACCAAAATTTCTCACTATCAACTGGAAGGCACTTTGGGATACTCCTCATGCAAAATTCCTGACAACTGGAGTCGTGCTCATAATCATCTTTAGTGGTTCTCTCATTTCGTTCAAATCTAGTGCGTCGGTTGCGACATTTACACCAGAATCATGTCTAGGAGGATGGGAGGCAACCGCAAATGCGACTGGACTACCTTCACTTCCAAAAGATGCAGATGCTATAGACTTCCACGAAGACAACTCGGCAAGACTGCGAGGGAGCTCAGATATATATTGCGGAGATTTTCGTGGTGAAGTACCAAAGGACACTTCTGCAAAATCTTTTGCAGTATCATTTCGGATATCGATTGACGATGGAAGTGTAGAGCACAAAAAGTCGGAAGTAATTGAAACAGAAATAGAAGTTAAAAATACTGACCACGTGGATACAGTAGAAAATATAGAGAAAGATGAAGAAAGTTCTGGAGGTGGAAACATAGAAACTTTTGACGAGCAACAAGAAGAACCAACTCTAGAGATAATAGAGGCTACAACAGAACCAACTGACACAGTAGAACAAGAAGTGGAGGTGGAAACACAAACAGAGCCAGAGCCACAACCAGAACCAGAAGTACAAAGTGAAAGTCCTGAACAAACTGTATTTAAAAAGATTTTCGGAAAGAAAGTTTTTGCACAAGTGGAGACAGTTTCAGAACCACAGGTAGTATCAGAGCTTGAGCCTGAACCGTCTGATGTACCAGAGCCACAGCCAGAACCTGAGGCAACAGAAGCAGAAGATTCGGAAATCGATCCAGTGGAGAATCCTGCTCCAGAGGTAAGTGATACAGATTCAAATGACAACGAGACAAATGAAACATCAGAAGATAAGGAGTCTAATTCTTCGGATAATAGTGATGATGAGGCGAATGAAGCAGCAGAGTCTCCTGTTCCGGCAGATGCGATACTTATAGCAACATACACACTCGATGGAGAAAAGTGGGAGACTTTCGGATATATACGTATGAACTCATGGGAAGATTCAGATTTCCCAATAGAACTTACAGATTGGGATGATTTGGCGAGCCTCCAGGTAAAACTTGAACCAGTTCCAAGTTTCGACAGAACACCAGTAGTCTTCCTAGATGCAATTGTAGTTGAAGTAGAATACGACGACTCTGTAGAAAATGCATTGTCCCAGCCAGACTTCGCACACGATACTATCCTATCTGATTCTACAGTTGATGACATACGAGTAATAAAGATTCTTCGCGATGGTGTTCCTATGATCTGGTATACCAAACTTCCTCCTCCGCCTGAACTTGTAGAAGTGGTTCCAGGAAATGAGCCATTGCTTCCAGGCGAAGTTGCACCAGAAGATAATATTGAAATGATAGAAGTGCCAGATCAAGAGGTGGATGATATATTGCCAGAAATTTTACCAGTAGTAGAGGAGACAACAGAAATAGAGGTTCCATCTTCGGTAGAAGTAGTTACTCCAACAGAAAGTGAGGTTGTGCCCGAGACTACTGTAAATGATACTGTTTCGTGGAATCAAAAGATCAGAAGTATTTTTTCACTACAAAAAGTTCTGGCACAAGACGGAGGTGGAGAAAGTGGTGGAGATAATGGAGGAGACTCTGGTGGAAGCGATACAGGATCTTCTGGAGATAGTAGTACTTCAACAGAAAATAGTAATTCGAGCGATGCACCTAGTACATCTTCGGACACAACAGGAGAAGCAAAAACTTCGTCAGTAGATTCTGAAACAACAGAAGATCCAAATCAGGAAAGCGATCAAACAACAGAAACAGGAGGTGATGAAAGTACAACTGAGGAAAGTGCAGAAGACTTCTTCAAAGACATAATAATTCCGGGAGAAGGAGTAATCATAGTAGATGATCTCGTAAATGAAATAGTTCCTCATGGTACAGATTATTTTGAAGAAACAGCTGATCCTCTTGTTACTACGACAGAAGAGATCGTTCCAGGAGTAGTTCCAATAGTCTATACAGAGGAACAAATACAAGACGAAATAATGAAAGGTCTCGAGTGGAATCTGGTTGCGATGGGTGACACTATAGATATATCTACACCTATAGATATATCAGGTGGAAAAATATTTTGGCTCTCAAGGGACAAAACTGCATTGAACGAATACAACACAAACTCTGGAGGTATCTCTTCACAAACAGTCAGTTCTCAAGGTGAGACTGAGGTAAAGTACACAGAACCAAATGGTGATATATCTGAGATAACAATCGATCCTGTAGATTTACAGATTACTACACCGATAGAAGAAGAGACTGGAATCCAAAACCGAACTGTCCCAGACTTTGATGGTCCGAAAGACAGCGATACAAAGTCCGAGATTTTGATCCCAGAAGAAAGTATAAAAAAAGATGAAGAAGATTTAGTCAAAAGTGATACTTCCATATAATCTGCTAAAATATAAATCATAAATGAACTTTAGTATTCTAAAAAGAAAAATAAAGAGAATAATTTCAAGCATAAACTTCAAAAGTGTTTTGAGTTTTATTTTGCTAGTTCTTTTTATTTCAACTGGAATACCAGATCTGCTTTTAAGTAAAATAGAAAAAAACAAAGATGCTGATTTGAGTCCTACAAAGGCTGAAGCAGCGACTTATCAATTTTTCCCAACTGATGTGGTTGTGGAAACAGGTA
>DALYDA010000022.1:0-9673 GCA_031973435.1 Minisyncoccota bacterium
CCTAATATATGTTAATCCCAACAGTACTCGAAAAATCACAATTTGGAGAAAGAGCATACGACATCTACTCCCGTCTTCTCAAAGAGAGAATCATCTTTCTAAATGACGAAGTGAACGACTATAGTGCAAACCTAGTTATTGCCCAACTCATCTTCCTCGCACACGAAGATCCAAAGAAAGATATTCAACTTTATATCAATTCCCCAGGAGGTTCTGTTACTGCAGGCATGGCGATATACGACACTATGCAATTCATCAAGCCAGAAGTGTCTACAATATGCATCGGGATGGCAGCTTCTATGGGAGCGACACTTCTAGCAGGTGGTGCAAAAGGAAAAAGATTTGCTCTTCCAAACTCACGCATCATGATTCACCAAGTTTTAGGTGGTGCAGAAGGTCAGGCAAGTGATGTAGAAATAAGAACAAAAGAACTTCTCAGATGGAAAAAGCAACTAAACGAAATGCTTTCAAAAAACACAGGTCAAAAAATGGAAAAGATAGAAGCTGACACAGACAGAGACAACTTCATGACAAGTGAGGAAGCAAAAAAATACGGTATTATCGACGCTGTGATTTCAAAAGCATCCCAAGCAGAAAAATAGTTTTTTCTTCTAATATATTTAGTTAAAATAAAAACCCGCCTTACGGTCGGGTTTTGCTTTATCCTGCAAATTCTACTTCTTTCTTTTTATTTATTTTCTGTCTCCGTGTTGTAATCGACTCGGCAAGAACAAATGCCAAGAGCTGAAAAACTAAATTGCATAACATGTCTTGCAACCAGAATCCATCAAAATTAACTACGGAATGAAGTAAGCTGATAGTTAAAAGTGTAAGAAAAAAATATAATCTGATTGTATTTTTCTTTGTATCATACAAATCTGAGAGAAATCCAACCAGTAAAATATGAAGCATGGTGGCAAAGACAAGGCTCCATAAAATCCACCAAAGCCAAACTTTTCCAAAACCAAACTGATTCAAAATAGATACATACTCACGGAAACCTACATTTTCCCATGATGTATTTTTTTCTACAATTTCTATATGATAACCATTTCTTCTCATTGTCGTCTCTTCTCGAACAAAGAAGTTGTGCTCCTTTCGTGACTCTCCATCATATACAAAATAGTACTTGGCACTACTCTCCTCCTCGCCTGCAAAGAAGCGCTTTGCTTGCTTTGTGATCAAACTGACAGGAGAGATAAAACTGTCGATTACCATTGATTTTTGGACAATTTCACCATTGACCAAGACATTGTATGTGGCGACACGGAACCATGTTTTGTCGTCCGTATACGCATATTGCCTAGGATCACTACCCCCAGCATAGTACATTTCCCTTTGTGCATTTAGTAAAAGAGGTGCGCAAAACAACAAAATTGCTATTATTTTTTTCATTTTCAATTGTTTATTTGTGATGATACTACATCCTAGGCTCAAGGTTGTCAATTTAGGATTTCCTCTCCCAAAATTTCAAAGTATTCCCCCACCGCTTTCTATGTGGTACTATGAAAGTATCCTTATTAAATATTTACCGGAAAACGACAGATTTTGACCCTGAATGACCCGATTCCTTATATGAACTTAGAGAAACAAGTCCATACACATACCCTAAACAGAGAAAATATCTGAGATTTTTCGGCTTAAAAAGCCATGACAATTATAAAAATACTTGCGCTCGCTGGTTTCTCCATCATCATAGGAGGAGCACTCGGCTACTATCTTCGAATGATAGTTTCTCTTGGAAAAAGAGGATCTATGGAGGTGAAGATAAAGCAGATGATGATAGACGCTAAAGAGCACGCACAGGAAATAATAGACGAAGCAAAAAAGAAAGAAGCTGAAATAGGTGAAGAACTAAAGTCCCTAGAAAAGGAGAAGGAGGCAGAATTCAAAAAAACAGAAGACAGACTCATAAAAAAAGAGGAACTTCTAGATCAAAGACAACAGGATATCGACAAAGAAGTCGAAAATATAAAAAAGAAAGTAAGCGAGATAAAGGAAATAAAGGACAGAGCAGACGCACTAGAAGCAAGCAAGATTTCTGAACTAGAAAAAATTGCCAAACTTACAGAAGAAGAAGCGAAGAATGAAATAATAAAAAAAGTTGAGAGAAATTCTGAAGAGGATCTTCTTGTTCGTATCCAGAAACTCGAACAAGCTTCTGCTGACAAACTTGAACGTCGTGCAAAAGACATCCTCGCGACTACTATTCAGCGCCTAGCATCTGCTACAAACGCAGATCTTATGACAACATCTGTCTCTATCCCATCTGACGACATAAAAGGAAAGATCATCGGAAAAGAAGGTAGAAACATAAGAGCATTTGAAAAGTCAGCCGGAGTAGAACTCATCGTAGACGACACACCCGGAGCTATCGTCATATCTTCATACGACCCAGTTCGTAGACAGATCGCGAGACTCGCGCTTGAGAACCTCATTATGGACGGAAGAATCCAGCCTGCAAAGATAGAGGAACTTGTGATAAAAGCAAAAGAAGATATAAACAAAATAATAAAACAAAAAGGAGAAGAAGCGTGTTACGAGTGTGGGATATTCAACTTCGACCCACGACTTATCGCAGTACTCGGTAGACTATACTTTAGAACAAGTTATGGACAAAACGTTCTCCAGCACTCTATCGAAATGGCACACATCGCAGGCATGCTTGCAGAAGAACTAGGTGCAGACGTCGCAATCGCTAAGGCAGGAGCACTTGTACATGACATAGGAAAGGCACTAGATCATGAAGTACAAGGAACGCACGTAGACATAGGTATCAGAATCCTCGAGAAGTTTGGTGCTGATCCTCGCATAGTTCTAGCAATGCGTTCTCACCACGACGAATACCCTTACGAGACTATCGAAGCTCACATAGTCCAGACAGCTGACGCGATATCTGGTGGACGTCCTGGAGCAAGACGAGACTCAGTAGAGCAATACCTAAAGCGACTTGAAGAGATAGAAGGTATCGCAACTTCATTTGAAGGAGTAGACAAATGTTATGCACTCTCTGCAGGACGCGAAGTACGAGTCTTCGTAACACCAGAGAAGATCGGAGATGTTGAAAGTAAGGAAATGGCCCGCAACATCGCACTTCGTATAGAACAAGAACTCAAATATCCGGGAGAAATAAAAGTTATAGTTATTCGAGAGACAAGAGCTATCGATTTTGCAAGATAGGTGGGTACTTTGTACTTTTATACCAACAAAGGCGCCCACAAAGGCGCTTTTGTCTTATATAAACATTGTTTATACATATTGACAAATACCAATAGTTGTGATACAATATGTAGGAAGTAGTGTTTTCATAGTTTGTTTTTCGATGGATCAAAAACTTATAACTATGGAAAAAACTCTTTTTGTTACAGTACTATGGCTTGAAAACTATACACCGTACTACAATGACTGCTATTTATGTAAATTGTCTTTTACAACTGAACCTTTATCCGATGTTGCTGTGTCTTTGTACGCAACAATAAAGGAAGAGGTCAGAGATATTGACGACAAACATTACTGCTATCATATCTTTGTTTCCGGCACCGTGTCGGCAGAGGAGTTATCAGAAATATCTTCTTCCCTTAAAGAAAAAGATGTACATGATAACTGGTGGATACAACAATACTAGTACAAAAGGCCCTCACATTTTTATGTGGGGGTTTATTGCATCCAAAAATTAAAAAAGCGACAGTTGTCGCTTTTTGATTTTATAGGTACTTGATGGTACCTTCTACAGAATCCTTCTCTTCCCCTCTTTCGAAAGTTATCTGAAACTTTTCACCATTTTTCATGGGAACAGGGATTTCATTTCCTGTTTTATCCTTTCCCATTTCTTCTTTGGTTACATTAATTTCAAATTCCTTGCCTCCGATATTTCCCTTTGCGATCCATGGATCATCATTGCCATTGAAACCGGCTGGAGCAGGAGCAAGGAAACCTTGCGAACCCCAAACCTCAAATAAAAAAATCTGGTTAATAGAAACCTTTTGGAACATATGCGTGATTTTTTATTGTGAACTAAGTTTATTCCACTGTGAAACCACAAACTTCTTTGTAATCTCAGTAATGGTCCCGACTGTTAGAAAGTCGGGATGTAACTATATATGAACAACTTTTTGAAAGAGTTATCGAGGTGTCGTTCGGCTACCCCGTGTATGCAATTCAGTTTCAAGAAGCATACATTTCTTAGCCAGAGGCTCGACCTACTTCCTTCGGTCTTGCTTTGTTTGGACTTTTTTGGGTGACATACCAGACTTAGTAAATCGGCAACTCGAGACCTTCGCGAAAGAAGTTTTTAATTTCTTCCTCGGTCATTTCTGACTTTGGTTTCTCAAGCCCAATCCACAAAGTTCTCGCATCTCTTGGGAACCTATCATGTAAGTGTCCGTATGTTGCCTGCAATTTCTTGCGTGCAACCACTTCTCCTACGTGAATGATCCGTGACTGACAAGTACTGCAATGCCCTTGCTCTGCAACTTCAAAATACAACTTGCCGTCATGTTCCAAGATCTCACGAGAGGTTTGCCATCCTCTAAGGGATACATACATTTATACAAACTAATTTGGTGAGTCGAGGCTTCTAGAATCACCTCGTTTCACCAAACAAACTTTTAACAAAGAACTTTTTACACTGTGAAACCCCCATTCGATTCGCAAGCTCACTCAGGGCAAGCCAGCAAATGTTGAGAATCTCAGTAATGTGGACGAGATGTAATACTGTCGTCCTTCAGCCGTTCGGTATGAACTTCCACTCGCGAATTGCGATTCAGTTTCACGTTCGTGGTATGACGTAGCCAGAGGCAATGATCTACTTCCTTCGATCTTGCTTTGTTTGGACTTTTCCTAGGATTGATTCAGCTCAATCAATCTTCATCCCGGTAAAGGGATACAAGATGAGAGCATGAACCAGAGCCTTCAGGAATCTGGACACCATTGTTTTAGATATTGCACACTTCAAGGATTCTGTCCCTGTATGCAGAAAACTTTTTCATTTCGGCTTCCTTGCCATTTTCATAGCAGGCATACACCGGAAGAAGATTTTTTGCATCAGTACGAAGGGATTCCAGAACTTCCTCATCGAGGACATTTCCTTCTTTTCCTTCATCAAATACTTTGTCCAATTTCTCAACACTATTTTGTAGCATTGTATGTAGGACACATAGTGCAAACTCTAGTAATGCTTGATCTCCAGACAACCCTTTAAAGGTTGGGTTGCTCATAACTTAACTTAAAGAACATCTATCACTATCAACACACGAATTGCTTCATGGGTTGAACAATGAGGAGAAAGAGTACGCTTCCCTTTCTCCTTTTGGAAACCTACCGATTGGTTTCCGTTCTTTTGTCTAGTTTTCATCACTCATCTACGGATATATGAGCTCGTATGATTATTTTGTGCGTCAAAATAAATATACATAGCCAGACAAGTGTCTCAAGGACACGTTCGCACGAACTGATCGTGAAGATTACTCGCGCGAATGTGTCCTCAGGATTTTTTCAACCTACAATCGATACACAATTTCTTCTGTACCGAAAAATAGGGGCAATTTTAATCTTAGGCTTGCCCGTTTCCAATTTAATTTGCATTCAAAGGTCAATTATCACGAGCGTAACATCTCTATGTAATCCGCCCATGTCATAACTACTCTGTTTACTATCACCATATGTATTTTGTTTAGGAACATTTCTACTATCAACTCATGAGGCTTCCTGAGCTGAATAATAGGGGTGAACGATTTTGCAACCGTTCACCCTTTGTTGTTATTGTTGTTCTTTCATGGTTCGCGGCCTTGAAAAAACTTTTCCCGTATAACTTGCGTAGTCATACTTTAACTTCTGCGCTGGGCATCAAGGCCCTGCGATCAGCGAAGTCGGATACGCCAATTGCGCAATTTGTTCCATCTATGGCCTCCCCTCCGGCACCTGGCTCTGGGGGTAGATGTAACAATTGCACAATCCAAATAACATGCGTAGCTTGCTTTTATATACGATCCCATCTGGATCGCCTGGTTAAAAAACAAGTCGAAACTCCCTATGAGTGCTATCTAGGATTTTTCTCAAAGTCCTTTCAGCACAGTATGAGAGAGAAGGCCACTTTCTCTCCCTTACTGTGCCGTGGAAATTATGAAAACCTCGGCACGGCTATAATCTATAGTTTGTAAAAGTATTAAAACCTTTGTTAGGGCAAATATCTACACTGGCGAGCTCCACAATTTGTTTATTTAGTGAGTGCGGGTGTCATTTACCTCTATCAACGTTCTGGGGACAGTATAGCAGATTCCTCTTTCTTTGTCAAGTCTTTTTGACTTAATTCATACGTTATTTGTATTTTATGTATATAATACAAGGTTTTTTTGTATTATTAGTGTCTATTTGGTTTGACTTATTTGCTACATTTTTGACATTTTTTAATTCCATATTATGATATAAGTCAAAGAGTATTGACATTGTCTCTATACTTTGATATACTGTCTTCAGATGACGTTTCAAAAGACGTTAAATCTATTGGTTTATGCTCGATTAATCCAATGTTCGGCTAGGTGAGGGTTATGTCCCCCTAGCCGACCACCAGGTGGTCTTGCAAAACTAGTTTTTTTGTTCATTTACCAAAAAAGGAGGAAAATGTGGAAGACTAAGTTCCCCCTAATTAACCATTGGAAGAAGTTTTTGCATTAAGATTATTGCAAAAACTATCAAGATGGTGTAGATTAGTTGTCGTGCTGAAGCTTACAAAAATTCTAAGCTCCCAGCAATTAAAATTTGACGCTCTTGATCAAGATCAGGAAGAAACACATCTAGCAAAGATGTTGTTGACTAAAACTGAACTATGATCGATTGAGCACAAAAAAAACCCCTTCACTTAATTGTGGAGGGGTTTAATCTTTTTACTATAAAGTTAGTCCTTATTTTCTTTTTTGGCTTTTATCCCTTCGATTGCGAGGTCAAAAAGAGTTCTAAATGTATCTGCCACATCCTGGCTTTTAATGAATATTGCTGAAAGGTTTTTCGAAAGTGTGTGGATTCGAATGCGATCTGAATATATCCCTATGTCACACTTGATTCCGTAAGTCGGATCCTCAATCCTGTATCTTTCTGCCATATCATTTGAAGGAAGATCTCCTTCAGAAGATACAAAAATAGATCTTGATTTAACTTTTTTGCTCAGTCGAAGAGCCCTGGCGTCTTCTTGGTCTTTTTTACTAAAAGCCTGATTTATTAAGTCTCTTGAATATATCAGATAGGCAATATCGTCCTTGTCTTCTGCTTGAAAATATTCTTTGAGAGAGCGAAGGATTCCTTCCTTTCCTTCATACACTTTTACAATCGGTCTCTCCCCTTCCTGAAGTGCAAAATTTTTCAATCTCGGTATAACTTCGCTTAGTAGTTTGCTTTGCTCGTCGAGTTTCGTCTTTTCGTTCTGTATATAAGACTCGAGTCTCTCTGGTGGCTCTGCTTGGTATTTTACTTTTTTGTCTACGGTGATCTCGTCTACTAAGCCCTTTTTCATCAACGTCTCAAGCACTGGATATATAGTAGTTCTGTTTATCTTTGTTATTTTCGCAAGATCTATAACAGAAGAAGACTCCATGGTAAGTAGCTTTGTGTACACCTCTGCTTCTTTTTCAGAAAGTCCTATATCTTCGAGAAACCTTTTTATCATGTAAAAATTATATCATGGTGGAGAAAGTATGAGTAGATATGGGAGTATAAGTATGAGTATGTACACAAGAATGAGGAAAGTTAGAACACTACAATCATAAGAAATAAAAAAACCACACTATTGTGGTTTTTTTATTTTTCCAATCCCATCTCCTTCCAAACAAAGTAAGTAGTTAAACCTGTACTTGGCTCATTCTCTATATACCCTTCTTCTTTAAAATCTTCATCTTCAAGGAAAATTTGATATTTCAAAAACGAATACTGAGTTAAAAGACCGGGGTAACTACCAGACTCTTTCTCTTCTTTTACCTCTCCTAAAAAAATTCCGTCATATTTATTTTTTATACCCAACTCTTCGAACAATGCCCTATTTATTTCCTCGTCTATGTTTTCACCGTTTTTTAATTTCTCTGACAAAGAAGACATCGGACTTCTTTGTCTTTCTCTTCCATCACTAAAGACTTGTTTATCCTCTACGAGAACAAATTTTCTTTGATTCTTACTATAATTTACTGAGATTGACAGTGCGTTTATTTTTCTAAAAATAGAGTCACCTTCTTTAACCAGTTCGCTTTCTCTATTTTTTATTTCATTAAACAGATCTTCTACTCTCTTAGCGTCATTTTTACCAAAAAAAGATGTATCTATATTATTTTTCTCTAAAATTTCCTGCAATGAATCCGTAGTGTCGACTTCAAATATATTATTTTCCTTTTTCATACTCTCAATCATAAAGAAAATGATACATCTAAATGTGCTTATTGTCAATATTTCCCTTTGAAAAACCGTTACTGTATAATACTTCTAGCTTCCAAACATCGAAGCTAAGCTTAGCATTAGTAGTTAACTCTCTAGTCGAACTAGAGTCTATAAGTAATATGAACAAACAAGCACTTGTAGAAATGGTTCACGGGAAGATCGGTGGCACAAAAGTTGCTGCTGAAGGAGTAGTAGATGGCATCATAGATGCAATCGTTTCAACTCTAAAGAAAGGCGAGGAAGTTTCTATCGCTGGACTTGGTATCTTCTCAGCCAAGGCACGCGCAGCTCGTATGGCTCGCAACCCAAAGACAGGTGAGCAAGTAAAGGTTGCTGCAACAACTGTTCCAAAGTTTCGTGCAGCAAAGGCTCTAAAGGACGCAGTAAAATAATAGTCGGCCGTGTTTTGGCCCTATCCAAAACAATTCCCCGTCCACTTACAAAAATACCCCAATGGATTGTGTGGGGTATTTTTGTTTCCAAATAAAAAAAATCGCACTTTATGTGCGACCTTGTCTTATTTGCCGAATCCTTCTGTCATACTCTCACCATATAAACTTAGCTCCTTATACATGACCACATGTGCTTCATGCTCAAATGATCCTTTAAGTTTAGCTTCCATGTCATATGCTTCAGGCCAGCTTATGTTTTCCTCAAACATATTGAGATACGAACCCGCCGACATAGCAAAAGATCTAAAAAGGCCGAAGGTCGCTTTGGAATAACTAGTCATCGGCTTCTCCTTAAATTGTTTTGCATGAGAAAGTTCTTCTATAAGATCGCTCGGATCCCAATAGAAATACTCTTGCTTGATACTTTGATCGAAACCATAAGAGAGGAGACTGTATAAGTCTAAATGAAGCGAATTTGTAAACGGTTCATAGTACGCAGTTGCATTTGTGACACTGAATGGAAAATGAAGGTCTATATCTACTCTCACTTTTGGTGCACCACACGCAAAGTAGCACTTCCATATAAAATGGTAGTAGCTTTCGCTTGTAACCGTGTCTGGAAAACCTCTAAAGACATCCTCGACATTGATTCCTTTTTTCATTAGGTATCTATCAAACTCTTCGCTTGAGAAACTCCTAACTTTCTTTTCAATGGACTTTATACTATCCACTCTTTCCTTGCTCCCCCACTTTTTTATATCGAGGTCTGTAAGATAAAGTTTTTTGTAACGTTCAAGCTTTAGGTCCTTTGGTAAATCTTCTATACCAGAGTAATAGTTGAGGAAGAGATCAGTCAGGCTATCTCC
>DALYDA010000023.1:0-8019 GCA_031973435.1 Minisyncoccota bacterium
CAAAAGAAAGTTAAATAAAAACACTCCCAACGAGTTCACAACATCTTTGGTAGAGTATTGTGGATACTATTTCCATATTGTCCACGGACAGGGTGTTGGCTATTCAGTCCTAAAGAAAGATAAAAAGGGCGGAAAAATTGAAAATATTATAAATTTATAAAAAACAAAACCCGACCATGGCGGGTTTTTCTTTTTGCTCAATTTTATGAGATAGTAGAAGAATGCAAATACGACACATAGACATACACTCACACCTAAACCTTTCGCCACTTTTAGAGACTCAAAACGAAGTAATAGAGAGGATGAAGGAAAAAGAAGTCGCGACGATAACAGTCGGGACAGGTATCGAAACATCCAAAATAGCCATCGACCTTGCCGAAAATCATCCGGAGGTTATTTTGGCTGCAACTGTAGGTATTCATCCAAACCACCTGCCCGACAGTGCCAGTCTTTGGCAGGCGGGCGAAGAATCTTGGAGTGAAGAATTGGAAGAGATGGCAAATCATCCGAAAGTAGTTGCGATAGGTGAGTGCGGACTAGATTATTTTCGAAACGAGAGTGAAGAATCAAAAGTTCGTCAAAAAGATATTTTCTTAAAACATATTGAGCTTGCTACAAAAGTAGGGAGGCCACTCATGATCCATTCTCGTCCAAGTAAGGGAAGTATGGATGCATATGAGGAAGTTCTGGATATTCTTGAGGGGGTGGATGTACGCGCCAATTTTCACTTTTTTGTCGGGAATGTTGATGTTGCAAAAAGAGCACTAGTGGGCGGACACACGATGAGCTTCGATGGACCTATTACTTTCTCAGGCGACTATGATGAGGTTATCCGGTTCCTGCCACTTGGGTCCATAATGGCCGAAACAGATGCCCCTTATGCTGCCCCAGTGCCCTATAGAGGGAAAGTTTGTGAGCCTTGGATGGTAGAGGATGTATACAAGGCGATTGCCAGGATAAAAGGCTTAGATGAGGAAATAGTGCGTACAGCTCTGGTTGCAAACGCAAAAAGGTTCTTTAGGCTTGATTTTTAGCCTTTGCCCTGCTAGTATCTACCTGTCGCGTTCGATCTGGCCCTGAAGCTAGATCGCAAGTTCCCTTTACAGGGACAAGGCCGAAGCGTGATATTAAGAATAATTAGAATTTATTTATGGAAGAAGAAACAAACACAGGTGTCTATGAACTAGGTCTTCACTTGGTTTCAGACATGAGCGTAGAAGATGTCCCAGCAAGATTTGGTGATATCAAAAGTGCTATAGAGTCATTGGGAGGAGTTATTGTCTCAGATGAAATGCCAAAAGATATGGCGCTAACTTATGAGATGAGAGCAACAATAGACAACAAGGCTCAATACTTCACACGATCATACTTTGGTTGGGTAAAGTTTGAGATGTCAGCAGATACAATCGCAAAAGTAAAAGAAATGATTGAATCTAGAAGCGACATCATCCGATTTATAATCGTGAGTACTGTAAAGGAAAACACACTTTCTCCAAGAAAGCTTTTTGAAAAGAAGGAAGGAGGAATAAGAAGAAAGAAGGATGAAAAGGTAGTCCCAGTAGACGCAGAAGCAGTAGATGCTGAACTAGACAAAATGCTAGTTGAAGAAGGGTCAGAAGTAGTTTCTGAGTCTGTAATCGACGAAGTAGAAGAGGCGATAAAAGACTAATAGCAACTAAAATTGTACTTTAGTATAATTGTATACAAGTAAAAGTCGTATTTAGTAAATTAAGTGGCACTCCGGGTTTGCATCTTGGAGAGCATAAAAAAATGTATATAAATCGTGCAATGATCCTCGGTAATCTTACTCGAGATCCAGAAGTAAAATCTCTTCCATCAGGAATAAAAGTAGCAACTTTTTCTCTTGCAACAAACAGAACATTCAAAGATTCACAAGGAAAAAAGCAGGAAGCAACAGAGTATCACAACGCAGTAGCATTTGGAAAAGTGGCAGATGTTATCGCGATGTACTCTAAAAAAGGAAGTTCACTTTACATAGATGGAAGAATCCAAACAAAGAGTTGGGACGCACAGGACGGTACAAAAAGATACAAGACTGAGATAGTGGTAGAAAACTTCCAGTTTGGTCCACGAGGCACAACTACTGGCACTGGTACATTCCAAAAGGATGATAGTAGTGCACAATCTGCTTCTGCTCCAACTCCTGACGAAGCTCCAGGAATAGACACGATAGAATATCCTGATGAGGACAACAACCTAGAGGATATTCCTTTTTAGGGAATAGTAGGAATGGAGAACAATAGAAATACAAAAATATTATCAACACGGATAAAGAAGTTCGGTGAATAGTTCTTGAAACTATAAACTTGCAACTTCAGATCAATTTATGAAACAAGATTTTTTCTCAACAAATAACATAAAGCATGTAGACTACAAAGACGTAGAACTTTTGAAAAAATTCCTAAGTCCTAACGGCCGAATCCAAAGCCGAAAGAGAACAGGGATATCTTCAAGAAATCAACGAAAAGTAGCTCTTGCTGTAAAGCGATCACGATTTATGGGACTACTTCCATATATTGCTAGATAATCTCTTTATAATCAAAAAAACATCCATATGGATGTTTTTTTGATTATATGTTAGTCTTCCAAAAAATAATATTTAGAATGAAAAAAATTAGAAGAAGTGAAGATCAAGGATGGGTGGCAGGAGTTTGTGCAGGAATAGCGTATTCACTCGGTACTCAAGCATGGATACTGAGAGTCATATTGTTTATTTTGATATGCATGTATGGAGTTGGCTTGGGAGTCTATGTATTACTTTGGATTTTTGTTCCAAAGTGGGAGGAAGATCCGAATGACATAGATGATATAGTAAATTAAATCAAAAACCAGCCCTTTAAGGCTGGCTTTTTTATTTCATATTATGATCTTGCTCGTTCTACGTACATGCCAGTTTCTGTGTTTACTATTATTTTCTCACCTGCTTCTATAAATAGGGGAACGTTTAGATTCATATCGTTTTCTAGTACTACAGTCTTTGTTCCACCAGTTGCAGTATCTCCCTTTATGTTTGGCGGAGCTTCCTTGATAGTAAACTCCATCTTTATAGGGAGGTCTACACCTATTATCTTTTCTTCATCATCATAATCAAATATTTGAGTATGAAGTATTAGGTTTGTTTTGAGAAATTTTGCCTTTTCTCCTATTATCTTGCTATCTATCGTGAAGCGCTTTGCAGGATCGTTCGGTTCACAGAACCAGAACTCACCTTTATTTTCATATATAAATTTTACTTCTTTCTTCTCGATATCTGCTTCTTCTGCTGTGTCGGATGATCGAAAAGTTTCGTCCACAGCACGTCCGTTTATAAGAGAACGCATTTTCACTTGGTTCTGTGGTTTGCGCTGTTGTGTGCGCGCCACATGACTCTCGAGTACTATAAAAGGTTCATCTTTCCAGATGATAACTTTCTTTTCTTTGATTTCGCTGTATTGAAGTAAGGACATATTTTAGTGATTAGTTATAAGCAGTTAGGGGATAGTAAATATAAAAATCCTCTAAGATAGAGAGATTTTAGTCCAAAAATGGGCATTTTGCAAGGAAAATAGTGTTTACAGTTTTTATCTCTAGAGGTAAAATAATAGAAAATATTTGACCATGGATCCAGATTTTTTGTTACTCAAAGTGTCTATTCTTACCATAGGGTATATTTCTGGAATATTCCTCCTTGTCATAGGTAACGTATATGATCATTTCTCTGGCGCCCTCTTTGGTTTATTTGGAGTAGTATTTATCTACAAAGCGTCAGTCAAGTTTTTTCATATCTTTTGTTACCAATTAGATCCAGAATTAAAAATAATAACAACTCTGTTTGTCGGCTGGACACTCTTTTTGTTTGTTAAGAGCATAATAAAAATCCTAATAAAAAGGGCAGAGAAAACATTGGAGATAAAGCACATGATAGACCTCGTATAAAGCCACCCTCATTTTGGGTGGTATTTTTTAAGGGAAATAAAAAAAGCACCGTGATCGGTGCTTTTTCTTTTTTATTCTTCAGATTCACTAGATGATGATGAGGCGTTTGGATTTTGGATTTCACCAAATCTTTTCTTCACTTCTTTCATCAAATAATCGCCAACTTTAGGATTTTTCTGTAGGAATTGTCTTGTCGCATCGTAGCCTCTATCGAGTTTCTGATCTGCACCATCCTTGTCTATATATGAGTAAGATGCACCTGACTTTTTCACAAGTCCGAGTTTTTCACCAAGCGCTAGTATTTCTCCTTCGCGTGATATTCCTTCACCATAGATTATGTCGAACTCAGTTTGTTTGAAAGGGGATGCAACTTTGTTTTTTACAACCTTTACTCTTGTTCGTCCCCCGACCACTTCTTCACCTTTCTTTATTTGTGCGATTCGACGTATGTCGAGTCTAACAGACGTATAGAACTTGAGTGCCTTTCCTCCTGGTGTAGTCTCTGGGTTACCAAACATAACTCCAATCTGCATACGAATCTGGTTTATGAAAATTACGACAGTCTTACTTCTTGCGACTATTGCAGTTAGTTTTCGGAGTGCTTGTGACATCAGACGTGCTTGCTTTCCGACGTGCTGTTGTCCCATATCTCCCTCTATCTCATCTTTTGGGGTAAGAGCTGCCACAGAGTCCACAACTACGACGTCTATCTTTCCTGAGCGAACGAGAGACTCACAGATCTCGAGTCCTTGTTCTCCTGTGTCTGGCTGAGAGATGAGAAGTTCGTGAGTTTTTACACCAAGATTCTTTGCGTATTCTGGATCCATTGCGTGTTCTGCGTCGATATATGCACATACGCCTCCTAATTTCTGTGCTTCAGCAACTATGTGGAGAGCGAGAGTTGTTTTACCAGAAGATTCTGGACCAAATATTTCGATGATTCTTCCTCGGGGGATTCCACCGATACCAAGTGCCATATCGAGACCGATAGATCCAGTAGGGATACTAGAAATATTTACTTTCGGCGCGTCACCTAGCTTCATTATCGCACCCTCTCCAAATTTTGTTTGGATGGACCTGATTGTATCCTCTATGCCTACATCACTTTTTTTTGCTTCCTTTACTGCTTTCTTTTTTACTACCATATATATGTTGTTATATTAATAAAATTTTTAATAAATTTATGACTCTTGCGATGTGTCTTCTTTGTAAACTACGTATTCAAGTTCTGTTTTGTCTCCGAATTTGTCTTCAGCCATAAAAGAGATGGTATTAATTCCCGGAAGTAAAACTATGTGACTTGAGAAGTTTCCTTTCATATCTACAGGTACACTTGATCCTGATATAGAAAGATTGTTTGCATTTCTTGCTATACCAGTGAGCTTCAGTACTGAATCTGTGTAAGTCACACCTTCTTCTATGCCTGTGACTTCTATTTTAACACCTGTGCGTAGTCCATATGTGTTTTGCATGATGAAAATTACGATGATTGCAACAAAAAGTATTCCGAGCATCCCACCAATAGAAGCATCTTTCAAAATTTTTCCGATATTTTTACTCATATTCTTTCATTTCTTCAGCTACACTCTTTTCCAATACTTCGCGTGGTTTTGCTCCGTCTCCTGCACCTATTACCCCTCTTTCCTCGAGAAGATCTATCAATCTTGCAGCTCGAGAGTATCCAACCTTCAATTTTCTTTGCAGATACGACGTAGAAGCTTTGCCAGCCTCGATAACGATCTTTCTAGAATCTTCGTATAGGTCGTCGCCATCGCCTTCAGAGTTTGTGTCGAGGTCTCCTGAGTCAAATATGCTTCTTCCTCCATCAGATACACTTCCAGTAAACTCTATATCGCTTGGGATCTCGTCTCTATATGCATCTTTCAAGTATTGGGCAACAGACTTCACTTCAGTTTCAGGGATGAAAGATGACTGAAGTCGAACAGGGGAGCCTTCGCCAGAAGAGTAGAGCATGTCTCCAGAACCAAGCAATTTCTCTGCACCAGAAGAGTCGAGTATCGTTCTCGAATCTATCTGAGTAGGGACACGAAACGCTAGTCTTGTAGGAACGTTCGCCTTGATAAGTCCTGTGATGACGTTTACTTCTGGTCTTTGTGTAGAAAGTACAAGGTGTATTCCAACAGCACGAGACATCTGAGCAAGTCGTACGATCGCACTTTCTAGTTCTCTTGGGTATGCCTGCATGATATCAGCGAGTTCGTCTATTACGATCACTATATATGGCATAGCCTCTATCCCTTCATCTCCGGCCTTTACTGCAACATCGTATACGTTTTCATGGTATGAAGTTATGTCTCGAACAGAGTTAGCTTCTAGTATATTGTATCTCTTTTCCATTTCCTTTGCCGCCCACTTGAGTGCAAGGATTGCCTTTTTGGCGTCAGTGATAACTGGGGTTAGTAGGTGAGGGATCTTGTTGTAGAGAGTAAGCTCAACTCTTTTAGGGTCAACAAGTATTAGTTTTAGGTCATCTGGTCCATTTCTGTACAAAAGTGAAGTTATAAGGTTGTGGATCATCACAGACTTTCCAGATCCAGTAGTTCCGGCAATAAGGACATGGGGAGCCTTTGCAAGGTTCATATATAGACTCTTTCCTGACACATTTCTTCCGAGTGCGACAGATAGAGCGATAGTAGAATTTTGAAATTCTGGATCTGCAAGCAGAGACCCGAGTCCTACCGTAGACTTCTGTTTGTTTGGTATTTCGATACCAACCAAAGACTTGCCCGGGATAGGGAGCTCCATACGTATAGGGTGTGCTGCGAGAGAAAGCGCAAGGTCGTTTTGGAGTCCTGCAATTTTCGAGAGTTTCACTCCTTGTGCAGGCTTGAGTGCATAGCGAGTTACAGTCGGACCTATTGTAATCTCATCCATTTCTACTTGTATTCCGAAGTTTGCAAGTGTCCTCTGTATGATATTTGCATTTGCTTTTATGTCACCAACGTTCGGTTTTCCTTTGTCGTTTGCAAGAAGAGACAGTGGCGGGGGGGTATATGAAGAATGCTTCTTGTTTCTTTTCTGCGGAACGAAAGTATCCTCTTCTTCATCTTTCTTTGAAGGTTTGTATTCTATCTTTTCTTCTTCTTTGTTTTCAGAAGTCTCTTCAGTTGGAGCTTCGATCTTTTGTGCTTCCATCGCGATACCATTTATTTCTGGCTCATGGTTTGCGTCAGTTTTTTCTTTTCTAAGTGCTTGGAAAATAGAAACGAACATCTCTTTGAATCTTGGTTTGTAATCAAACAAAACAAGCAGAGAAACAATGAGTATTGTTCCCAAGAAAAGTATCGCTATGTAGACATCAAATATTTGTATGAAAGGGTAGGCCACAGCTTGTCCTACTAGTCCACCGTTGTGATCTAGTCCGCTGGCCACGTCGATCATTCCAAGTGTAGACAATAGTATAAGCACTGAAGAAACAGTGTGGACCATACCGAGGTTTGGTCGTTCAGATTTACCAAACAGTGATGTTCCAAGTAGTATCAAAACTAGTGGTAACATGAAGTATCCGACACCTAGAAGTACAGTCAACAAGTTGCGTACTGCATCGCCCCCGACTCCCGCTTTGTGAAATATCGATAGGAAAAAAAAGATCGCTAGGACAAAACATACGATGCCCCAAATACCGTGTATCGTTTCTTCTGAAAGAGATGGTCCAGAATCGGAACTGTCATTTTTTGCCTTTCGTTTCTTATCCTTTTTTTGTGACATATATATGCAATTGTAACATACGTTTATTTACCTACGTACATTTTTATATATATTTTATAGGGATTATTTCCAATCCTTCTTATCAGACACTTGCGAAGTCTCCCCTTGGGTGTATAATGGACAACACAAACGGGTACTGACCGTAATAGTAACTAAAAGACATTATGGATAACAAAAAGGACACACAAAATAATCTTCCAAATCCTATAGGACAAGATTCTATCGGACAGCCAGAAAACCTAGTAAAGATAATGGAATTTGCCAATTCCTTCGTGTCCTTTTCGTACAAAAGAGCTGAGCAAGTGGGGCTCGCAATCTATATGGTCACCGAATGCTTCGATGAAAAGGAACCAC
>DALYDA010000023.1:8029-8814 GCA_031973435.1 Minisyncoccota bacterium
TAGAGAATCCATGAGAGATCTCACTTTGGACATTATCGCCGAGATACATGTCCTTCACGGACTACCACCATTTGAAGCGTTCATGCACTTTGAACTTTTGAGTTCTAGACTAAATGAACTCTCAATGTTGGTCCGGATTGCATCGGGTTCTGGGATGTTAACGAACAACAATTCAGACATCCTTTTGAAGGAAATAGCCTTCTTCGACTCAGTACTAAACTATGTTCGTGAAAAAAGAGGAAGTGGACACAAGGGACTAGATGGAAGGATTTCACTTTCTATCCCGATGCAAAGTATATTTGAAGACGAGAAAACAGAGACAGAGAACCCACATGTCCTTGATACCAAAAATGAGACAAAAAAGGACATACCAAGCTTCCTCCAAAACACTAAAAAGACAGAGCGTGTTATGAAGGACAACACAAAGGACAACACACAAAAACTATCTAGAAGAAACTCAATAATCAAGGTCATCCATGAAAAGAAGAGTGTCACGATAAAGGACATAATGTCCGTTATAAGTGACTGCAGTGAGAAGACTATCCAGCGCGAACTCGTGTCCTTGATGAAAGAGGGAGTACTAAAAAGAGAAGGGGAGAAGCGATGGGCAAAGTACTCTATTAAATAGAAGTATTGGGAAAATAAAAAAACAAAGGCACTATATATAGTGCCTTTGTTTTTTTGCTCCAAATATGCTATATTACAAGGCATGGAATGGAGAACTTGAGTGAGGCCCTTTTTGGGTTTTTGCGAAGGTTTTCCACATATATATTTTGGTAGTTTAC
>DALYDA010000024.1:0-8522 GCA_031973435.1 Minisyncoccota bacterium
CTTCGTTCCCTTACCAGCGACCACCCGGGAGTCGGACAAAGTAGAATTGAAATAACGCAGTTGTTTCAATCTACTTTTCCGGCGTCCTAGGAGCCTCCTCAAAAGAGGCGAGAGAGGACAGGAGGTAAGGTTGAGTTAAAATAACAAAGTTATTTTACGAAACTTAGCGCCTGAGGATTACCTCATGCATAAGTGTTCACTTCGTTCCCTTACCAGCGACCACCCGGGAGTCGGACAAAGTAGAATTGAAATAAATTTAAAAAAGAAAAGCCCCAGCAGGGGGCTTTTCTTTTTGGGGTGTCTCTCTCTTTGTTTGACAATCTGTAAAATAAATGTAAAGTAAAAAGAAAAATAGAATATGAAGGTATTTACATGGGAAGACATTGCAAACAAAAAAGTACCCAAGAAAGAGTCATTCGGGATTTTCTTGCAGTCACTCCAAAATAAACTAAGGGCAACTGAAGGAGTTTTAGCAGCATCCCACTTTGGATCAACCCAGAGAGGTGACTACAGTATCACAAGCGATGTTGATATTTATGTAGTCTATGATGAGGAATACGGCTTTGAACTGAAAAACACTTTGGAAGAATTGTATCTTGAGGCAAAGGGATACTTTATTCCACTCAAAGTTATAACTGTTCCAAAAGATGAGATACTTTTCTCGGAGCATTCTCCGATCTCTCCTCGTCTACAGCAGGTTCTCGCTTATACAGCACATAAAGATGATGGATGTTTTGTGGGGGATATGAAAAGCTTCCTCTTTCATTACAAGACCATGTCGCAAGAGTGCTTTATGGGTGCGGTCCGCATAGATATCGAAAGATATATAGGATACAAGCTGCGTAAGTTTTATGAAGGAAAACTCACCAACCACATCTTCTCAGATAGAAAAAGAGCAGAATGGGTAGAGTCTGTTTCAAACGGATTCGTTCACATAACCCGTGGAGTACTTGCTTCATATGGAGGATTTGAATTCATTGACGGTTCAGTAAAAGAAGTTTGGCAGGCTCTTCATCAGAACAAAAAGGATACTCAGGCACCAGATTTCTTTAGTCAATATTTAGGAGCGAGAGTAGGGTATTTGAACTGTATAAATAATTCACTTTTCGATCCTCCAAAGGGTATCTGTTTAAAAGAGGTGCTTTCAGAAATGGGTAGTGAAGGATGGGTAAAAAAGTATAAAGGAAGAGATGACTTATTTCAAACACCGTCTGAAGAAATAAACGCAGAAGCAAATTATAGGCAAGGATTTGATCTTTTTGCTCATCATGTTGGTGCCTTTCCGGAGTATGTAAAGATACTACAAAAATTCTTAAAATAGACCTCGGTCTATTTTTTTGTTTTCGAGCTCTTTTTTAGGGGTTGCGCCATGTGCCAAGCTTTACTATACTTGCCCATATGGAAACCCTAGCAAAACTCTTCGGGGGAAACTCCCGAGTAAAAATAATGCGTCTTTTTCTGCTAAACCAAGATGTGTTTTTCGAACCAAAAGATATATCATCAAGAAGTAAAGTTTCGTTGGCTATAGTTAGAAAGGAGATATCAAATCTCCTTGCACTTGGCTTTGTAAAAAAGAAAGCTCTTCCAATAAAGGCAAGTAAAAAGAAGGTATCAAAGAAGAAGAAAAGTAAACAAGTAGTGTCTAGGAAGTTCTCTTTTGTTTTCGATAGCAACTTTCCATATACAGATGCGCTCACTTCGATCCTTGTAGAGAAAGATACTGTTTCAAAAGGAGACATGGCCCACAGATTCAAAAAAGCAGGAAAGGTAAAGGCTCTTGTTGTGTCAGGAATATTTATAAAAGAAAAAGATTCTAGAGTAGACATACTTTTGGTTGGAGATAGTATTAAAAGACCAGTTGTCGAGAAGATCGTTCGAGATTTCGAGGCAGAACTCGGCAAAGAACTTTCTTATGCAGTATTTGAAACACCAGAGTTTATGTACCGACTAGAGATGAGAGACAAACTAGTTTCAGACATACTAGACTACCCACATGAGAGGGTGGTGGACCATCTTGGGTTATCCACAAGAGACAAATAGATTGCTCCCTACATGCTATAATAAAAGTACCTTTCGGGTCGAACCGTTTAAGGAATTATTAGCATATTTTTTAGTCTCCCTAGTGATCCACGTTGGAATCCTAGGTGGTCACTAATAAGACAAAAAGCTTATGTTGTTAGAAACAGGTGATGTCCTAAGTGCTTCACTGCAGAGTTTATGGTTTGGTGTTATCACATTCCTACCGGAATTGATCATAGCAATCCTTATTTTTATAATCGGTTGGATCATTGGTCGCTTGGTTGGTAATGCAGTTGCACAACTAATCACAGCACTAAAGATCGACAATGCTCTTTCTTCTGGAGGTCTAAGAGAATTCTCAGATCGATCAGGACTAAAGGTTAGTGCAAGTGGAGTTATCGGTGGACTAGTGCGCTGGTTTATCGTAATAGCATTTTTGATGGCTTCTCTAGAAGTTGTTGGACTTATGCAAGTAAATGACTTCCTACGTGAAGTTGTACTTGGATATCTTCCAAATGTTATGATTGCGGCTCTTATACTTTTGGCAGCAACAGTTATTGCTGACTTTATAGAAAGAGTTGTAACAGGTGGTGCAAAGGCTGCACGTGTTCGCTCAGCACACATGCTAGGAACAATCGCTCGTTACGCAATCTGGGTATTCGCATTTATCATAGCTCTATCTGAGCTTGGTGTTGCAGTACAATTCATGCAAATTCTTTTCACAGGAATTATTGCAATGCTTGCAGTCGCTGGAGGTCTAGCATTTGGTCTAGGTGGACGAGATGCAGCAGCAAGAGTAATCGAAGGCATAAGAGGCGACATGAATCGCTAATTCGACTCAAATCTTTTTTACAAAAGCACCCGAAAGGGTGTTTTTGATTTTTGGTAGACAAAATCTGTAAAAAGAGTAGAGTAATTGAAAATATTGAACAATGGACAAAAGGGAAATATCTCTCGGAAAAAAATTTTCTGGAGTAAGCATGCACGAGACTCATCACTATACGGAAATAGAGAATGAGATAGAAGATTTTCTGGATATCCAAAGTCTTTTAAAAGAATTACGAGATCGGTTCATTTCAAGTAATAAAACGGACAGGGAAAACATTTTACAAGAATTGTGGTTTGTCCCGATCGTGGAGGATTTTCGTTTTCCTCTTGGAACAATCGAAAATTGGTTTTTTGTAAAACATTGCTTGGATAATGCAGAAAAATTGAGGTTTGAAATCTATTTAATTACCAGAGAGGAGATATTGTCTATGTATTCAAACTCTCCAAAAAATTTGATAGCTCTATCAAAGCCTTCATACGACGAAGCTTCTCGTGACGGTAAGGTTGTTTAAAGGTCCTAATAGGCCTTTTTCTTTTTGCCAAAATTTGGCGATTTTTTTTGTTCAAAACTAGGCATTTTAGGGTCAGTTTTTGGGCCCAAAATAGGCCCCAAAATTTGGAGGAAAAGGCACTTATTTGTAATCGCTTGACTTCCATTTCGGCTTGGTATATACTCTTCCGTACCAGATATGATTACTAAGAAATTACCCAATCGAGGCAAGAGGTAAAACCCTAGTGTTTTTACTTGCCGCCTCGGAAGGCGGTTTTTTCTTAAGAGTAAACGGTTGAAAGGAATGACCATTTACAAACAAATGCCTGTCGTCAACGATCCATTTTGGGGTCTTTTCAAGTTGATAGACAGGGAGATAAACAAAGTAAGTAAAAAAATTGACCAACTCTAAAGAAGGAGCGGTTCTTTTTTAGATTTCATTTCGAGTAGGAATGAAAAAAATTGGTGTTTGCGTTTCCTAATAGGAAACCAAGAGCATATGGTGGATGCCTAGACTTTAAATAGCGATGAAAGACGTGGTTCGGCGACGATACGCTTCGGGGAGGTGCCTAACAACCTTCGATCCGGAGATCTCTGAATGGGGAAACCCTATCGAGTAAAGCTCGATAACTCACTTGTTGAGAGCGCACCCAGGGAAGTGAAACATCTCAGTACCTGGAGGAAAAGAAACCAAATAGTATTCCCTTAGTAGTGGCGAGCGAAACGGGAGAAGCCCAAACCTGATTGTACTTGTACAATTGGGGGTTGTAAGGCAATAACGACGTTTTACGTGGAAAGTTACAAAGTGTGGTGGTAAAAGAATGTGCTGGAACGCACAACCATAGACGGTGATAGTCCGGTATTTGAAATCACTCACACCTTTTCTGTTATTGTTCTTGAGTACCTCAAGACATGAATAGCTTGGGGGAATCTGCCGGGACTAACCGGCAAGGCTAAATATATTTAAAGATCGATAGTGAACTAGTACCGCGAGGGAAAGGTGAAAAGTAGTCCGAAAGGACAGTGAAATAGACCTGAAACCATATGTTTACAAAGAGTCAGAGCGGGCATTTATGTCCGCCATGGCGTGCCTATTGAAGAATGAGCCAACGAGTTTATGTATGCTGCTTAGCTAAGGTTTTAAAAGACTGGAGCTGCAGGGAAACCAAGTGTTAATAGCGCGTAATTGGTAGTATACATAAGACCCGAAGCCAGGTGAGCTACCCATGAGCAGGATGAAGGTGTGAGAAATCACACTGGAGGTCCGAACCGGTGAGCCGTTTAACACTCTCGGATGACTTGTGGGTTGGAGTGAAAAGCTAATCGAACCTGGTAATAGCTGGTTCTCTCCGAAATAGCTTTAGGGCTAGCGTCGTGCGTTCCTCTTGGGGGTAGAGCACTGGAAGAATTCAACAGGGAGCAATCTCGTGAATTCTATCAAACTCCGAATACCAAGAGTTAAAAGCGCGGCAGTTAGACTACGGGGGCGAAGCTCCGTCAGTCAAAAGGGAAACAGCCCAGATCTCTAAATAAGGTCCCTAAATCAATGCTAAGTGCAAAAGAAGGATGTGGAATTTCTTCGACAATGAGGATGTTGGCTTAGAAGCAGCCATCATTTAAAGAAAGCGTAACAGCTCACTCATCAAGAGATTTCGCGCCGAAAATAATCGGGGCTAAGCATAGTACCGAAACTGAGGATTGTATGTTTCTTCGGAAATATACAGTGGTAGGAGAGTATTCGACTCTGCGTTGAAGCCAAAGGGGTGACCCATGGTGGAGCGTGTCGAAGTAAGAATGTTGGCACAAGTAACCGCAATGAAGGTGAGAGCCCTTCACGCCGAAAGACTAAGGTTTCCTTCGCAACGATGATCGACGAAGGGTTAGTCGGGCCTAAGGAGATGGCGAAAGCCGCATCCGATGGACACACGGTTAATATTCCGTGACCTCGCTACTGTGCGATGGAAGGACGGAGTGTAGTATGTAAAGCATCTTATTGGATTGATGTATGTAAGTGAGGGTATCTTCTAGGAAAATCCGGAAGAAAATACTTTGATGTATATACCCAAGCGAAACGTAAATGTGTAGGTACGCCTATGCAGATTTTACAAAGCACGCTTCCGAGAAAATTTTCTAAGCATAACAGTAGTGAGACCGTACCACAAACCGACACAGGTGGTCAGCTCGAGTAGAGTAAGGCGAACGAGTGAGAATTCCCCAAGGAACTCGGCAAAAAAGCAGCCGTAACTTTGGAATAAGGCTTGCCCTTTTAAATTTATTTAAAGGGGCCGCAGCGAAAGTATCCCTGGCAACTGTTTATCAAAAACACAGCTCCCTGCGAACTCGTAAGAGTATGTATAGGGGGTGACACCTGACCAATGCCAGAAGGTTAAACGTCGGCGGTTTGTCACAGTCTTCGGATTGTGACAAGCTGACTGATGTAAGCCCTGGTGAATGTCGGCCGTAACTATAACGGTCCTAAGGTTCTCGAATTTTCGAAAGAAGATTCGAGTAGGACTGGGACTGTTATAGAAATGATAAACAATAAATTACACAAACAAAGCTACCTATTACAAAGTAATTTGTAATTAGTCCAAACTTGATTAACGAGAGACCAACGTCAAGCAACCTAAAACATTTTATATGTTCGGTTGAAGATAGAGTCCGACTTTATAGGAATAGTTGAGCGAAATTCCTTGTCTGGTAAGTTCAGACGCGCACGAATGGTGTAATGACTGGGGAACTGTCTCGGGGAACTGCTCGGTGAAAATACAGTACCGGTGAAGATGCCGGTTAAGCACAGATAGACGAAAAGACCCCGGAAGCTTTACTGCAACTTGGTATTGGTCATATTGTGTAACTGCGTAGAATAGATGGGAGAGGTTATGTGCAAGATTTCGGTTTTGCAATACTCGTCAGTGAAATACCATTCTTTTATTTAGTATGCTCTAACCCCTGCGGCATTATTACAAAAACGCAAGGGGACAGTATCTGGTGGGTAGTTTGACTGGGGCGGTTTCCTCCTAAAGAGTAACGGAGGAGTTTACCAAGGTCAGCTAGGCGCGAATGGAAACCGTGCCGATAGTGCAAGGGCATAAGCTGGCTTGACTGTAAGGGGTACATCCCGAGCAGGCACGAAAGTGGAACCTAGTGAACCGACAGTTCGCATTAGATGCGGCTGGAGATTAACGGATATAAGCTACTCCGGGGATAACAGGCTAGTTCCGCCTAAGCGTCCATAGCGACGGCGGAGTTCGGCACCTCGATGTCGGCTCACCTTATCCCGGGGCTGGAGAAGGTCCCAAGGGTATGGCTGTTCGCCATTTAAAAAGGTACGCGAGCTGGGTTCAAACCGTTCAGGCTACGACAAATTGTCGCGACTTGAACCCGTTTGAACCCAAGGGATTGCACTGTGAGACAAATGCAATCGAAGACATCAATCACGGCGGCACACAAATTTATTGTGTGAGAAGCTGACTTGTATCGGTGAAGTCCACACTAGAAATAGTTGGGATAATACCGAGGGAAGTTTTGTAAATTTATAAAACACCCGTAGAGACTAAACGTCAGCTAATCGAATGAAAGTTCGATGAAAGCTATAGTCCGATCCCTTTAGTAATAAAGGTTCTGCTATTTAAATCACGAGATAAATAGTGGAAGTAAAACAAAGATGCGTGAGACAGGTTGGTCTCCTATCTACTGTGCTCGTTGATTCTTGAGAAGATTTGCTCCTAGTACGAGAGGACCGGAGTGAACTGACCTCTGGTGTGACGGCTCTAGCGCCCGCTGGAATGCCGTGTAGCTATGTCGGGAATAGATAACCTCTGAAAGCATCTAAGAGGGAAACTACCTTCAAGATTAGGAATCGTTTGAGGATCCAGAGAGATGATCTGGTTGATAGGCGTTAGATGTAAGCACAGCAATGTGTTGAGTCGAGACGTACTAATGATCCGATTCCTATTAGGAAACGCGGACGTCAAAAATATTTTTACTTAATTTAAATTATCTCCCATTGTCTGTTTGCAAAAGCAGACAAAGCATTTGTTTATAAATGTTGTTATTACGAAATCGAACATTTCGTGTTGGTGATTTATCGTAAGGGTCACACCTCTTCCCATTCCGAACAGAGAAGTTAAGCCTTACCGAGCCGATGATACTCTTAATTGGGGAAAGTAGGTTGTCGCCAGCACAAAGTGTTCGATTTTTTAATTGAAAAAACCAAAGGAAAACCCTTTGGTTTTTTGCTTGCAAAAGTAAATTTTTCTTGTATAATCTAAAAAAACAAAATTATGAAAGTAGATATGGTGTCCAAGGGCACATCCACAAGATTAGTAGATCTAAACGGGACTGTAGCGTGCATTGGGGACATCATAGAGTATGCTACGACTGAGGGAAGGGTAGTAGATGGTATGGAGATAAAATGGGACGAAACCAATCTGTGTGTTTGTATAGGGTCGTTACCTTACTATAGACTCATGGAAAGTGCATATATCCAGTCTGCTACTCCAGGGAAGCGCGACTTAGATTTCGAGATAAAAATCCGCTACAATAAATAAATCGCAGGATGTCTGCGGTTTTTTATTTTTTATAAACTGGTATACTTAGGCAAATCTACCAACTAACCTATATTTTATGAATTTTTGGAATAACCCAGAGTACGCACCCATAAAAGCACTTATTTTTTCCGCAGTTATAGTTTTCGGGGGATTTTTCTCTATCATGTTCGCAGGCAATTCTACGGTATCCCAAGCAGGAAGCATCCTCGAAGCTACTCGAGACACAACCACACTCGGATCAGGCGTGACGACAGAGACAGTTGCAGCCCTCAACAAAGAGATAGAACGCTTGAACAATGTTCGTACATCTGACGCGTGGTATATCTGGGAGCCGAGAAAAAAGCGTGCTGAGAAATCTCTAACAGAAACATTGGCAGTTAGAGGAGACACAATAGGCTTACTTGCAACTGAAGGAAAAACTGTAGACCTAACAGAAATATCTCTTTCAGAAAATCTTGTCGCACTTTTGCCCGAAGCTGCGCAAGAAGAAATTGAGGCACCTGACACTATCACAGGAGAGCTATATACCGAACATGTAGATGATTTTGAGAATGAAGAAAATTCATACTTTAGAAGCTTTGTTGTAACAAACAATGGAAAACGTTACGATATTTTACCAACAAAAGAAATAG
>DALYDA010000025.1:0-8457 GCA_031973435.1 Minisyncoccota bacterium
CGAGTTTTTCTCTTTCAAGAGATCCTGACTTATAAAGAACCATCTTCTCTTTGAGTCTTCTTGATACCCTTTTCATTGTTCTTTTGCGGACTCGCATATAGTGCGGGAACGCTATATATCCAAGAAAATCAATACCATGAGTATATTTACGAATGGTAATTTTCTTTGGGTGGATCGTGAGTTTTAATGACTCTGCAAGAAACTTTGATATATCGGAAATCAGAGAAATTAGATATTCCTGGCTGTCACTGACAATGACGAAATCATCGGTATACCTGGCGTAATATTTTACCTTTAAATCATGCTTCATGGGCAGATGGTCTAGGGAAATCTTTTTTGGAAAACTTCAATGCTCAGATTGACGACCAAAAACTCGATCTTATTCTGACTGCTGAAAGTGGAGTTTGTGATCATTTAGATCAAAGTCGTGACCCTGAAATTATTAACGGAGATGGCGCGCTGATCCGAGGGTTGCTTCGACTGCTAACTGCTCTTCGTGCTAAGGCAACGGTTCCTGCGGTTGAATGGGAGAAATACGAAGCAGTTTTTGATCAAACGGATATGGAGAAATAGTTACACATGACTGCAATCTTATAGGTCCAATCTATGTCACTTTTGTCACTTTTTGAAGCGCACGAGATGCGTCGATTAAGTTTCTGAAAAAGTGCTAAAATGACCTTACAGGGCTTGTCCGCCTTTGGTTCTAACACGACGCTCTCCGCAAAATAAAGAAATGTACAAAGAAAAAATCTTGGCAAATATGGTCTTTCTCCTTCACTTAGCACTATATATAGTCATTGTCTTTGGATGGCTGTTCCCTTCCATATGGGTCTTCTATATGGCAATCATGTTTATTACACTAGTCCAAGACGTATTCCTCGACTACTGCATACTTAGTAAGTGGGAGTTTCTACTTCGAAAAAAGTCTGACCCGAAGGTAGATTACCATTACAATTTTTCAAGCTTTTACATACACAAATTTGTCGGTGAGCCACTTTCTCCTAGTTTTGTTCGCAGATGGGCAATAGTATTTCTGTCTATTTCAATTTTCATAAACTTGTACTTTAGATACTTTTACGTGTATGACTACTAGACAAAACTATGACATAGTGTGCTATAATGTCCGCAGTTATTAAATAACAAGAAAATCATATGCCAAAAGCAAATTCAGCATTTATGAAGCCGATGAACATAAGCGATGAACTCGCAGCTGTTGTTGGAAAAGGACCTATGCCAAGAAGTGAAGTAGTAAAAGCTCTATGGGTTTATATAAAGAAGAACAATCTTCAAGACCCAAAGGCAAAGAGAAACATAATAGCAGATGAAAACCTAAAGAAGGTATTCGGAGGAAAAGCTGTTGTAAACATGTTCGAAATGACAAAACTCGTTTCAAAACACCTTTCATAATAGTTATCAAAAAAACAAAAAGCACCCACATGGGTGTTTTTTGTTTTAGTATTTCCGAATAAAAAGTGCTGTGATATAATATTTTTCAGTAGTTTCCACAAGCAAACACTTTTGGAAGTAATCGACTACAAGTTTATTAAGTTAGTTAGAAAGTTAAATGCAAAACAAACTTTTCATCGGTAACTTGCCTTACAAAGCAACTGATGCCGAATTACAGGACTTTTTCTCTGGAGCAGGTACAGTTACATCTGCAACCATAATCAAAGAGCGAGATAGTGGTCGCTCAAAAGGTTTCGGGTTTGTAGAAATGTCTTCAGACCAAGAAGCAGAGAAAGCAATAGAAATGCTAAATGGCCAAGATTTCCAAGGCCGAGCAATCATGGTTTCTATCGCACGTCCAATGACTCCTCGCGCATAACAAAATACACTTGAGTCCAAACAAAACCCCTTCCCTCGGTTGGGGTTTTGTTGTTTTGGACATGGAGAAAAGGGGTGTATAATAGAAAACATGTCAGAACAAACAAACGGCAAAAAAGTACTACTTGTAGAAGACGATACTTTCCTCCAAGGGATCTCAGCTACGAAACTAGCAAAGGAAGGATACACTGTCATCACAGCAGGTACAGCAGAAGATGCAATAAAAAAATTGGCAGATAAGCCAGACATACTTTTACTTGACCTTGTGCTCCCTGGAGGAGATGGGTACTCAGTACTCCAAGCCATGAAAGACACAGGCGTAACTTTGCCAGTGATCGTTTTTTCAAATCTAACAACGGACGAAGACGTCGCAAAGGCAAAAGAGATGGGAGCAAAAGAATACATGGTAAAGTCCAACTTCACACTAGATGAACTTATTGAGAAGATAAAAGTGTACTTGGTTTAGGTAGTTTATAAACCACTTTAATATTAATTGGCATATAAAAATATGAAACAATTTTCACTCATTCTTTTGGCTATAATAGTTGTTGTCGCGATAATCCTATCTGTAGGAAATAAAAAGGAAGTAGCCGCTCCAAGTATCCCAAATGATGACACAGAAATAGAGAGCCCATCTGAAAATACATCAGTGCATACAGAAACCAGTTCTGGAGAAGCGGATATGAATACAGAGGTGTCCGCAAAAACTCACACAGTTACATACACCTCTTCTGGATTTAGTCCATCGTCACTTACTATAAATGCAGGCGACGCAGTACACTTTGTAAACAACACATCTGGAACTATGTGGGTTGCCTCAGATCCCCATCCTATGCACTCAGACTATAGCGAGTTTGATGCACAAAAGGGATACGCGTCAAATACTACATACTCATTTACATTTGATGAAGCTGGAACTTATGAATATCACGACCACCAGCACGCAAGCATGAGAGGAACGATAATAGTTAAATAAAGATAAAAGACCATGTATAAAACATGGTCTTTTTTTGTTGGAAGTGTTTTTTAAAGCAAAAGACTTTCGTAGTCTTTGCCTTGATCAACATAGACTCTGTTAGTCTCCTGTTGATTTAAAATATTTTCGTTAAACTCGAGCACTTCCTGCTCGTTAATCATGAAGTTGCCAATTTCAGGATTTTCTTGCAAATTTTTGTCTCTCTCAGACAAGAAGTCTGCGAAAGGTGTTTTTTTGCTAGTTTTACCCATTTCTAAATTTTTTTATATTATAGCATGTTTAAATCGTTTAGTCAATGTTAATATTGTAATCAAATTTGGCTTTTCACGATAGAATAACAATATGAATCTGATAGACAAGATCGAGAAGCACTTCCCCCGACTCGACATAAACCAAAGAAAGGCACTCAAGCGAGTGGGACTCGAAACAATCGAGGACCTACTTTTTTACTTCCCTGCTAGATACTCTGACATATCGGAACTACATTTTATAAATGAACTCGTTCCTGGTGAACAGGCAACAATACTAGGGAAAATAGTATCTGCAAAAACAAAAAAGTCTTTCAAGACAAAAGTACCCATGGGTGAGGCGACAGTAGAGGATACAACTGGATCTATAAAGATAGTCTGGTTCAATCAGGCATACCTAGCAAAGATGTTTCGTGCTGGAGACTTTGTAAAAGTAACAGGAAAAGTTTCTGAAACTAAAAACGGAATAACTCTGACCAATCCAGAAATAGAAAAGACGCCCAACCTACCTATAGACCGGCACAATACACTTTTTGTGGGCGAAGGAAGTGTAAATGTAAATATCCGTTATCCGATATATAGAGAGACAAGAGGGCTCACATCCAAATGGCTCTACCATGCGATAGAAAAAGTATTTGGAAGTGGAATACTCACACAACTCGAGGAATATATCCCGGAAGAAATATTGAGGGAATACAAACTTCCCAACCTGAAAACTGCACTGATCTGGATTCACACTCCACGGAAGGAAGAAGACGCACTTGCAGCAAGAAAAAGATTTGCTTTCGAGGAGGTATTTTTCATACAACTCTCAAAACAAAATGAGAAGAAAAATTGGAGTAAACTTGGGGCATATTCTATCGTTGCAACAGACAAGTCTACAAACGACTTTCTGTCGCGTTTTCCATTCTCCCCTACCAAAGGACAAAAAGATGCGATCGACAGTATCGTAAAGGATATTTCTAAAGACTCTCCTATGTCTCGTCTTCTCGAAGGAGATGTTGGGAGTGGAAAAACACTTGTTGCTGCGGCGGCTTCTTTTACCGCTATCACGACACGACCAAAGGGACAAAACTTTGGAACTCTACAAGTTGCATACATGGCACCTACAGAGATACTTGCTACTCAACTTTTCGAAAACTTCATAACATACTTTGAACATACAGGTATAAATATCGGACTCATAACAGGAAGTGGGTGCCGGAAGTTTCCTTCGAAAGTTGCCTCGAATGCTGGCAACTGGACCAATATCTCTAGATCGCAACTACTCAAGTGGACAGAGAACGGCGAAATACCCATATTGATCGGTACACATGCCTTGATACAAAAATCTGTTAAGTTCAAACACCTCGCACTTGTGATAATAGACGAACAACACCGCTTCGGAGTAAACCAAAGAAGCATGCTTGCCAGAAAAGAAGGTTTCGTCCCCCACCTACTTTCCATGACAGCAACTCCAATCCCTCGCACACTTGCTCTTACCATATACGGAGACCTCGATCTCACAGTCCTCGACGAAATGCCCGCTGGTAGAAAGCAGATCATCACAGACATCATTCCTGACAACAAGAGGGACGAAGCATACGAAAAAATAAAAGAAGAAATGAAAAAAGGACGACAACTCTATGTAATATGTCCTCGGATAGATGAACCAGATCCTGACCAAGAAATGACTCTTATTGTAAAGTCTGTCACCGCAGAAGCAAAAAGACTGAAGAAAGAAATATTCAAAGACAAAACTATAGGAATATTACATTCAAAAATGTCCAAGGAAAAGAAGGAGGAAGTAATGGAAGAATTTTCTGAAGGAAGTATCGACATACTCGTAGCTACTTCTGTTGTCGAGGTCGGAGTAAATGTACCGAACGCAACAATTATCATTATCGAAGGAGCAGAAAGATTCGGACTTGCTCAACTTCACCAACTACGAGGAAGAGTTCTAAGAAGCTCTGACCAGGCGTACTGTTTCCTTTTTGCCGATGCAAAGACTGATAAAACTCTCGACAGACTAAAAGCTATCAAAACAGCCAAGAACGGTTTCGAACTTGCAGAACTAGATCTTGGACTTCGAGGTGCAGGAGAACTCTCTGGAAGTAAACAATGGGGGCTAAGTGATCTTGCGATGGAGGCTATAAAGAATCCAAAAATGGTAGAACTCGCTCGGCTCGAAGCGCAAAAAATTGTAAAGGTATCAAACCTCGAAGACTTGGACCCAAAAATGCAAAAAAGAATACAGGAAGTTGGAAACACTCACTTCGAATAACAAAAGCCCTTTCGGGCTTTTGTTATTTTATATAGATTTTCTCATTGGCCACTTTGTCTGGAAAAATGAAAGATAGAGCAATAACACTCCTATAACGGCATGAAGGATATTGCTTGCTAGATTTACTCCGATGATTCCAAGAACATTGTCTATTCCGATAAATCCAAATATCGTAATTATTGCAAACACAAAAAAAAGTATTTTGAAAAACCTTCGAGAATATATTTCCTTCTTTGATGAGATGAGAGCGAAAACTCCAGAAAGCACATAGATGAGTCGGAGGAGTGTGTCTGCTTCGAAAAGTCCAAATATTTTGTTGTTATGGAGGAACAAAGGCATCAATCCAAGGATGCCAAATATCATGATTGACCAGCCAAAAATTCTAGATTGTTTCATTGCTTGCATATAGGCATATTGTATCATTTGTAAACTTGTATTGAAATATCAATCAAAATAGAGTAATATCTAGATACTTCCACCCTTAGCTCAGTTGGTTATCCGCCAGAGGCGGACAGGGAGCGAGCTTATAACGGCTAATGAGGAGCGAGGCACAAGAATGCTTGTATCTCGTCCGAATGAAGACGTTATATGAATTGAAAATTCCAAAGTCCACCCTTAGCTCAGTTGGTTAGAGCATCGAGCTTATACCTCGAGGGTCCTAGGTTCGAGTCCTAGAGGGTGGACTTTGGAATAATTCATATACCTCGAGAATCCTAGGTTCGAGTCCTAGAGGGTGGACACTGGCAAAGCCGGTCCGAAAGGGCCGGCTTTGCTGTTTTCTGTATACAAAAAAATCCCAGTTATGGTAAAATTCACTTGGAGGGGTTACTAGGTTAACCTTATTTTTAATACCAAAATTATGAATGAATTTATCATAAAGAAGTTAGGAGACACACTCGCACTTTCAGAAGTAGGAAGCGAGACATTTGAAAAATCTAGAGACGCAATTGAGAAAGAATTTGAGTCTGGTGTTCTTGACGATTTTATTGAAAAAAATAATATTCATGCCGAAGAAATACGAAGAATTGTAGGAAAAAGTGGAAAGGAATCTGAAATGGAAGCACTTCGTGGAGCAATGAGTGGCAAACTAAGACAAATGAGAGAAATATATCTGGGTGAAAAATGGAATTCTCCACAAGATGTATTCGAATGGCTATCTATCTACTCAGGTATCTCATACGGAACATGGGCTGTTGTAAAAGGAATAGCAGAGTCTACTAACGATACAGATCTTCTGACTCTATCTGAAGAAGCAATGAACGTTCATCATACAATGCTCGACACTATCGCAAGCGAATTGGAATCTATCGGAAATGGTAGCGTGGACACTGCTTTGGAACAATAAAACCACAGCTTTTTATTTTAAGAACCGGGTTCTCTTTTTTAATAGCTTTATTCAAGAATAATCCAATACTTTTTTTAATAGCCTTATTCATAAATAATCCAATACTTTTTTAAAAAAGTATTGCAAAAACTTTTCGCCGAACACATAAGTACACATATTCACGAAATAAAAATTTATTAAAATCAATAACTCGCATAGCTCAAACAGATTGGTTTTTCCTATGGAACATAAATTTTTATTGGTTCATATATGTGTACTTACGTGGGGCTATTTCAAAAACCACTTCTTTCGCATTTATAAAGACTTGAGAGCGCGACGGCGCGAGTACCCCGCCCGAACGTACCGTTCGGTACGGGCGGGGAGGAAAATTTTAGCAAAAATTTATCCGTACTTTATAAATGCGAAAGAGAAAAAACATTTTTATACAAAAAAGCCTCCAGTATAGGAGGCTTTTTTGTTACCCAACAATATCTATCCCCTTCTTTTCTTTATCCAACTTCTTTGGTTCTATCCCAAACCTTTTTATTATTTCTTCGTACTCTGGTTGCTCTAGTGTCTCTACTTCGAGAAGTTTATTTGCGATTGCGTCAAGACAAGGCTTGTTTTCTTTCAAAACTTTTCTTGCCTTTACGAGGGCTTCATCCATAATCTTTTTTACTTCTGCATCAATACGAGCAGACATGACTTCTGAGTAGTCTCTGTCGCTTACTCCTTGTCCGAACAAAGTCTTGCCCCCATCACTTTCAAGAGCGATAGGTCCTATATCCTCACTCATTCCCCAACGAGTAACCATGGCTCTCGCAAGTGCTGTTGAGACCTGTAGATCGTTTGAAGGACCAGTTGTTACATCTCCCATGATCATCTCTTCTGCAACATATCCACCAAGAGACATTGCTATGTCGTCGAGAAATTCTTTTTTGGATTGAAGTTTTCTTTCCTCAAGTGGAAGCTTCATCGTGTAACCTCCAGTTCTCCCACGTGCAACTATAGAAACTTTGTGTACAGGATCAGCGTTTGGCAACACTGAAGCAATGAGTGCGTGTCCTGCTTCATGGTACGCAGTAATTTCTTTTTCTTTCTTTGTGAAAAGATGACTTTTTCTTTCTGGACCTAACATCACCTTTTCTATTGAGCGTACAAGATCGAACTGAGCAACTTTTTTTCTATCTTCTCGAGCTGCCAATAGAGCAGATTCGTTCATAAGTGAATAAAGGTCCGCACCAGAGAATCCTGGAGTTCTCTCCGCAACCAACTTTAGATTTATGTCCTCTGCAAGAGGCTTCTTTAATGCATGTATGGCCAATATTTCTTCACGGTCTTTACGGTCTGGGAGATCGAGCACAACACGACGATCAAATCTTCCTGGACGAAGAAGTGCTGGATCTAGAACATCACTTCTGTTTGTAGCTGCCATAACGATAACTTTATTGTTTGGTTCGAAACCATCCATCTCTACAAGTATCTGATTGAGAGTTTGTTCACGTTCATCATTTCCTCCCCCAACTCCTGTTCCTCTTACACGACCAACAGCATCTATTTCATCTATGAAGACAATTGCCGGCGCTGCCTTCTTTGCCATCTGGAAAAGATCTCGTACTCGTGAGGCTCCAACTCCGACAAACATCTCTACAAACTCACTTCCCGAAAGATGGAAAAATGGCACTCCTGCTTCTCCTGCTACCGCTCGTGCTAGAAGAGTCTTTCCTGTTCCAGGAGAACCTGTAAGGATTACTCCCTTTGGTATACGAGCACCTATATCGATAAACTTTTTTGGATTTTTCAAAAAGTCCACAATCTCTCC
>DALYDA010000026.1:0-5134 GCA_031973435.1 Minisyncoccota bacterium
TACTATTGCAAGTCATGATATAATTCCCCCATGGAAATAACACAAAACATAACAAAAAAGGTATCTGGACTCTCTGGATTTCTAGACTTTATCAGAGAACAAGGAGTAGTAGGACTTGCAATAGGTTTTATATTAGGAGGTGCAGTTGGAAAACTAGTATCAGCGTTGGTGGATAATATCATAAATCCACTAGTTGGGTTAGCGTTAGGAAAAGTAGATCTTGCAGACAAAGCCGTAACACTGGGCAGTGCTACATTGAAATGGGGTGCATTTGTTTCAACACTTATAGACTTTGTTATAATCGCAGCTGTTGTTTACTGGGGTTTCAAAATGCTCGGCATATCAAAACTCGATAAACCAAAAACGTAAAACTTTTAAAAACTAATTTTATGTGGTAGTATTTTCTCATTCGATAAAACTACCATTGCGGGTATGGTTTAGTGGTAGAATGCGTCCTTGCCAAGGACGAGACAGGAGTTCGATTCTCCTTACCCGCACTAGGAACGAAAGAAGCGAAAGCTTGTTTTCATTTCTAAGCGACGACGTGCTGGAAAATTTATTTACCCGCACTAGGAGCGAAGAATCGGGGTGTAGTATATCGGTAGTATACATGTTTTGGGAACATGAGGGCAGGGTTCGATTCCCTGCACCCCGACCAAAGAATTTCGATTGTATTTATTTTAAAATTCTCCGGATATTTGGGAAATATCCGTGGCACGAAGTGAAGATGGCAGGATTCCCCGCCTGCAAAAGCCTGAGCATTAGCGATGGCGGGCAGGGATTCCCTGCACCCCGACTATAGAGATGAGGTATCCAAAAAGAAAGAGAGCACAAGTGCTCTCTTTCTTTTTGGATATCTTTGACAAGTCGAACAATATAATGTATGTTTAGTTCAAACAAACCAAATGAAATGTATGCGTGTACACTCAGCGTAAAAAAAACGGGAGCCGTACTTGAGGCAGGAATAGAATTCAAAGAAAGCAAAGGAAATGAAAAATATGTGATTCTTGGTAAAGGAGATGGAGCAAAAATGCTCTTCTTTAATACACAGAATCCTCCTCAAGTAAAAGGAGACAGGATACAGGGATTGAACACCTATAAGTGTGAAACTGGTGCAACCAAACTCACGGTTGACGATCCAAACAATCAAGGATTCTGTGTACTTATGGTAGGTGAAACCGAATTGCTCTCAGATGAAGGCGATGGATACACTACCCTAGTTAAAAATGGCTCCTCAATGCTCATCTATGTCCACGAAGGAAAAGATGTAGCACTAAAAATAGACAAAAAAAATATAGTGCTGACAAGTGAAGCACTACAGTCACTAATTTCCTGACAAATGTTAGGATTTTTTATTTTTGGATATTTGTGTTAATCTTTCAAAAAATTGTAAAAATGACAACAGCAACCCTCTTTGTAGACGACAAAAGGGAAGTACATCTTACTCCTGGTATATCAGTTCAAAAAAATGACTTGGAGTACTATTTGGACTTGGGAAAGACACCCAACCAACTGAGAATTCCCTTGAATATGACAGCGGAGGTAAGGGAGAACACAATCTACCATGCCTATATTAGAGCGGACGATCGATTCAAATACCGGATTGCTCACTCTGACCCTACAAAGAGCATAGGCATACTCCTTTTAGTAAAAGGAGTTACCAAAGTACAAGGTACAAGAGGGATGACAAAATATTTGGCACATGGTGACAACCAAATGTTACTAATACACGATCCAAAAAGTTTTCGTGGGAGTGAAATCAGTTTCGTTAACGGGACTAGTACCTACCTAAATAAAAAAACTCTTTTAGAGATACTCGATTGATTCGGGTATTTTTCATTTACAAAATAATATCCCAGACTACTTCTACTTTTGCCTTTTTGTTTTCTATATCTAGATATACAATAGCCAAATCAACTTGCCAACATAGTTCCCTCTTATCATTATTTTTACTGACTTCCCTATCATAAAATTCATAAAGGACACTGTCTCTAAAGGACAATATATTCTCGATTGTCCTTTTCATTTTGATTGCCTTTTGTGGACTCATATTCTCCTCTGGCCTAAAGTGGATTTCCTGTGAGTCAATTCCCCTCCTCGAGGACTTAACCTCAATAAAATGCACCTTGTTTTCCTTGTCCATCGTCAATATGTCTATTTCCCCGTATTTGTAAGTCATATTCTCCCCTATGATCCTATGACCGTTCTTTTGCAGATATCGAATGGCCAGGCTTTCCCCTAGTTTCCCGATTTTTTGCTTTTTTGATGTAAATACCTTTGGCATATTTGTTTCACGTGAAAGATACTAGTCTTCTTTAAACAACTCTTCCTTTAGTTCCTTTGCTCTTTCTATTATACGGTCACCTATCCTTCCCCAGTTAAAATACTTTTTATAGTCATCTATGTCTATAAACTCGATCTTCGTTATGCTTCCTGCTGGATCACTAACAAATGGACCCCTGAGTGTTACATGTGAAACGTACCGTAGCTGGTATATTACCTTTCCACCTTCCTTTTCAGTAACCTTCTGATATCCTACTGGGATAGACTTCAACAGGGTCGCATTTGCCTCTTCGTTGACCTCCCTCTCTAGTGATTCCAAGAATGACTCCCCTTTTTCTATGGTTCCCCCGATTAGTCCCCAAGTACCCTTTTCTCCATTTAGGCCAACTATAATCTTGTCATTATATGAGCAAACTGACCTAATTTGCTTACCGATATCACAAGGTAGTACAGAAAAATCATTGCAATCACTATACTCATATATGTATTCTACACCCATATATTCGACTCTTTCCTCTATGACTACAGTTTCATCTTGTTTCATGTGTAACATATATAGTCAGTTATTCACCATTTCACGTGTAACTAATAAATATGTTTCACGTGAAACGTTATAATTATAAATTAGCTTATTTTGTCCTTTATTATTGACTGTCCTTAATTTAACCTTGGTAAATATAGATATTCTCAGATTTACGTTAAGTCGAGACTCCTCTATAACATGTCCTTTATCAACAATACACACATTGTTTTCCACATATTCATTGGAAAATAAGGATATTTCAAACAATAACGGACATTTAATACTTGTGCACCCGGAGGGATTCGAACCCCCAACAACGGTTCCGAAGACCGGTATGATATCCATTTCACTACGGGTGCTTTATCGGACAATTCTATCGCTCCTAAATCATATAGGTTTTTTAACAAAATGTAAATCATTTTGTTGCAAATTCGGTAAATATTGATATACTCTTTAGGCAATTAAATTGCACTAACAAATAAGCGGGATTGGTTTAGTGGTAGAATGTCTGCCTTCCAAGCAGAAGACAAGGGTTCGATTCCCTTATCCCGCACCAGAATAGTACTTAGCGGTTTCTTCGAAACCAAGGAATGGGCGTGCCGAAGGCACGCCCATTCTGTTTGCCCTGATTTTGCAGGGGAATTCAGAAATGCGGGCGCGCTTGCGCGCACCTGTTTTTCGCCGAGGAGGAGGTTCGAGCCAAAGATTTCTTTGGCACAGACCTTTTTCGCAAAAAGGTCTGAATCAGAAGCGATTTCGTCCAATCCCTGTGCGACTTTTAACCAATTTTGGAAAGGTTCGAGCCAAGTATTTTGTTTGCGTGAAAGAGATGACATTTCCTCATCGAGCGACTTCTTCTGAAGTAGCAACTTTGCTTTTTCGTCACGATATACTTCTCGTTCAATATCTTGCTCTAAGTATCCATTAAGAAGTCGCTCCAACTTGATATTGATAGCAGAAATGGCATCTTGTTTTTCTTTAACGCAAACAGCCAAAGACTGGGCGGATTTTCCGTGGTCTTGTAGAGCAAGACGATTGAGTTCCTCCGCCCAGTCTTTGGGCAAAGAAACTTTTTGAATTAAGGATGATAACTGGCAATCCAATTCTTTTTCTCTAACGGCAGATTCTTTGCAAACAAAATCTTTTCGTTTTTTTGTACAACGATAGTATGTATATTCGTGAACATTACCATTCTTCTGCCGTTTGAATTTATGTTCGCCAGTTATCATCATTCCGCAAGAAGCACAGGAAATGAGTCCGCAGTATGGTTGAGGTTCATTCTGTGGTTTTCGTTCGGGCTGACCACGAAACTTCAACATTTCCTGTGCTTCATCAAAAAGTTTCTTTGAAATGATCGGCTCGTACTTTCCTTCATGGCGTTCACCACCATACTTAAATAATCCGATATAGAAAGGATTGGATAAAATGAAGGTCGCACGGGATTTGGACATTCTCTTTCCGGAACGCGTGGATATTCCGTTCTTCGCCAAAAAGGTTGCGATGTCTTCCAGTCTCTCACCACCTTTGACATATCGTTCAAAAGCCAAGCGGATGACACGAGATTTTTTCTTGTCCACCACGATAGATTTAGTACGAGAATCATTGATATACCCCACAGGCGCTTGGCTTGGATAATCTCCATTACGGACTTTTTGGCGAAGCCCACGCTTGGTGGTCTCGGAAAGAGAATCTACATAGTATTTGCTTTGTCCGAAAGCCATGTTGAGCATGAACTTTCCTTGTGATGTGGAATCACACCAAAAGGTTGGGAACTTCAGGCTCGCAAGTTTCCCTGTGTCGAGGAGATAAATCACCCGACCTCCGTCCACCGAATTGCGGGCAAGTCTGTCAGGATGCCATGCGAGAATACTTCCGCCGAATTTCTCGATGTCATTCAGAAGTTTATTAAAAATAGGACGACCTGGAACTTTGGCAGATTGTTTTTCCACTAATTCGGCGGAAATTTCGATATTCTCTCGCTTGGCATACTCCCGCAATTCGGTGAGTTGTGCTTCGATACTTAACACCTGCTTATCCTCGACATCAGTGGACTTGCGAGCATACAAAAAGAATTTTTGATTCATATATTTTGTTTAAAAGCAGAAATGGCTATTCCAGTGTTGAAACCCTAACGAAAAGTTAAGATAGCTGGAATAGCCATTTCTGCTAACTTTTCTAATAATTGGTTTCAACATTTCCATTATAGCAAAATATTTTCTATCTCAAAAATTCTTTTTGTATTTTCGGACAAAGCAAATTCCTCGCTTCTGATTTCGAACCTCCTCCTCGGCGAAAAAACAGTGCGCGCAAGCGCGCCCGCATTTCTGA
>DALYDA010000027.1:0-4046 GCA_031973435.1 Minisyncoccota bacterium
TAAGAGTAATCGGACTAATGAAATTCGTTGACGGTGGTGAAGTAGATGACAAGGTAATAGGAGTACTAGCTGACGACAAAAGATGTGACCACATAAAAAATGTCGAAGACTTAGGAGAATACTTCATAAAAGAAACTACTTACTACTGGGAAAACTACAAAGCACTAAAGAAGCCTGGTACAGGAAAAGTTCATGAGTTCTTGGGAAGAGATGAGGCACTAAAAATCATAAGGGACTGTATGGAAAAGTACCAAAAAGAATACGCTCCAAAAATAACAAACTAATACTGTTTTCCACACCCCGGCACATTGTGTCGGGGTGTGGTGTATAATATGAAGGTGTGAGCTCCTAGCGCTCAACTATTAGATTATTTAACTAACAAAAATTATTATGAAAAACTTTTTTGCAATATTGTTTATGATGCTTGGTGTGTTTTTTATCAGTAACGTAAATACAAGCAGAGCAGAGAGTGGGAGTGACGACTCATCTTATGAAGATGAAAGTGGAAAAGATGAGAGTGATGACGACATCTCATCTGATGATGAAGACGACAATGAGGTTGATGACTCTGGGATGGACTCTGAGAGTGATCTAGATGATAGTGATGAGGACGATAGCTTCAATAGACCTATAAAGAAAGTTAGAAGCGAAGCGCCTTTCTTTTTGAAGAGAATCGCAGAGGAGAAGCCAACACTTCTAGACAATAGAATAGAAGTTCGAGAAAAAATTGTAGGTGAAGACGGAAGTATAAACAAAGGAAAAGGAAGCATAAGTGATACCCACAAAATATTTGATATGTCAGAGGAAGAAGGAATACGAGCTCGAGGACTTGTTGCTATGAGATTCACAACAGCAATAGGAAATCTTGAAAGAATGAGTGTTCGTATAGATTCTGCGACCACAAAACTAGGAGACAAGGGATACGACATGAGTGAAGCAAAGTCTCTATTTGAGGGAGCAATGGACGATATAGATGAAGCAAGAGTACAAGTAGAAGAGTTCGTTGCGATAATAAAGGCATCCGACACAACTCAAGAAGAAGCAAGATCATCCGGAATAGAAGCAAAGACTTCACTACAAATTGCTCGAGACGCTCTCAAGTCAACTGTAGATGAGATAAAATCAAATGCTCCATCAGACGACAGTAGCGATGATGATAAAGAAGACGACAGCGAGCCAACAAGTGCGACAGTAGCGAGTTAATATTATTAGTATTTAAAAATAAATCATGGATACAAATCAAACATCCTCTGGAGCACCTATGGCAACACCAGAGAAAAGTGGAGGGAATGGATTTTGGGGAATAATAGTGGTAATCATCATACTTATCGCAGGAGGAATCCTTCTCCTAAACAGCGAGAAGAATAGAGAGGAGACAGGAGCAGATATCAATATAGATATTTCAAGTGAAGATGAGTATGCTATTCCTGCTATCACAGGGACAAGTGACGATACCGCATCTATTGCAGCAGATATGGAGGAAATGGATTTCTCTGATATCGACCAAGGTTTGTAAAAGCCAATACCAAAAGAGCACCTCTGTGGTGCTCTTTTGATTTGTAGACTACTATCATTTTTGACAAACGCTCCACTCTAATATAAAGTGCTCATATGAAAAAAATCCAAACTAAAATAACAAAACTTCCAGAAAGTATGGTTGAGATAGAGGGGGTCCTCACACAGGACATCATCGCAGATTTCAAAAAGCAGTCTCTAGAGCATTTCGGCAACACTCTAGACCTGAAGGGTTTCCGAAAGGGACATGTCCCACAAGATGTAATAGAGAAAGCTGTAGGTGAAATGGCGATCCTTGAGGACTCTGCAGAACGAGCCATATCTTCCAACTATCCAGAGATCGTCGCTACTCACCAGATATACCCACTCGGAAGACCAGAGATTATCTTTACAAAACTAGCTCTCGGAAATGACGCGGAGTTCAAGATAAAAACTGCCATCATGCCAGAAGTTACACTCCCAGATTACAAAAAAATAGCAAAAGAGACAAAGGAGGAAGGCGCAATCGAAGTAACAGACGAAGAAGTAGAGAAAGTGCTCGAGGACCTACGACAAATGCGCGCACAACAAAGTGCCCACAAAAGAGAGCATGGTGATGACGAGAAGGCACACGACCACAACCATACACATGACATACTTCCTGAAGATTTGCCAGAGATAAATGATGAGTTTGCAAAATCTTTTGGCGGATTTGAAACAGTAGAAATACTAAAGAGTAAAATAAAAGAGAATCTAGGTGAAGAAAAAAAGAAGGAAGCTCATGACAAAAGACGCGCGACAATACTCGAGAAAATAGATGAAGGTACAACAGTCGAAGTTCCTGGAGTTATCGTAGAGGTAGAAGTAGATAAAATGATGGCGCAGATCGAGGCAGACATTGCTCGCTCAGGCTTGGATTTTGCCGAATATGAAAAGCATAGTGGTAAATCAAAAGAAAAGATCCGAGAGGAAATACGTCCAGACGCGGTCAGACGTGCTCGAACACAACTAGCGATATCAAAGATCGCAGAAGTAGAGAGAATCTCTCCAGATCCAGAAAAAGTAGATGCTCAAGTAAAGGCACTACAACAGATGTACCCTGGTGCTGACGAGATCCGTACTCGCTCATACGTAATCCAGATTATGGGCAACGAAGAAGTATTGAAATATCTAGAAGGACTGAAATAAAAAATTATTAATAAAAAAAGAAACCCCTCGTATAAACGAAGGGTTTTTTAATACCTTAAATTTTACTTGGATGATACAGAGTATGTAACCATTCTAAAGGTTTGATCCATATACTCTCCTTGAATAACCGGGCGAGTTTTTGACTCTAAGATGTCGAGAATAAAATCGATTCCGATATTAGGATTTATTTCGATACTCTTAATGTCACCAACATACGAATCCACTGATAAATAACTTATTGTACCCGTTGAATCAAAATTTACATTCATCGCATCCGGCATTACAAAAACCTTATCACCAGGATTATACTTTGTACCAGAATAGAATTCCACAAACTTTAACTCCTGATAATATCCTCCTGCTCCATTATCCTTCCAGTTACGTTTGATTCCAACACTATCCAAATCTTTGTCCATCAAAGAATTTATGGTGTTTTCGTCTCCGATAAATGGCAAAGAAGATACTCCGTCTTTGTTTCCATCAAACCATGCACTCACGTGGCCTACCTTTGAGTCATACTTCCATAATGAGATTTTACCAGTCCAAATTGTGTCGATTCCAGATATATGGAAATTCTGGAATTCTGTACCAATAGATGATGGTTGACGTTTCCCGCTTTTACTTCCACATCCTGTGGAAATAACGGTTAAAAAAATCATGGCGATTACTACGAATCCGCCTAATACAGAACCTTTCTTCATAAGCTATTTTTTAGTTTATATTGTGAAAAATCAATTTATACTTATATTGTATCACAGAATAGCCATTTTGTCAATCTATAAGTAAAATGAAAAACCCCCTAAATAAGAGGGTTTTATAAGCTAACACGTGAATATTAGGACAGTAGTTTCAGGGTCAATACTTTTTAAAAAGTTTACAATCGCAAGGTTTTTCATGCCTATGCAAAACTCACTTTGAATTTTAGTAAATTCCCTTGCCTGACACTGTACCGCGTAGTCGATATCGAGATCTTCACCATCAATACCTTTTACCATAATCGGCTCTTCTTCCTGATCAACAGGCTCAGCCTCAATCAATGGTTCGTTTTCACTTTCTGTATCAACTAACAGTGAAAATAATCTTGGGTCTCTTTCGAGACTCAATGCGTCAGTGCAAAACCAAGTATTTTCATCGCCCTCTAATACTCCTTTGTGTGCCAAATACACTTTTAAATCTATGGCCATGTTAATATTTTTTATTATTGTATCACAGAATAGCCATTTTGTCAATTGGCTCAGAAAGATAAAAGTTGCTAGTATTTAAGGGTATTTGGCGCCTCGCGCTATTCACTTACCACTAACCCCTATTCCCTAATATATGTTAATCCCAACAGTACTCGAAAAATCACAATTTGGAGAAAGAGC
>DALYDA010000028.1:0-2955 GCA_031973435.1 Minisyncoccota bacterium
CAAAAGCCTTCACTTCATTGAAACGAAAATCAGGTATTACGAAGTTTGGATTTTTTTCATAAAAATCTTTCAGTTTTTCAGTAAAGGCAGAATACTTAAAGAAATAATTTTCTTCGTCGATTAGTTCAAGCTCCATATTTGGATGATCAGGACATTTTCCATCCACTAGCTCTGAATCGGTCTTTTCACTCTCACAACCAACACAATATTTCGTCTGATAGTTTTTCAGATATATGTATCCATTTTTTTCTACAGTTTTCCAGAATTCCTGAGCAGCCTTTATATGTTGCTCGTCGCTTGTACGGATAAAATGAATATCTTCTTTTACTCCAAAAAGTTTTACAGATTCGTAGAATTTTTCTACATTCATGTCTACAAATTCTTTTACATCCATCCCCATATCTTCGGCTTTTTTGAAAATCTTACTCCCGTGCTCATCTGTACCAGAATTGAAAAAAACCTCATCTCCTATGAGAGTTCTGTAGCGAGCTATCGCATCCGCGCGAATAAACTCGAGCGCATGACCCATATGTAGTTCCGCATTCACATACGGCAACGTTGTAGTTATATAAAAAGATTTAGACATTTTATGCTTCAAGTTTTTTCTTCTCTAGATCGTCAAAGAATTGGAGGAGACACACTGCAACTGGCACAGCCAAGATAAGTCCCCAGAATCCAGCAAGTGTAGCTCCTATCAAAAGAGACAGTATAACTATGAGTGGAGATACCCCAACGACTTTTTTTACTATAAGTGGAGCCAAGATATATCCTTCGATTTGCTGGACTATTATGTAGAAAAGCATAACTATAACCCCCAAAGACACCCCACCGCTAATGTAGCCAAAGATAATTCCAGGCACTGCAGCTAGTATTATTCCAAAAGGTATAAGTTCACACAGCGCAGCAGCGAGCGCGAGCAAGAAAGCATACTCAACTCCCATAAGCGCAAGCCCAGCATAAGTGATCACTCCTATGATTAATCCTAGGAGCAGTTGACCTTGGACCCACAAACCTATCTTGTGTTCTGTTCTCTGCCATAGACTGATTATGTAAGCTTCCTTGTGCTTAGGTGTAATAATCTTTAGAAAACTTTCTATTCCCTTCTCTTGCATAGACAAGTAAAAAGATATAACTACAAGTAAAACTAAATTGAAAATTCCACCGAACAAAACTGATACAGCATTTATAAAACCTCCAGAAATACCAGCCACAAAAACTTGAACTTTTGAAATTAGAGAGGAGAGCGAAATATTGTGTGATATTCCTGAAACTATAGCTTTCGCACCATCGACTGTAGACTCATTTTGAAAATCAGACAAGAAGCTAGAAGGTGGCAAATAGTCCGCCAGCAATCGAACCAAGTTTGAAACTTCATCTGTAAAAACTGGCAAGAATGCATAGAAGATTCCTACTACCGCAGTCAAACCTAAGAAATATATACCAAGCACAGAGAGTGTTCTATTTAAACCGATTAGTCTTCGAAGTTTCTTGACCCCTGACTCAACAAAAGAAGCCACCACTATAGAAGCTAGCAGAACTAGGACTATATCTTTGATGGCAAATATAAAGAGGATAAAAAGCACAACAAGTGCTGCGTTTACCAGGGTGCGGAAACTTATATTTACATTCATTTCTTTGTGGTGCTCACTCATAAGAGCATCATAACATTTAGGTTTTGTCTTTGCTAGAAATGCAAAGCACCTAGAAAAGGCTTCTTGTCTTTAAATGGACCTATGATTGCCAGGTTCAAGTGTTTATCTATGAAAATTTTATTGGCCATTTCTTGTACATCTGAAGCTCTGACTTTACGAATCTTCTTCTCTATCGCTTCTATTTCCTCAAGTTTTTTTCTCATAACTTCCTGCCCTCCGAAAAACATAGCGTAAGCATCACTAGACTCTAGCTCAAGCTTCATTGTTCCTACGATATATTCTTTGACTTTGTTTAATTCATTTTCACTAACCAAATTTTTCTTCAAATCTACACATTCTTTCAAAATTTCACGTATTACTTCCTCTACTCGAGTATTTGTGACTCCAGCCCTGATTTCCAGATATCCATGATCTGTATATGCATCATTATCTGATTTAACATAATATGTCACACCCATCTCTTCGCGAAGTTTTATAAAAAGTCTCGATGACATCCCTCCTCCAAGTATTGTTGAGAGCACTGCAAGTGTTGAATTGTTTTTACTATATACATTGTCTGTTCGGACCCCGAGTACTATGTGTGACTGATCTGTTGCTTTGTGTTTTAGTAGAATCTCTGGCTTGGATTGTTTTTCAACTACTTTTTTCTTTGGAGATTTTTTTGTATTTTTAAGTTTTGCAAAAACTTTCTTGGCCTCACCAAGCATCTCTGTCTCAGAAACAGACCCGGCTATCACGACAGTAGTTGCAGATGGTACGTAATGTGCATTTTTATAATTAACAAAGTCTTTACGTTTCATCGCTCGTACATTTTCACGTGTTCCTGCGATGCACCATCCAGCTGGCTGATCACCATACAGAAGTTCTAAAAATAAATCTTGCACATGACGCTGTGGCATATCTTCGTACATATTGATCTCCTCGACTATCACACCTTTTTCTTTTTCCATCTCGCTCTCAGGAAAAGTAGAGTTCAAATATATATCACTGACCACATCAAAAGCTTTCTTGAAATGCTTTGCATCAACCTTGGCATAGTAGCCTGTATATTCCTGAGATGTGAAGGCGTTGTACTGACTACCTAGTGCGTCTAGCTCGCCAGATATAGCGCGGGCTGTAGGTCGCTTTGTGGTGCCCTTGAAACACATATGCTCTAGAAAGTGGGATAGACCATTGTTTTGCTTTGTTTCGTATTTTGAGCCTGTTTCTACGAGTACGAGGACTGTAACCGTGGGGTTGTCCTTCATAGGGATAGTGATAACCCTGAGGCCATTTGGGAGCTTTGTGCGTTTGATTTTCATAC